>NZ_JBHVSQ010000012.1:119043-131971 GCF_042885055.1 Isoptericola sp. NPDC058082 | reverse complement strand
TCGACCTAAAGACCGACGGCGACCGCATCGCGCACGTGCAGACCACCGACGCCCCCGGCCGCGGCGCCCCGGGCAGCGGGGACCTGCCGATCCAGCGCTGGATCGGCGACCTGCGTGCCGCCGGCTACGCCGGCCCGGTCGGCCTCGAGTACAAGACGGCCGACTCCGACCCGTTCGCCTGGCTCCCGCGCGAGCAGCGCTCGGCCCGCTGAGCAGCCGGTACTGAGCAAGTCGGCACCGCGACCACCCTGACCTCCCCGGAAGGACACGACCAATGAGCACCATCGCCTTCATCGGCCTCGGCATCATGGGCAGCCCGATGGCCGTCCACCTGCAGGACGCCGGGCACTCCGTCGTCGGCTACAACCGCACGGCCGCCAAGGCCCAGCCCCTCGTCGAGGCGGGCGGCACCGCCGCCTCCTCGGTCGCCGAGGCGGTCAAGGCCGCGGACGTCGTGGCCGTCATGGTCCCGGACTCCCCGGACGTCGAGGGCGTGCTCACCGGTGACGACGGCGTCTTCGCGAACGCGCAGCCGGGCACGCTGATCGTCGACTTCTCCTCGATCCGCCCCGACGTGACGATCGCGCTGGCCGAGCAGGCGAAGGCCGCCGGCTTCCGCTACCTCGACGCGCCGGTCTCCGGCGGCGAGGCGGGCGCGAAGAACGCCGCGCTGTCGATCATGGTCGGCGGCTCCGCCGAGGACTTCGCCGCGGCGTCCGAGGTGTTCGACGCGGTCGGCAAGACCGTCGTGCACGTGGGCCCGTCGGGCTCCGGCCAGACCGTCAAGGCGGCCAACCAGCTCATCGTCGCCGGCAACATCGCGCTGCTGGCCGAGGCCGTGATCTTCCTCGAGTCGTTCGGCGTCGACACCGAGGCGGCCGTCAAGGTCCTCGGCGGCGGCCTCGCCGGCTCCTCGGTGCTGAACCAGAAGGCCGAGAAGATGCTGGGCCGCGAGTTCGCCCCCGGCTTCCGGATCGACCTGCACCACAAGGACCTCGGCATCTTCCAGGCCGCCGCCCGCGAGCAGGGCGTCGTCGCCCCCGTGGGCGCCGTCGTCGCGCAGCTCATGGCCGCGGCCCGCGCCGAGGGCGATGGGTCGCTGGACCACTCCGGCCTGTTCAACGCCATCGCGCGGCTGTCCGGTCGCGACTGACCGCCCGAAACGACCCAGAAGACTCGAAGGAGAGCACCATGCCCCGCATGCGCGCGGTCGACGCCGCGGTCGCCATCCTGGCGAAGGAGGGTGCCACCGAGGCCTTCGGCCTCCCCGGCGCCGCCATCAACCCGTTCTACGACGCCATGCGCCAGCACGGCGGGATCCACCACGTGCTCGCCCGGCACGTCGAGGGCGCGTCGCACATGGCCGACGGCTACTCGCGTGCCGAGCGCGGCAACATCGGCATCTGCATCGGCACGTCGGGCCCCGCGGGCACCGACATGATCACCGGCCTGTACGCCGCGTGGGCCGACTCGATCCCGATGCTGTGCATCACGGGCCAGGCCCCGGTGGCCAAGCTCGACAAGGAGGACTTCCAGGCCGTCGACATCGCGTCGATCGCCGCGCCGGTCACCAAGCTGGCGAAGACGGTCCTCGAGGCGTCGCAGGTGCCGGGCGTCTTCCAGCGCGCGTTCCAGCTGATGCGGTCGGGCCGCCCTGGCCCGGTCCTCATCGACCTGCCGATCGACGTGCAGATGACGGAGATCGAGTTCGACCCGGAGACCTACCAGCCGCTGGCGCCGGAGCGCCCGGAGGCGACCCGCGCGCAGGTCGCCAGGGCGATCGACATGCTGCTGGCCGCGGAGCGCCCGCTGATCGTCGCCGGCGGGGGCATCATCAACGCCGGCGCGGAGGCCGAGCTCGTCGAGCTGGCCGAGACGCTGGGCGTCCCCGTGGTCCCGACCCTCATGGGCTGGGGCGCGATCCCCGACGACCACCCGCTGACCGCGGGCATGGTCGGCATCCAGACGTCGCACCGCTACGGCAACGCGACGTTCCTGGAGTCGGACTTCGTGATCGGCGTCGGCAACCGGTGGGCCAACCGCCACACCGGTGGCCTGAAGACCTACACCGAGGGCCGTACCTTCGTGCACGTCGACATCGAGCCCACCCAGATCGGCCGCGTGTTCGCGCCCGACTACGGCGTGGTCTCCGACGCGGGCGCGTTCCTGCGCACCGCCCTCGAGGTCGCCGCCGAGCGCAAGGCCGCCGGGCAGGTGCCGGACTGGTCGGCGTGGGCCGCGTCGGCGCAGGAGCGCAAGGGGAAGCTGCAGCGCAAGACGCACTTCACCGAGATCCCGATCAAGCCGCAGCGCGTGTACGAGGAGATGAACAAGGCCTTCGGCCGCGACACGGTCTACGTCACCACGATCGGCCTGTCGCAGATCGCCGGCGCGCAGCTGCTGCACACCTACAACCCGCGTCACTGGATCAACGCCGGCCAGGCGGGCCCGCTGGGCTGGACGGGCCCGGCCGCGCTGGGCGTGTCCCGCGCGCTGCCCGAGGGCAACGTCGTCGCGCTGTCCGGCGACTACGACTTCCAGTTCATGCTGGAGGAGCTCGCCGTGGGTGCGCAGCACCACCTGCCCTACGTGCACGTGGTGGTGAACAACGCCTACCTGGGCCTGATTCGTCAGTCGCAGCGCGCGTTCGAGATGGACTTCCACGTGTCCCTCGCGTTCGACAACATCAACATGTCGAACGGTGCCGGGGAGCCCGAGGGCTACGGTGTCGACCACGTCAAGGTGGCCGAGGCGCTCGGCTGCAAGGCGATCCGCGTCAAGGACCCGGAGGACCTGGGCGCCGCTTTCGCCAAGGCGCAGGCCATGACGGCGGAGTTCCGCGTCCCCGTGGTGGTCGAGGTCATCCTCGAGCGCGTCACCAACATCGCGATGGGCGCCGAGCTCAACGGCGTGAACGAGTTCGAGGACCTGGCCATCTCGGCCGAGGACTCGCCCACGGCCATCGCGCTGCTGGACTGATCTGCTGGAGAGCAGTACCCGACGACGGCGACGGGAGAGACGATGGCGAGGACGGGCAGGCCCGGCGGACGAGGGGGTGGGGCGACGGTGGCGACGACAGGACGGACGACGGCGCGCGTGCTGCTCGCCCCGGACAAGTTCAAGGGTTCCCTGACCGCGGGCGAGGTGGCCGCGCACCTGGCGGCCGGCCTGCGGCGGGCGGCGCCCGGCGTCGTCGTCGACGAGCTCCCCGTGGCCGACGGCGGCGAGGGCACGCTGGAGGCCGCCCTCGCCGCCGGGTTCACCGCGGTGGACCTGGTGGCGACGGGGCCCCTCGGGCACCCGGCCGCCACCCGGTACGCGCGTCGCGGTGCCACCGCCGTCGTCGAGATGGCGGCCGTCACCGGCCTCGCCCAGGTGACCCCGACGCCGGGCACCGCCCTCGCCGCGACCTCCCGCGGGCTCGGCGAGGTCATCGCGCACGCCCTGGACGCCGGGGCGCGGGAGATCGTCGTCGGGGTGGGCGGCTCGGCGAGCACCGACGGCGGCGCGGGCATGCTCGCCGCGCTCGGCGCCCGGCTGGCCTCGGGCGCGGGGGACGTCGCCGACGGTGGCGGCCACCTGCACGAGCTGACCGACGTGGACCTCGCGGGGCTGCACCCCGCGCTCGCGGACACGGAGCTCGTCCTCGCGAGCGACGTCGACAACCCGCTGCTGGGCGCGCACGGCGCGTCCGCCGTGTACGGGCCGCAGAAGGGCGCCGACGCGGCGACCGTGGCGGAGCTCGAGCTCGGGCTGGCGACGTGGGTCGACGTGCTCGCCACGGTCGGCGTGACGGGCGCTCGCGGCTACGCCGCCGAGCCCGGCGCGGGGGCCGCGGGCGGCGTGGGCTTCGCCTGCCTGCTGCTCGGCGCCGAGCGTCGCCCCGGCGTCGAGGAGGTGCTGGCTCTCACGGGTTTCGCGGACCGCCTCGCCGGCGTCGACCTCGTCGTCACGGGGGAGGGCAGCCTCGACTCGCAGTCGCTGCACGGCAAGACGCCGGTCGGCGTGGCCGCCGCCGCGGCCGCGGCCGGCATCCCTGCCGTCGCCGTGTGCGGCCGCACGACGCTGAGCCTCGAGAGGGCAGCCGCCGCCGGCATCACCGCCGTGCACGCCCTCACCGACGTCGAGCCGGACGTCGCCCGCTGCATCGCCCAGGCGGGCCCGCTGCTCGAGACCCTCGCGGCGCGGCTCGCCGACCACCTGCCGGCCCTGAACACCTTGGAGAACGCATGACCCACGACCTCGTCGTCCGCGCCGCCCGCGCCGTCACCCCCGAGGGGGAGCGCGCCGTCGAGGTGGGCGTGACCGACGGCCGGATCGCCGCCGTCGTGCCGCTCGGCACCGGCCTGGTCGGCGCCGAGGTGCTGGAGCTCGCCGAGGACGAGGTGCTGCTGCCCGGCCTCGTCGACTCGCACGTGCACGTCAACGAGCCCGGCCGCACCGAGTGGGAGGGCTTCGCCACCGCCACGCGCGCCGCCGCGGCCGGCGGCGTCACGACGATCGTCGACATGCCGCTCAACTCCCTGCCGCCCACGACCTCGGTCGCGAACCTGGAGGTCAAGAAGGCGCGCGCGGTGGACCAGGCGTTCGTCGACGTCGGGTTCTGGGGCGGGGCGGTGCCGGGCAACACGGCCGACCTGCGCCCCCTGCACGAGGCAGGGGTCTTCGGGTTCAAGTGCTTCCTCGCCGACTCGGGGGTGCCGGAGTTCGGGCACCTGGAGGACGCGGAGCTGCGCGGCGACCTCGCGGAGCTGACGACGTTCGGCGCCCTGATGATCGTGCACGCCGAGGACCCGGGCACCCTCGAGGACGCCCCGCAGGAGCCCGGCCCCACCTACAAGAACTTCCTCGCGTCGCGCCCCGCCAAGGCCGAGTCCACGGCGATCGCCGCGCTCATCGACGCGGCCCGCGCCACGGGCGCCCGCGCGCACGTGCTGCACCTGTCCGACGCCGACTCGCTGCCGATGATCGCGGCCGCCCGCGCGGAGGGCGTGCGCCTCACGGTCGAGACGTGCCCGCACTACCTGTCGCTGGACGCCGACCACGTGCCCGACGGCGCGACGGCCTACAAGTGCTGCCCGCCGATCCGCGAGCACGACAACCAGGACCGGCTGTGGCAGGGGCTGCGCGACGGACTGATCGACGTCGTCGTCACCGACCACTCGCCGGCCACCGCCGAGCTCAAGCAGCCGGCGTCGGGCGACTTCGCGGAGGCCTGGGGCGGCGTCGCGTCGCTGCAGCTCGGCCTCGCCGTCGTCTGGACCGAGGCGCGGCGTCGCGAGGTCCCGCTCGCCCAGGTCGTGGGGTGGATGTCCGCGGGACCGGCCGCGCTGGTCGGACTGGAGCGCAAGGGCGGCATCGCCGTGGGCAAGGACGCGGACCTCGCGGTCTTCGCGCCCGAGGCGACGTTCGTCGTCGACCCGACCCGCCTGCACCACAAGAACCCGGTCACGCCGTACGCCGGCCGTGACCTCACGGGTGTCGTGCGGCGCACGCTGCTGCGCGGGCGTCCCGTGGGCGACGAGCCCGCCGGCACCCTGCTGCGCCGCGGCGAGGCCTGAGCCCCCAGGGCCGGCACCACCACGGCTCCCCCCGTCACCGAGAAGAACGAACGAGGACGCACGATGACGCGACTCCAGCCGGGCGACACCGCCCCCGACTTCACCCTGACCGACTCCGCCGGCGCCGCCGTGTCCCTCGCGGACGTGCGTGCCGGGGCGGACAAGGGCGTGGTCGTGTACTTCTACCCGAAGGCGGGCACCCCCGGGTGCACCACCGAGGCGTGCGACTTCCGCGACAACCTCGCGTCGCTCGCGGGGGCGGGGTACGCCGTCGTCGGGGTCTCGGCCGACCCGGTCGAGGACATCCGCGCGTTCGTGGAGGCCGAGCACCTGACGTTCCCCCTGCTGAGCGACGTGGACCACGCCGTGGCCGACGCCTACGGCACGTGGGGCCCCAAGACGATCGGCGACCGGACGTTCGACGGGGTGCACCGCTGCACCTTCGTCGTCGAGCCCGACGGGACCCTGCGGTCCGCCGAGTACGACGTCGAGGCCACCGGGCACGTGGCCGCGCTGCGCGCGCAGCTCGTGGGTGCCTGAGCAAGGCTGGACCCGTTAGGGTTCACTCAGGCGATTCCGCTATGCGCAATCAGACTTTCACCATGCAACGCTTCGCAGAACAAGGAGGGACTGTCGTGGAGCTCCCCGACGGCCTGACCATCACCGCCGAGATCGGTGAGCGCGACACCGAGGTGCTCACCCCGGCCGCGCTCGACCTGATCGTGACCCTGCAGCGAGAGCTGGGCGCCCGCCGCCTCGAGCTGCTGGAGGCGCGGCAGCGTCGCCGCCAGGCGCTGGCCGACGGCGGCACGCTCGACTTCCTCCCGGAGACCGCGCACATCCGTGCCGACGACTCCTGGAAGGTCGCGGAGCCGGCCCCCGGGCTGGTCGACCGCCGCGTCGAGATCACCGGCCCGACCGACCGCAAGATGACCGTCAACGCGCTCAACTCCGGCGCGAAGTGCTGGCTCGCGGACCAGGAGGACGCCAACACGCCGCAGTGGAGCAGCGTGGTCGGCGGCCAGCTCAACCTGCTCGACGCGATCAACCGCACGATCGACTTCACGATCGAGGAGACCGGCAAGCGGTACGAGCTCAAGCCGGACGACGAGCTGGCGACGATCATCATGCGCCCGCGTGGGTGGCACATGAGCGAGAAGCACATCCTGGTCGACGGCGAGCAGACCTCGGGTTCCCTGGTCGACTTCGCGCTCTACGTCGCCACCGCGGGCCTGCGGCAGATCGAGAAGGGCCTCGGGCCGTACTTCTACCTGCCGAAGATGGAGTCGCACCTCGAGGCGCGGCTCTGGAACGACGCGTTCGTCCTCGCGCAGGACGCGCTCGGCATCCCGCGCGGCACCATCCGCGCCACCGTGCTCATCGAGACCATCCCGGCCGCGTTCGAGATGGAGGAGATCCTCTACGAGCTGCGCGAGCACTCCGCGGGCCTCAACGCCGGCCGCTGGGACTACCTGTTCTCCGTGGTGAAGAACTTCCGCACCCGGGGCGCGGAGTTCCTGCTGCCCGACCGCAACCAGATCACCATGACGGTGCCGTTCATGCGGGCCTACACCGAGCTGCTGGTCTCGACCTGCCACCAGCGCGGCGCGCACGCCATCGGCGGCATGGCCGCGTTCATCCCGAGCAAGGACGCCGAGGCCAACGAGCAGGCCTACGCCAAGGTGAGCGCCGACAAGGCGCGGGAGGCCGGCGACGGCTTCGACGGCTCGTGGGTGGCGCACCCCGGCATGGTCGCCACGTGCAAGGAGGCCTTCACCGCGGTGCTCGGCGACCGGCCGAACCAGATCGACCGCAAGCGCGAGGACGTGCGCGTCACGGCCGCCGACCTGCTGTCCGTCGACAAGACGCCCGGCACGGTCACCGAGGCCGGCCTGCGCAACAACGTGTCCGTCGGCATCCAGTACCTCCAGGCCTGGCTGGGCGGCCTCGGCGCCGTCGCCATCTTCGGCCTCATGGAGGACGCGGCGACCGCGGAGATCTCCCGGTCCCAGGTGTGGCAGTGGCTGCACAACGGCGTCGTCCTCGCCGACACCGGCGAGAAGGTGACGCGCGAGCTCGTCGACCGCATCGTCGAGGAGGAGGTGGCGAAGCTCCCGGGCGGCGGCGCCGCCTTCGACGAGGCGCGGACCACCTTCCAGGAGGTCGCCGTGGCCGACGAGTACATCGACTTCCTCACGACGGCCGCCTACGAGCGGATGGACTGAGGAACCCGGCACCGCTCGGCTGCGACGGGGGCGCCGAGCACCGCCGGTGCGTGACGGCCGGGACCACGTTCTGTGACGTGGTCCCGGCCGTTTCGTTCGTCCGGTTTCGTCGGCTGCGCCGACACCTGGGGACAACGTCCCCGACACATGCGTCCCACTAGACTGGCGACCATGTCCACCATCTCCCGAGACGAGGTCGCGCGCGTCGCCGCCCTGGCCCGGATCGACCTGCGCGACGACGAGGTCGACCGGCTCGCCGGCGAGCTCGACGTCATCGTCGACTCGATCGCCCGCGTGCGCGAGGTCGCCACCCCCGACGTGCCGGCCACCAGCCACCCGCTGCCCCTGACGAACGTGTTCCGCGAGGACGTGCCCCAGCCGGCGCTGCCCGTGGCCGACGTGCTGGCCGCCGCGCCGGACGCGCAGGACGGGCGCTTCGCCGTCCCGCAGATCCTCGGGGAGGAGTGAGATGACGGACCTGACCCGCCTCAGCGCGGCGGAGCTCGCCGCGACCCTCGCGCGCAAGGAGGCCTCGAGCGTCGAGGCCACCCGCGCGCACCTGGACCGCATCGCGGCCGTCGACGGCGACGTGCACGCGTTCCTGCACGTGAGCGAGGACGACGCGCTGGCCACCGCCGCCGACGTCGACTCCCGCCGTGCCGCCGGCGAGGAGCTGCACCCGCTGGCCGGCGTGCCGATCGCCGTCAAGGACGTCGTCGTGACGAAGGGCCTGCCCTCCACGGCGGGTTCCAAGATCCTCGAGGGCTGGATCCCGCCGTACGACGCGACGCTCGTCGAGAAGCTCCGTGCCGCGGGCCTGCCGATCCTCGGCAAGACGAACATGGACGAGTTCGCGATGGGCTCCTCCACCGAGCACTCCGCGTTCGGCAACACCCACAACCCGTGGGACCTCGACCGCATCCCCGGCGGCTCGGGCGGCGGCTCGGCGGCCGCCGTGGCCGCCTTCGAGGCGCCGCTCGCGATCGGCACCGACACCGGCGGCTCGATCCGTCAGCCGGGCGCCGTCACCGGCACCGTCGGCGTGAAGCCCACCTACGGCGGCGTCTCGCGCTACGGGCTCATCGCGATGGCCTCGTCGCTGGACCAGGCCGGCCCCGTCACGCGCACCGTGCTCGACTCGGCGCTGCTGCACGAGCTCATCGGCGGCCACGACCCGCGCGACTCGACGTCGATCCCCGAGCCGCTCCCGCCCCTCGTGGAGGCCGCGCGCCAGGGCGCGCTGGGCGACCTGTCGGGCCTGCGCGTCGGCGTCGTCACGCAGCTCCAGGGCGAGGGCTACCAGCCCGGCGTGCTCGCGCGGTTCCACGAGTCGCTCGAGCTGCTGACCAAGGCCGGGGCCGAGGTCGTCGAGGTCTCCTGCCCGAGCTTCGACTACGCGCTCGCGGCGTACTACCTGATCATGCCGGCGGAGGCGTCGAGCAACCTCGCGAAGTTCGACGGCATGCGCTTCGGCCTGCGCGTCGAGCCGGCCGACGGCCCCGTCACCGCGGAGCGCGTCATGGCCGCCACCCGTGGCGCCGGCTTCGGCGACGAGGTCAAGCGCCGCGTCGTGCTCGGCACCTACGCCCTGTCGGCGGGCTACTACGACGCCTACTACGGCAGCGCGCAGAAGGTCCGCACGCTCATCCAGCGCGACTTCGACGCCGCGTTCGCGCGGGCCGACGTGCTGGTCTCGCCCACCGCGCCGACGACGGCGTTCAAGCTGGGGGAGAAGCTGGACGACCCGCTGGCGATGTACCTCAACGACGTCGCGACCATCCCGGCCAACCTCGCCGGCGTGCCGGGCATCTCGGTGCCGAACGGCCTGGCCGAGTCGTCGGAGGGCGGCGTCGGTCTGCCCACAGGCTTCCAGATCCTCGCGCCGGCCAAGGCGGACGACCGCCTCTACCGCGTCGGCGCCGCGCTCGAGTCGGCCCTCGAGTCCACCTGGGGCGCCCCGCTGCTGTCGCGCGCGCCCGAGCTGGGCTGACGGAGAACAGGAGAACATCGCTGTGACCACGACCACCCACGGGACCCCTGCTCTCGTCTCCTACGACGACGCCGTGCGCCGCTACGACCCGGTGATCGGCATCGAGGTGCACGTCGAGCTCGGCACCCGCACCAAGATGTTCTGCCCGGCCGAGCAGTCGTTCGGCGCGGAGCCGAACACGCAGACCACGCCGGTGTCGCTCGGCCTGCCGGGCGCGCTGCCCGTCGTCAACGGCACCGCCGTCGAGTACGCGATCCGCATCGGCCTGGCGCTCAACTGCCAGATCGCGGAGAGCTGCCGGTTCGCCCGGAAGAACTACTTCTACCCGGACGTGCCGAAGAACTTCCAGACGTCGCAGTACGACGAGCCGATCGCCTTCGAGGGCTGGCTCGACGTCGAGCTCGAGGACGGCACGGTGCACCGCGTCGAGATCGAGCGCGCGCACATGGAGGAGGACGCCGGCAAGAACACGCACGTCGGCGGCTCCGCCGGCCGCATCCACGGCGCGGAGTACTCGCTGGTCGACTACAACCGCGCCGGCGTGCCGCTGGTGGAGATCGTCACGAAGCCGATCACCGGCGCGGGGGAGCGGGCGCCCGAGGTGGCGCGCGCCTACGTGCAGGCGCTGCGCGACATCTTCCGCGTGCTCGACGTGTCCGAGGCCCGCATGGAGCGCGGCAACGTCCGCGCCGACGTCAACCTGTCGCTGCGCGCGACCCCCGAGTCGCCGCTCGGCACGCGCACGGAGACGAAGAACGTCAACTCCTTCCGTTCCGTGGAGCGGGCGGTGCGGTACGAGGTGTCGCGGCAGGCCGCGATCCTCGACGCGGGCGAGACGGTGATCCAGGAGACGCGGCACTTCCACGAGGAGGACGGCTCGACGTCGCCCGGCCGCGTGAAGTCCGACGCCGAGGACTACCGGTACTTCCCGGAGCCCGACCTCGTGCCCGTCGCGCCGTCGCGCGAGTGGGTCGAGGAGATCCGCGCGACGCTGCCCGAGCTGCCGCAGGCCAGGCGCCGCCGCCTCCACGACGAGTGGGGCTTCGCGGACGCGGAGATGCGCGACGTCGTCAACGCCGGGGCGCTCGACCTCATCGAGGCGACCGTCGCCGCCGGGGCCACGCCGGCCGCCGCGCGCAAGTGGTGGATGGGCGAGCTGGCCCGCCGGGCCAAGCAGGACGAGGTCGAGCTCGCGGACCTCGCGATCACGCCCGCGCAGATCGGTGAGCTCCAGCGGCTCGTCGACTCCGGCCGCATCAACGACAAGATCGCCCGCCAGGTGCTCGACGGCGTGCTCGCCGGCGAGGGGGACCCGGAGGCGGTCGTCGTGGCCCGCGGGCTGGAGGTCGTGTCCGACGACGGCCCGCTCCTCGAGGCCATCGACGCGGCTCTCGCGGCGCAGCCCGACATCGTCGAGAAGGTGCGCGGCGGCAACCAGGGCCCGGTCGGGGCCATCATCGGCGCGGTGATGAAGGCGACGAAGGGGCAGGCGGACGCCAAGCGCGTCCGGGAGCTGGTGCTGGAGAGGATCGGCTGATGCGGTCGCCCGTCCTGCACGGGGAGCTCGTGCGCCTGCGCCCGATCGAGGCGCGGGACGCCGACCGGCTCTGGGCGTCGCTGCGCGACCCGGACGGCGGCCGGCTGACGGGCATGGGCACGAACGCCGCATCGTCCCGCGCCGAGGTGGACTCCTGGGCCGCGAGCGCGGCAGACCTCCCCGGCCGGTACGACTGGGCGATCACGTCCGCCGCCGTGCGGGACGGGGAGCTCGTCAGCGACGACCTGCTCGGCGAGATCTCCCTCGACCGGGTGGACCTCGAGCTGCGGTCGGCGAACCTGCGCCTGCGGATGATGCCGGACTACCGGGGCCGCGGGTACGGGCGCGAGGCCATCGGAGAGGTCCTGCGGTTCGCCTTCGACGGTGCCTCCGGCCCGGGCCTGCACCGCGTGAGCCTCGCGGTGATCAGCGTCAACCCGCGGGCCCGCGCCCTGTACGACTCGCTCGGCTTCCGGGAGGAGGGGCGCCTGCGCGACGCCTTCCGCGACGGGCAGGGCTGGGCGGACGCCGTCGTCATGAGCATCCTCGAGGACGAGTTCCGCGCGGGGGCCGGCACGGACTGAGCTCGTCGTCGGCCGATCCGTCCGGCACCTCTGCAGCGTCGAGGCCTTGTCGGGCGGCGTTGACATGGTGCCCGCTCCGCTCTAAATTCGGATCGTAGAAACAGTATTCCGAAACATGGAATCGACGGCTCGATGAGGAGAGACGATGACGCAGCCCCAGACCACCCGCTACTACACGCCGCAGGGCGGGCTGCCCGGGCAGGAGGAGCTGCTCACCGACCGGGCGATCGTCACGGAGGCGTACACCGTCATCCCGCGCGGCGTGCTGCGCGACATCGTCACCTCCAACCTGCCCGGCTGGGACCGGACCCGCCTGTGGGTGCTCGCGCGCCCCGTCGAGGGCTTCGCGACGACCTTCGCGCAGTACGTCGTCGAGGTCTCCCCGGGCGGCGGGACCGACCGCGGCGAGGTCGAGGACACCGTGCAGTCCGTCGTCTTCGTCACGGAGGGCACGCTGACCCTCACGGTCGGCGGCGAGGAGCACACCCTCGAGCCCGGCGGCTACGCGTACCTCGCCGCCGGCGACGAGTGGTCGCTGCACAACCGCTCGGACGCCAAGGCCGCGTTCCAGTGGGTCCGCAAGGTCTACGAGCGCGTCGACGGCTACGAGGCGAAGACCTTCGTCACCCGCGAGCAGGACATCGAGCCGCGCCCCATGCCGGACACCGACGGCGCCTGGGCCACCACGCGCTTCGTCGACCCCGACGACCTCGCGCACGACATGCACGTCAACATCGTGACGTTCCAGCCCGGCGGCTCCATCCCGTTCGCGGAGACGCACATCATGGAGCACGGCCTGTACGTGCTCGAGGGCAAGGCCGTGTACCGCCTCAACGGCGACTGGGTCGAGGTGCAGGAGGGCGACTTCATGTGGCTGCGCGCCTTCTGCCCGCAGGCCTGCTACGCCGGGGGCCCGAAGCCGTTCCGCTACCTGCTCTACAAGGACGTCAACCGCCAGGTGAAGCTCGACCGCCGCTGACCGCGGCACCACCTCACGACCGGGTGAGAGGGGACCCCCGACAGGGGGACCA
>NZ_JBHVSQ010000012.1:74965-119033 GCF_042885055.1 Isoptericola sp. NPDC058082 | reverse complement strand
CTGACAGCCGTGGACTGTGGAACCCCCCGCCGACGGGCCACCCGGGCTCCCCGGCCGGGGCGCCCGGTCGCCGTCGTCTCCCGCCGGTGCGAGAGTTTTTTCATGACCGATCAGGCAGCGGCGCCGTCGCACCCGGAGCACGAGGGCGACCGCGCGTTCTTCGGGCACCCGCGCGGCCTCATGACCCTGGCCGGCACGGAGCTGTGGGAGCGGTTCAGCTACTACGGGATGCGCGCCATCCTCCTGTACTACCTGACCGACACGGTGGCCAACGGCGGCCTCGGGATGGACGCCACCACCGGCGCCGCGTTCGTCTCGATCTACGGCACGTCGGTGTACCTGCTGTCGGTGGTCGGCGGCTGGCTCGCCGACCGGATGATCGGGGCCCGGCGCGCGGTGCTGTACGGCGGGATCGTCATCGCCGCCGGCCACGTGTCGCTCACCCTGCCCACGTACGGCTTCTCCATGCTGGGGATCGGCCTGGTCGCGTTCGGCACCGGCCTGCTCAAGCCCAACGTGTCGTCGATGGTGGGCGAGCTGTACTCGCGCGACGACGAGCGTCGCGACCCGGCGTTCTCGATCTTCTACATGGGGATCAACATCGGGTCGTTCTTCTCCCCGCTGATCGTGGGCGTCGTCGAGCAGGCGTGGGGCTACCACGCGGGCTTCGCGGTGGCGGCGATCGGGATGGCGTTCGCGCTCGTCTTCTTCGTCGGCGGCTACCGGTACCTCGGTGCCGCGGGGACGGACGTGCCGAACCCGATCACGCCCGAGGACCGCCCCGCCGTGGTGCGGCTCGGGCTCTACGTGGTCGGCGCCATCGTCGTGGCCGCCGCCCTGGCCGCGGTCGTCGCCGGGGGCTGGGCCGTCGAGACGTTCATCGACGCCGTGTCGTACCTCGCCCTCGTGACGCCGGTCGTGCTGCTCGTCGTGATGTACCGCTCGAAGCGCGTGACGGCGGCCGAGCGTCCGCGCGTCGTCGCGTACGTGCCGCTCTTCGTCGCCGCGATGCTGTTCTGGATGATCTTCGAGCAGGCGGCGACGACGCTCGCGGCGTTCGCCGCCGACCGCACCCAGCTCGAGCTGTTCGGCATCAGCCTGTCGCCCGCCTTCTTCCAGTCGGTCAACCCGGCGTCGATCATCATCCTGGCGCCGGTGTTCGCGTGGATCTGGACGAAGACGGGGGACCGGCCGCCCACGGCGTACAAGTTCGTCATCGGCCTGACGCTGGCGGCCCTGTCGTTCCTGTTCCTCGCGGGGATGTCGGCCGTCTTCGCCGACGAGCTCGCCCCGCCGTGGGTGCTCATCGGGGTCTACGTGATCCAGACGCTCGGCGAGCTGTGCCTGTCGCCGGTAGGGATCGCGGCGACGACGCTGCTGGCGCCGCGAGCGTTCCGCGGCCAGGCGATGGCCCTGTGGTTCCTGTCGTCGGCCGCCGGCCAGGCGATCACCGCGCAGACCATCGAGGCGACCGAGGGGGTCTCCGACACCGCCTACTTCGGCGGCATCGGCGTGGTGGCGCTGGCGTTCGCGGGGGTCCTCCTGCTGCTGGCCCCGTGGGTGACGCGGCACATCCGCCACGCGGACGAGCTGGAGCACACCCACAGCGCCGGCGCGTCCTGACCGCGCCGGCGCCGTGGGGGCGCCGGGTGCCTCGGGCGGCTCCGCGTCAGCGCAGCCAGCTCGCGCTGCCGGGCACCGGCGAGGCGGCCCACGCGCGGCCGAGGCCCCAGGTGTCGCCGGCGCGGGTGAGCGCGAGAGCGGCCAGCAGCGCCGTGAAGACGAGGTGCTGGTCGACCAGCGGGTTCTGCGAGCCGGCGGCGAAGGGCCACGTCGAGAGCCACAGCGTGAGCATGAGCAGCCCGCCCGCCACGGCGCCCACGCGCAGCCCGATGCCGAGCAGGAGCGCGATCCCCGTGCCGAGCATCCCGAGCATGAACAGCCAGTCGACGGCGGGGCCGCTCAGCGCGGCGAAACCGGCGGCCAGCGGGCTCTCGATCGAGCTCAGGTAGCCCTCGGTCGGCGAGCTGCCCGCCACCCAGGCCCGCTCGTCCGGCGTGGCGTACCCGAGGCCGAAGGTCTTGTCGGCCACGGGCCACAGGAACACCACGGCCAGGAGGATGCGACACAGCGCGAGGGCGCGTCGCGCGCCGGGCCGGGTGACGACGCGGTCGGCGTCCTCCCCGTTGCGGGCGTGGTCGGTGACGGTCGTGCCGGTCGTGCTGCCTGCGGCGGTCGCGGTCATGAGTGAGCTCCCTGATCGTGGTGCGCTGCGTGGTGCCTGCGAGATGGACGTGTGCGTCCGATTTGGATGGATTACTGATGAACCTGGGACAACTTGCCAAGGTCTCCGGCGCGTCGCAACCATTTCGTGACCTTCGGATCGTTTCAGCAGGTGAACCGACCACTGGGCGGACGGATGCCCGCGATGCGGGACAGCGGGCGTAGCGTGCTCGTGCGCGTCGTCCGCGACGGCGCGGCAGAACTCGTCGAAGGAGCTGACATGAGCCGTCCCCTGCGCTCTCGGACGTCCACCCACGGCCGCAACATGTCCGGTGCCCGCGCGCTCTGGCGCGCCACCGGCATGGGCTCGGAGGACTTCGGCAAGCCGATCGTCGCGATCGCGAACTCGTACACGCAGTTCGTCCCCGGTCACGTCCACCTCAAGGACATGGGCGACCTGGTCGCCTCGGCGATCCGCGAGGCGGGCGGCGTGTCCAAGGAGTTCAACACCATCGCCGTGGACGACGGCATCGCGATGGGCCACGCCGGGATGCTCTACTCGCTGCCCAGCCGCGACCTCATCGCGGACTCGGTCGAGTACATGGTCAACGCGCACTGCGCCGACGCCCTCGTGTGCATCTCCAACTGCGACAAGATCACGCCGGGCATGCTCAACGCGGCGCTGCGGCTCAACATCCCGGTGATCTTCGTGTCGGGCGGGCCGATGGAGGCCGGCAAGGCCGTCGTCGCCGACGGCGTCGCGAAGACGCCCCTGAACCTCATCAACGCGATCAACTACTCGGCCGACGACAACGTGTCCGACGCCGCGCTGGCCCAGGTCGAGGAGAACGCCTGCCCGACGTGCGGCTCGTGCTCCGGCATGTTCACGGCGAACTCGATGAACTGCCTCACGGAGGCGCTCGGGCTGTCGCTGCCGGGCAACGGCTCCACGCTGGCCACGCACGCCGCCCGCAAGGAGCTCTTCCTCGAGGCGGGTCGCACCATCGTCGACCTCGCGAAGCGCTACTACGAGGACGAGGACGACTCCGCCGCCCCGCGCTCGATCGCCACGAAGGCGGCGTTCTCGAACGCCATGGCGCTCGACGTCGCGATGGGCGGCTCCACCAACACGGTGCTGCACATCCTGGCCGCGGCCCAGGAGGGCGAGGTCGACTTCGACCTCACGGACATCGAGGCGATCAGCCGCCGCGTGCCGTGCCTGAGCAAGGTGGCGCCGAACCACCCGGACTTCCACATGGAGGACGTGCACCGCGCCGGCGGCATCCCCGCGCTGCTGGGGGAGCTGGACCGTGCGGGCCTGCTCGACCACGACGTCACCTCCGTGCACACGCCCACGCTGCGCGCGTGGCTCGACGACTGGGACGTGCGGGGCGGCAAGGCCACCGAGCGGGCGCAGGAGCTCTTCCACGCCGCCCCCGGCGGGGTCCGCACCACCCAGGCCTTCTCGACGTCCAACGTCTGGGAGAGCCTCGACACCGACGCCGCGAACGGCTGCATCCGCGACCTCGAGCACGCGTACACCGTGGAGGGCGGCCTGGCCGTGCTGCGCGGCAACCTCGCCGAGGACGGCGCGGTCTTCAAGACCGCGGGCGTCGACCCCGACGTCTTCCACTTCGTGGGGAAGGCCCTCGTCTGCGAGTCGCAGGACGACGCGGTCGAGAAGATCCTCACCAAGCAGGTCCAGCCGGGCCACGTCGTCGTCGTGCGCTACGAGGGCCCCGCCGGCGGCCCCGGCATGCAGGAGATGCTCTACCCGACGTCGTTCATCAAGGGCCGCGGCCTGGGCAAGGTCTGCGCCCTTATCACCGATGGTCGGTTCTCCGGCGGGTCGAGCGGCATCTCCGTGGGGCACGTGTCGCCCGAGGCGGCGGCCGGCGGCACGATCGGGCTGATCGAGGACGGGGACGAGATCGAGATCGACGTCGACACCCGACTGATCCGCGTCAACGTGCCGGACGAGGTGCTCGCCGAGCGTCGCGCCAAGATGGAGGCCCGCGAGAACCCGTGGCAGCCGCTGAACCGCGACCGCTACGTCTCCCCGGCGCTGCAGGCGTACGCCGCGATGGCGACGTCGGCCGACCGCGGCGCGGTGCGCGACGTGTCCCTCATCGCGCGCCGCTGACACCGCGGACCCTCGACGGCGCCCGCCCCGACCCCGCGCCCGGGTGTGGGCGGGCGCCGCGCGCGCTGCCTTAGGCTCCGGGGCATGGTCGACCAGCCCGAGCCCCCCGCCGCGCCCCCTGCCCCGTCCAACGAGCGCGAGCTGGAACCGGGGATCGTCACGGACCTGCGCGAGCGCATGACCTACGGCTCGTACCTGCACCTGGACACGCTCCTGGCCGCGCAGGAGCCGATCAGTAGCCCCGCGCACCACGACGAGATGCTGTTCATCGTGCAGCACCAGACCACGGAGCTGTGGCTCAAGCTCGTGCTGCACGAGCTGGTCTCCGCGCGCGACCTGCTCGCCGCGGACGAGCTCGGCGCGGCGCTCAAGCGCATCGCCCGCGTCAAGCACGTGCAGCGCACGCTCACCGAGCAGTGGTCGGTGCTCGCGACGCTCACGCCCAGCGAGTACGCCCAGTTCCGTGGCTTCCTCGGGAACGCGTCCGGCTTCCAGTCGTGGCAGTACCGGGCCGTCGAGTTCCTGCTGGGCAACAAGAACGCCCGCATGCTCGCGGTGTTCGACGCCGAGCCCGAGGCGCAGGCAGAGCTCGCGCGGCTGCTCGGCGAGCCCAGCGTGTACGACGAGTTCCTGCGCTACCTCTCCCGCCACGGCCACGACGTGCCGCGACGCGTGCTCGAGCGCGACGTCACGACAGCGCACACGCTCGACGACGACCTGGTCGAGGTGTTCCGCCGGATCTACGCCGACCCCGAGTCGGACTGGTCGGCGTACGAGACGTGCGAGGAGCTCGTCGACCTCGAGGACAACTTCCAGCTCTGGCGCTTCCGCCACATGAAGACCGTGCTGCGCATCATCGGCACCAAGCGGGGCACCGGGGGCTCCAGCGGCGTCGGCTTCCTCCAGCGGGCGCTCGACCTCACCTTCTTCCCCGAGCTCTTCGCCGTGCGCACCGAGCTCGGCCCGACGGCCGGACCGGGCGCCCGGTCGTGACCGGAGCGCTGGTCGTGCCCCCGGGTGTCGCCCCGGTCGGCCTCCCTGCCGACGTCCCGCCCGAGGTGCGGCGCCGGCTGGGGGAGGGCGGCACGCTGCTGCCGCCGTTCACGGACGCGCACGTGCACCTGGGGCTGGTGGACCCGGCGCCGCTGCGTTCCCGCGGCGTCGCCGCGGTGCACGACCTGGGCTGGATCCCCGACGACGTCGCGGCCCTGGCCGCCGACCCGGCGCTGCCGCGCGTCGCGTACGCGGGCGCGTTCCTCACCGCGCCGGGCGGGTATCCGAGCGACCGGTCGTGGGCGCCCCCGGGAGCGGTCGAGGAGGTCGCCGACCCGGCCGCCGCCGTCGCGGCCGTGGACCGGCAGGTCGCGGCGGGCGCGTCGTTCGTCAAGGTCGCCCTGCACGGCGACGCCGGCCCGGTGGCCGACGACGCCACCCTGGCCGCCGTCGTCGGACGGGCGCACGAGCGCGGGACCGACGTCGTCGCGCACGCCGAGGGGCCGGGCCAGGCGGTGCGAGCGTTCGAGGCGGGCGTCGACCGGCTCGCGCACGCGCCCTTCAGCGAGCGCCTGCCCGACGAGCTGCTCGTCGCGATGGCCGCCGGCAGGGCGACGGGTGGGCCGACAGGGCGACGGTCGATGACCTGGCTCAGCACGCTCGACATCCACGGCTGGGGCGACCCGACGCGCGAGCACGAGGTGGCGCTGGACAACGTGCGCCGCTTCGTCGCGGCCGGCGGACGGGTCCGGTACGGCACCGACCTCGGCAACGGTCCGCTGCCCGTGGGGCTGAACGCCCGCGAGCTCGCCGCGCTCGCGGCGGCCGGACTCGGCCGGCGGTCGCTGCTCGTCGCGCTGGTCGGCGACGAGCCGCCCGCCGGCCTGGTGTCGTTCGTGCCCGGCCCGGCGCCCGCCCCGGCCGACCCGGGCGCCGTCCACGCCGCCTGGTTCGCCCGCGCGACCGTCCTCGACGTCGCCGACCTGCGGGACCCGGACTTCGTCCCGCCTGCCGACACCCACCCGCCCGCCGACGGAGGAGCCGCATGACCGAGAACGCCACCGCCCGCGCCGCCACGCTGGACGCCGCCGACCCGCTGGCGCGGTTCAAGGCCGCGTTCGTCGACTCCACGGAGGTGACCGCCTACCTCGACGGCAACTCGCTCGGCCGCCCCACGAAGGCGTCGGCCGAGCGGCTCGCCCGCTTCGCGCCCGACGGGTGGGGCGCGCGCCTCATCCGCGGCTGGGACGAGGAGTGGTACGACCTGCCCCTGCGCGTCGGTGACCGCATCGGCACGGTCGCGCTCGGCGCGGCGCGGGGCCAGACGTTCGTCGGCGACTCGACGACGGTGATCCTCTACAAGCTGGTGCGGGCCGCGCTGGCGTCCCCGCGCGTCGCCGGGCGCGACGAGATCGTGCTCGACTCCGGCAACTTCCCGACCGACCGCTTCGTCCTGGAGGGTGTCGCGCGCGAGCACGGCGCCACGCTGCGCTGGATCGCCCCGGACCACGACGGCGGCGTCACGCCCGAGCAGGTGTCCGCCGTCCTGTCCGACCGGACGGCGCTCGTGGTGCTCAGCCACGTCGCCTACCGCTCCGGGTACGTGAGCGACGCCGCGGAGATCACGCGGCGTGCGCACGGCGCCGGGGCGCTCGTGCTGTGGGACCTGTGCCACTCCGCCGGCGCGGTGCCCGTCGCGCTGGACGCGTGGGGTGCCGACCTCGCCGCCGGGTGCACGTACAAGTACCTCAACGGCGGGCCCGGGTCGCCCGCGTTCGGCTACGTCCGCGCCGACCTCCAGGAGGAGCTCACCCAGCCGATCCAGGGCTGGATGGGCAGCGACCAGCCGTTCGAGATGGGCCCCGCCTACGCGCCGCACGCCGGGGTGCGACGATTCCTGTCGGGCACCCCCGCGATCGTCGGGATGCTCGCGATGCAGGACATGCTCGACCTCCTCGCCGACGCCGGGCTGGACGCCGTCCGCGCGAAGTCGGTGGCGCTCACCCGGTTCGCCCTGGAGCTGGTGGACGACCTGCTCGTTCCGCTCGGCGTCCGGGTCGCGTCGCCGCGCGACGACGACCGGCGGGGGAGCCACGTGACCGTCGACCACGACGCGTTCGCCGACACCCTGCCGCTGCTGTGGGAGCGGGGCGTCATCCCCGACTTCCGCCGGCCGAACGGGCTGCGCCTCGGACTCTCGCCGCTGTCGACGTCGTTCGACGAGCTGCGCGTCGGCGTCGAGGCGGTACGCGACGCGCTGGTCGAGGTCACCAGGGCGCGCGAGCAGGAGCCCTCCCGACCAGCATGAGGGCGAGGCGGCGCCGCGCCGCCCGGACCGAGGGAGCGCACGCATGCACGAGGTCGTCGCCCGGACGCCTCGTCAGACCCGGCTGTTCTGGGGGCTGCTGGTCACCTGGACCTGCGTGCTCGCGGTGAACACCGCGCGGCTGGCCGGCGGCGCGGACCGGTCGACCGTCGTCCTGGCCGTCGTGGCCGCGCTCGGGATGGTGGCCGCGCTGGCGCAGCTCGTGGCGTCCAGGAGCGGGCAGCTCGTCCTGACCGACGACGAGCTCCGGGTGGAGCGGCGTCGTCGCCCTCTGGCGATCCCCCGCGCCGACGTCCGCGCGGTGCGCGGCAACCTCCGGGACCGGCCCACCTGGTCCGACCAGGTCATCGTCGAGCACGCCGGGGGCGAGACGCGGCTGCCGCGGTACGACCTCGCGCCGGGCCTCGTGATCGCCCGCCTGCAGGAGTGGGCCCGCGTGGGCGAGCGCCCGGACGGCGCCGCCGGCTGAGGGATCGTCGCCCGCCGCGACCACGGGCGGCGCCGCTCCTACAGTGAGTCCATGAGCGCCGACGCCCCAGCCACCCCGGACCTCACGACCGATCGCGCACCGGATCTCAAGCCCCGCTCCCGCCAGGTCACCGACGGCCTGGAGGCCACCGCCGCGCGCGGCATGCTGCGCGCCGTCGGCCTCGGGGACGCCGACTTCGCGAAGCCGCAGATCGGCGTCGCGAGCTCGTGGAACGAGATCACGCCGTGCAACCTGTCGCTCGACCGGCTGTCGCAGGCGGTGAAGCACGGCGTGCACGCCGGCGGCGGCTACCCGCTCGAGTTCGGCACCATCTCCGTCTCCGACGGCATCTCCATGGGGCACGAGGGCATGCACTTCTCGCTCGTGTCGCGCGACATCATCGCCGACTCCGTGGAGACGGTGATGCAGGCGGAGCGGCTGGACGGCTCGGTCCTCCTCGCAGGCTGCGACAAGTCGCTCCCGGGGATGCTCATGGCGGCCGCGCGCCTCGACCTCGCGAGCGTGTTCCTCTACGCCGGCTCGATCATGCCCGGCTGGGTGAAGCTGTCCGACGGCACCGAGAAGGACGTGACGATCATCGACGCGTTCGAGGCCGTGGGGGCCTGCGCGCGCGGGCTGATGAGCGAGGAGGACGTCGGCCGGATCGAGCGCGCGATCTGTCCCGGCGAGGGTGCGTGCGGCGGCATGTACACGGCGAACACGATGGCGTCGGCCGCCGAGGCGCTCGGCATGTCGCTGCCCGGGTCGGCCGCGCCGCCGTCCGCCGACCGCCGCCGCGACGCGTTCGCGCAGGCGTCCGGCGAGGCGGTCGTGGAGCTGCTGCGGCGCGGCATCACCGCGCGGCAGATCCTCACCAAGGAGGCCTTCGAGAACGCCATCGCCGTGGTGATGGCGTTCGGCGGCTCGACGAACGCGGTGCTGCACCTGCTCGCCATCGCGCACGAGGCCGAGGTGGAGCTCACCCTCGACGACTTCTCCCGCGTCGCCGACCGCGTGCCGCACCTCGGCGACCTCAAGCCGTTCGGCCGGTACGTCATGAACGACGTCGACCGCATCGGGGGCGTGCCCGTGGTGATGAAGGCGCTGCTCGACGCCGGGCTGCTGCACGGCGACTGCCTCACGGTCACGGGCCGCACGGTCGCGGAGAACCTCGCGGACATCGACCCGCCCGACCCGGACGGCAAGATCCTGCGTGCCCTCGACCGGCCGATCCACCCCACGGGCGGCATCACGATCCTGCACGGGTCGCTGGCCCCCGAGGGCGCGGTCGTGAAGTCGGCGGGGTTCGACTCCGACGTCTTCGAGGGCACCGCCCGCGTCTTCGAGCGCGAGCGGAGCGCCCTGGACGCGCTGGAGGACGGCACCATCACCGCCGGCGACGTCGTCGTCATCCGCTACGAGGGCCCCAAGGGCGGCCCGGGGATGCGCGAGATGCTCGCCATCACCGGCGCGATCAAGGGCGCCGGCCTCGGCAAGGACGTGCTGCTCATCACCGACGGGCGGTTCTCCGGCGGCACCACCGGGCTGTGCGTCGGGCACATCGCGCCCGAGGCCGTCGACGCAGGGCCGATCGCGTTCGTGCGCGACGGCGACCGGATCCGGCTCGACGTCGCGAGCAAGACGCTCGACCTGCTGGTCGACGACGCCGAGCTCGCCGCCCGCCGGACGGCGGACTGGACCCCCGTGCCGCACGGCTACACCCGCGGGGTGCTCGCCAAGTACACGAAGCTGGTGCAGTCCGCGTCCAAGGGTGCCGTGCTGGGCTGAGCGCCCACCACCCGGTCGGCCGTCGACCGGCCGCGGCCCGCGCGGCAGGATGGCGCCCATGGGAAAGGTGCACGAACGTATCGACGGCCGGTTGCGGGGCTTCGTCGAGTCGCAGCACGTGTTCTTCGTCGCCACCGCCCCGCTCGCCGGGGACGGGCGCGTGAACGTCTCGCCCAAGGGGGTCGACGGGTCGTTCGTCGTGGTCGACGAGCACACCGTGGCCTACCTCGACCTCACGGCGTCGGGCGCGGAGACGATCGCGCACCTGCGCGAGAACGGCCGGATCACCCTCATGTTCTGCGCCTTCGACGGGCCCCCGAACATCGTCCGCCTGCACGGCCGGGGGCGCGTCGTGACGCTGTACGACGACGAGTACGCGTCGTGGGAGCCGCGGTTCACCGAGCGGCGCGGGGCGCGGGCCGTGATCGTGGTCGACGTCGAGCGGGTCTCCGACTCCTGCGGGTACGGCGTGCCCCTGCTCGACTACGCGGGCGAGCGCGACCTGCTGCCGCCGTTCATGGACCGCAAGGGCGCCGACGGGCAGGCCGACTACCGCCGGCAGAAGAACCGCACGAGCATCGACGGCCTCCCGGCGTTCGACGACGACCCCCTGCCCGCCGGCTGACACCGCGCGAACGGTGCTCGGTCGGGCCATGCTGGGCGCATGACCGACTCGATCACCCCGCGACAGTTCGCCCACTCCGACGGCGTCGGCGACTGGCACGCGGACGAGGGCTCCGCGTGGGCCGTGTTCCGCAGCGGGTCCTTCGCCGCCGGGGCGCGGTTCGTGGACGCGATCGCCGAGATCGCGGACGCCGTGAACCACCACCCCGACGTGGACCTGCGCTACGGCACCGTCCTGGTCCGCACCTCGTCGCACGACGCCGGCGGCCTGACGACGCGCGACGTGGACCTGGCCCGGCGGATCAGCGACGCCGCGGCCGAGCTGGAGCTGCCGGTCGAGACGTCGCGGCACTGACGCCGTCGGTCACCGCAGCCAGGACGCCGACGGACGGGGGAGGCCATGCCCGACGAGATCACCGCGGCCGGGTTCGAGGCCGCCGGGGGCACCGAGGACTGGCGTGCCCTCGCCCGCGGCGCGAGCGCCCTCTTCCGCACCCGTGCGCCCGGCGAGGGCGCCGTCCTCCTCGAGCGCGTCCGCGTGCTCGCGGACGCCGCGAACCACCACCCGGACGTCGACCTGCGGGCGGGCGGCGTCGTCGTGCGTGTGCTGTCCCACGACGTCGGCGGCCTGAGCGAGCGCGACGTCGCGCTGGCCCGGGAGGTCTCCGCCGCGGCGGCGGATCTCGGGCTCGACGCCGACCCTTCGGCCGTGCAGGACGTGGAGCTGACCGTCGACGCCGCCGACCGCGAGCAGGTCATGCCCTTCTGGGGAGTGGTCCTCGGGCACACCCGCTCCGGGGCGGACCTCCTCGACCCGCACGGGCGGTGGCCCGGCGTCTGGTTCCAGGCCATGGACGAACCGCGGCCCTTGCGCAACCGGCTGCACCTCGACGTCTTCGTGCCCCACGACGTGCGGCAGGCGCGCGTCGACGCGGCGCTCGCGGCCGGGGGGCGGGTCACGACCGAGGAGTTCGTGCCGCACTGGTGGACGCTGGCGGACGCGGAGGGGAACGAGGCGGACGTCATCGCCTGGGAGGGGTTCGAGGAGGACCTGGCCGACGGCCTGCTCACGCCCGCGGAGTTCCGGGCGGCGGGCGGCGTGGAGGACTGGCGGGTGCTCCTGGGGGCCAGCGCGTACTACGCGACGGGCGGCTTCGACGCGGGCGTCGAGCTGGTCGCCCGGGCGGCCCGCGCGGCCGAGGAGGCCGGCGTGCCGCTGTTCGCCGACCTGCGGTACTCCGGCGTCACCCTGCGCGTCGGACCGCCCGAGGACGGCTGGATCGGCCCCGCCCGGCTCGGGGTGGCGCAGCGGGCGCAGGCCGCCGCCCGCGACCTCGGGCTGCGCGCCGAGCCCGCCGTCCTGCGCGACGTCCAGCTCACGTTCGACGCCCTCGACGTCGACGCGGTGCGCCGGTTCTGGGCGGCGGCGCTCGGCTACACCGAGCGCGGGACGACGGACCTGTACGACCCCCTGCTGCGCGGTCCCTCGGTGTTCCTGCAGCCGATGGCCGAACCGCGCGAGCAGCGCAACCGGGTCCACGTGGACGTCATGGTCCCCGCCGACGTCGCCGACGCACGCGTGGCCGCCGCCGTCGCGGCCGGCGGCACGGTCGTGCGGGACGCGGAGGCGCCGTTCTGGCGCACGGTCGCGGACCCCGAGGGCAACGAGGTGGACATCGCCGTGATCCCGGGGCGTGCCGAGGCGTGGGCGGGCGAGCCGGCCGGGTGAACCGTCGCAGCAGGGTCAACCTCGGGTAGCGGGGACCTTTCGCCCACGTCAAGGCTGCTCTATCCTCCCTGGCAGCGCCGTCGTCCGACAGGCGCGACCGACAGGCCGCGCCGCGGCCACGAGGAGGTGGCGGTGGCCGTGCTCGACGGTGCCCGGGGTGGTGGAGAGCTCGCGATCGAGACGCGAGGGCTCCGCAAGACGTACCGGAGCGTGCGAGGGAGGTCGGTCGGGGTCGAGGGCCTCGACCTGCAGGTGCCCGTGGGCGGCGTGCACGGGTTCCTCGGCCCCAACGGGTCAGGGAAGACGACGACGATCCGCATGCTCCTGGGCCTGGTCCGGCCCGACCGCGGGACCGCGACGATCTTCGGGCACGAGGTGCCGAAGCGGCTGCCCGAGGTGGTGGGACGGGTCGGCGCCATCGTCGAGAGCCCCAAGTTCTTCCCCGCGTTCAGCGCCCGCCGCAACCTGCGCCTGCTCGCCGACGCGATCGACGCCCCCGCCGGCCGGGTGGACGCCGTCATCGACGAGGTCGGGCTCACCGGGCGGGCACGCGACAAGTACAAGGGCTACTCGCTCGGCATGAAGCAGCGGCTCGCGATCGCGGCGACCCTGCTCAAGGACCCCGACCTGCTCATCTTCGACGAGCCCACCAACGGCCTCGACCCCGCGGGCATCCGGGAGATCCGGCAGACCATGCGAGGCCTCGCCGACCAGGGCAAGACCGTGCTGGTGTCCAGCCACATCCTGGCCGAGGTCGAGCAGATCGCCGACACGGTCTCGATCGTGGCCCGCGGGCGGCTCGTCGCCTCGGGCCGGGTGGCCGACCTCATCGGTGCCGGCTCCGCGACCGGGTCGGTCCGGCTGCGCGTCGCGCCGACGGACCTGACCATCGCGACCAGCATGCTCGAGACCAGCGGGCTGCTCGTGCGGCGCGAGCACGACGCGCTGCTCGTCGACGGCGCCGCCGACCCCGCGGCCGTGAACCGCGCCCTCGGCGAGCGTGGCGTGTGGGTGCGCGAGCTCACCCCGCTCCAGGCCGACCTCGAGTCGGTGTTCCTGGGCCTCACGGCGCACGAGACGCCCGGCGGTCACACGCACCAGGGCGACCGCACGCGTCGTGGTGGCCCGCCGCCCGAGCCGGCGCACTCCGCGACGACGCCGGCCACCCCGGCGGCCCCGGAGGCGGACGCATGAGCCGCCTGCTGCGCGTCGAGCTGCGCCGGTTGTGGGCGCGCCAGATCACGCGTTGGGCGTGCGTCGGAGTTCTCGCGCTGGTCGCCCTGAGCGGCGCGGCGACGTTCCTGTCGGCGCCCCCGCCGAGCGCCCAGGAGGTCGCGAACGCGCAGGAGATGTTCGCGTCCGACCAGGAGGAGTGGGAGAAGGACGGGGAGCAGCAGGTCGCCGACTGCGAGGCCGCGGCCGAGGCCGAAGGCCTCACCCCGCAGGAGTGGGGCTGCGACCAGCTGGCCCCCCGCCTGGACTGGTACCTGCCGCCCACGCAGACCTTCGTCCCCGACGAGGCCCAGGTCGAGATGCTCTACGGGGAGCCCGAGGTCAACGCGCAGGACGGCGCGACCCGGGCCGCCGTGACGGAGATCCAGGCCTCGGTGTGGAACGGGTGGTCGGGTCTCGCGTCGCTCGACGACCTCGCGGTGCTGCTGCTCCTCGTCGCGCTGGTGGTCGGGGTGAGCTTCGTGACCGCCGAGATCAACAGCGGGTCGCTGGGGATGTGGCTCACGTTCGAGCCGCGCCGGCAGCGCGTGTACTGGTCGAAGGCGGTGGCTGCCGCGCTCGGCACGGTCCCGCTGGTGCTGGTCGGGTTCGCGCTCCTGGTCGGCGCCTCGTACGCGGTGTACGCCTCGTTCGGCACCCTTGGCGACCTCACGGGCGCCGTCTGGCTGGAGGTCGCCGCGTTCACCGGGCGCCTCGTCGCGGCCGGGGCCGTGCTCGCCGCGCTCGGCGTGGCGCTCGGCACGCTGTTCAAGCACGCCGCCGCCGCCGTCGGTCTGGTCGGCGTGGTCGCCTGGGCCTGCGTGGCCTTCGCCTACTCGTTCGGCGAGGTGCAGCGCTGGCTGCCGACGACGGCGCTCTCGGCCTGGTTGCAGGGCGGGTACGTGTACACGACGGAGCGGTGCACCCCGGACGCCGACGGCGTCTTTTCGTGCGTCCCGGTGGACCACGTCGTGACCACCGCGCAGGGCGGGCTGACCGTCGCGGCGCTCGCCGTCGTCGTCACTCTGCTCGCGCTGCTCGTGTTCCGGCGTCGCGACGTGAGCTGACCGTGAGCTGACCGTCGCCGTCGCGGCGCAGGTCGTGAGCCCGGTGACCCCCATGTTGTCCGCATGATGGGACACCGGGCTCACGACGTGACATCGGTGAACCGCGGGCGTAACGTTCGATCCGTGCAGACGATCCTCGTAGTACTTCTTCCCGGGCGCGCCGACTAGGCCCACGCACCAGGCTTCGTCAGCGCGCTCACCCCTCGTCAGTCCCGTCATCCCGGGACCGGGGGGTTTTTCATTGCAGCGACACCCCTCGCCAGACCCTTCGCCCGCAAGACCGACCGGCAGGAGAGACCGATGGTCCAGCCGAACCCGACCCCCGCCCAGGTGGCCGCCCGCACCGCGTCGCGCAGTGCCGACGGTGCCGCCGGCCGAACCGTGTCCGGTGAGGAGGTCACCGGCGCCGAGTCGATCGTCCGCTCGCTCGAGTCGGTCGGCGTCGAGAACGTCTTCGGCATCCCGGGTGGCGCGATCCTCCCGCTCTACGACCCGCTCATGGACTCGAAGCAGATCCGCCACGTCCTGGTGCGGCACGAGCAGGGCGGCGGGCACGCGGCCCAGGGCTACGCCCACGCGACCGGCAAGGTCGGCGTGACGATGGCGACCTCGGGCCCCGGCGCGACCAACCTCGTGACGCCCATCGCCGACGCGCACATGGACTCCGTCCCGCTGGTCGCGATCACCGGCCAGGTGGCGCAGTCCCTCATCGGTACCGACGGGTTCCAGGAGGCGGACATCGTCGGCATCACGATGCCGATCACCAAGCACTCCTACCTGGTCACCGACCCGGCGGAGATCCCGCGCACGATCGCGGAGGCGTTCCACATCGCGTCGACGGGCCGGCCCGGCCCGGTGCTGGTCGACATCGCGAAGTCCGCCATGCAGGCCACCACCGAGTTCTCCTGGCCGCAGGAGCTGTCGCTGCCCGGCTACCACCCGGTGACCAAGCCGCACGCCAAGCAGATCCGCGAGGCCGCCAAGCTCCTCGCCACCGCCCGCCGCCCGGTGCTGTACGTGGGCGGCGGCGTCGTCCGGTCCGGCGCGTCGGAGGCGCTGCGCCGGCTGGTCGACACCTCGGGCGCGGCCGTCGTCACGACGCTCACCGCCCGCGGCGCGGTGCCGGACAGCCACCCGCAGCACCTGGGCATGCCGGGCATGCACGGCACCGTCCCGGCCGTCGCCGCGCTGCAGAAGGCCGACCTCGTGGTGGCCCTCGGCGCCCGCTTCGACGACCGCGTGACCGGCCGCCTGTCGAGCTTCGCCCCGCACGCCGCCGTCGTGCACGCCGACATCGACCCCGCGGAGATCGGCAAGAACCGCCCGGTGGACGTGCCGATCGTCGGCGACCTGCGCGAGGTCATCGCGGACCTGGTGCCCGCCCTCGAGGCCGAGCACGCCAAGGTGGGCAAGCCCGACCTGGCGGCCTGGTGGCACCAGCTCGACACGTGGCGCGAGACGTACCCGCTGGGCTACTCGCCCACCGACGACGGCCACCTGTCCCCGCAGCACGTGATCTCCCGCCTGGGCGAGCTGGCCGGCCCGGACGCGATCTACGCCGCGGGCGTGGGGCAGCACCAGATGTGGGCGGCGCAGTTCATCCGCTACGAGCGCCCGCGCACCTGGCTGAACTCCGCGGGCCTGGGCACCATGGGCTTCGCGGTCCCCGCCGCGATGGGCGCCAAGGTCGGCGAGCCCGACCGCGAGGTGTGGGCCATCGACGGCGACGGCTGCTTCCAGATGACCAACCAGGAGCTCGCGACCTGCGCGATCAACGACATCCCCATCAAGGTGGCGCTGATCAACAACAGCTCGCTCGGCATGGTGCGGCAGTGGCAGACGCTCTTCTACGACGAGCGCTACTCCAACACCGACCTGCACACCGGGCACGGGACCCGGCGTATTCCGGACTTCGTGAAGCTCGCGGACGCGTACGGCTGCGAGGGCATCCGCGTGGAGCGCGAGGACGAGGTCGACGCCGCGATCAAGCGGGCGCAGGAGATCGACGACCGCCCCGTGGTCATCGACTTCCAGGTCTCGCGCGACGCCATGGTGTGGCCGATGGTCGCCGCCGGGGTGCCGAACGACGACATCCAGTACGCGCGCGGCATCTCGCCCGCGTGGGACCGCGAAGACTGACCGGCCGACGAGCAGAGACGGAGCCACCCATGTCGCGTCACACCCTGTCCGTGCTGGTCGAGAACAAGCCCGGCGTCCTCACCCGCGTCACCGCGCTGTTCGCCCGCCGGGCGTTCAACATCCACTCCCTGGCCGTCGGGCCCACGGAGCACGAGGAGATCTCGCGCATCACCGTGGTGGTCGACGTCGAGGAGCACCCGCTCGAGCACGTGACGAAGCAGCTGAACAAGCTGATCAACGTCATCAAGATCGTCGAGCTCGACCCCGAGTCGTCCGTGCAGCGCGAGCTCCTGCTCGTCAAGGTGCGGGCCGACCAGGCCACCCGCGCGGGGGTGCTCGAGGTCGTCGACCTCTTCCGCGCCCACGTCGTGGACGTCGTCCCCGACACGGTCGTCATCGAGGCGACCGGCACGGCCGCCAAGCTGTCCGCGCTGCTCGCGGCGCTTGAGCCGTACGGCGTCCGCGAGATCGTGAAGTCCGGCACGCTCGCCGTGGGCCGCGGCTCGCGGTCCATCACCGACCGAGCGCTGGAGCGCGTGCGCACGGCCTGACGCCGTTCGCGTACCGTCATCCCCGCGGGTGACCACATACCGACCTGTAGTGACGAACGCAGTACCGAGAACCGAGGAGCATCACCGTGGCTGAGCTGTTCTACGACGACGACGCCGACCTGTCCATCATCCAGCAGCGCAAGGTCGCGGTCATCGGCTACGGCAGCCAGGGCCACGCGCACGCGCTGAACCTGCGCGACTCGGGCGTCGACGTCCGCGTCGGCCTGCGCGAGGGCTCCGGCTCCGCGAAGAAGGCCGAGGACGAGGGCCTGCGCGTGCTGACCGTCGCCGACGCCGTCAAGGAGGCGGACGTCGTCGTCATCCTCGCGCCGGACCAGGTGCAGCGGCACGTGTACCGCGACGAGATCGCCCCGAACCTCAACGAGGGCGCGGCGCTCGTCTTCGGGCACGGCTTCAACATCCGCTTCGGCTACATCAAGCCCGAGGCCGGCCACGACGTGCTCATGGTCGCCCCCAAGGGCCCGGGCCACCTCGTGCGCCGCGAGTACGTCGACGGCCGCGGCGTGCCGGTGATCGTCGCCGTCGAGCAGGACGCGTCGGGCTCCGCCTGGGAGCTGGCCCTGTCCTACGCGAAGGGCATCGGCGGCCTGCGTGCCGGCGGCATCAAGACCACCTTCACCGAGGAGACCGAGACCGACCTGTTCGGCGAGCAGGCCGTGCTGTGCGGCGGTGCCTCGCAGCTGGTCCAGTACGGCTTCGAGACGCTGACCGAGGCGGGCTACCAGCCCGAGGTCGCGTACTTCGAGGTGCTGCACGAGCTGAAGCTGATCGTCGACCTCATGGTCGAGGGCGGCATCGCCAAGCAGCGCTGGTCCGTCTCCGACACGGCCGAGTACGGCGACTACGTCTCCGGACCGCGCGTCATCGACCCGCGCGTCAAGGAGAACATGAAGGCCGTCCTCGCGGACATCCAGAACGGCGCCTTCGCCGAGCGCTTCATCGCGGACCAGGACGCGGGCGCCCCCGAGTTCACCGCGCTGCGCGAGAAGGGCGAGGCGCACCCGATCGAGACCACCGGCCGCGAGCTCCGGAAGATGTTCTCGTGGATCAAGCCCGCTGACTCCGACTACACGGAGGGCAGCGCCGCTCGCTGACCCACACCGTCAGCAGCGACGCGCGCGGCCGTCGTCCCCCACCCGGGGGCGGCGGCCGCACGTGCGTCCGGACGCCCGCGAGCCCGGGTCGCGTCGAGGTAGCACCCGTCGTGCCGAGGTAGTGCGGGTCGTGCCGAGGTAGTACGAGGAACGGCGAGGTGTTCCGTCCGTCAGCCGAGCAGGCCCGCCCACCCCCGGACGACGTCGACGAGCTCGACGCGGTCGAGCGCGTCCACGTCGGACAACCGGTGCCACGCGACGTCGTCGGTGGTGCCGTCGGACTCCCTGGTGAGCTCGCCGCCGACGACGTGCGCGCGGTAGACGATGCGGATGCCCTGCAGCGCCACCGCGTGGTCGGTGCCGTCCACGACGACGCGGCCCTCGGGCGGGATCACGATGCTGTCGACGCCGAGCAGGCCGTCGAGCGCGACGTCGTACCCGGTCTCCTCCCGCAGCTCGCGGACGGCTGCGTCCTCCGGGTGCTCGCCGGGGTCGATGCCGCCCCCGGGCATGGTCCAGCCCGACCCGACGTCGCTCGACCAGTGGGGGAGGAGGATGCGGTCGCCCTCGACGACCAGGGCGTAGGCGGCGACGCGGGTGTCCATGCTGGTCATCCTGGCAGGATGGACCCATGAGCGACGACGCGAACCCCGGGCTGGATCCCGAGCAGGCCGACAGCATCACGCAGTTCTGGGACGTCGCGCGCCCGAGCGCCGGCCGCACCAGCCACGGCGGTGCCGTGGGGGAGCGGTCCGAGAACGTGGTGCCGCCGCCGGCCTGGGCGTTCGGGGACTCGTCCGAGCTGGCGGACGAGCTGCTGGGCCTCGTCCTCGACGGCGTGAAGACCGGCACCGCCGCCGCGGTCTGGGAGTACGAGGCCGCCGACGAGCCGCTGCCGCGCAAGGGCGACCTGTCGATCGTGCTCGACGGCGAGGGCGCGCCGCGGCTGCTCATCAGGACCACGCAGGTGGAGACGGTCCCGTTCGACGAGGTCACGGCCGAGCACGCGGCGGCCGAGGGCGAGGGTGACCGGTCGCTGGCCGACTGGCGCGAGGGCCACGAGCGCTACTGGCGCCGCACGCTGCCGCAGATCGGGCGCGAGTTCGACCCGTCGATGCCGGTCGTCTGCGAGCGGTTCAAGGTGCTCTACCGCGCCTGACCCGCGCCCGGCGGATGCCGTGCGCCGCCAGACAGCGCTGGGTCCGGGTGGCGCGAAGATGAGAGCGTGGCCCGATGAGCACGATCGACGACGTCTTCGCCCTGGCCGCCGCACACGGGCTGCACCTGTCACCGGCGGGGGCCACCGTGACCGAGGCGGGCCTGGACTACCGGGTCGTCATGGCCGACGACGCGGACGGGCGCCGCTGGGTGGCGCGTGCGCCGCGCCGGGCGGACGTCTCGGACGGGATGGACGCGGAGGTGCGCATCCTGGACCTGGTCGGCCCGGTGCTGGCCGCCGAGGGCGTCGCGGTCCCCGACTGGCAGGTCCGTTCGGCCGACCTCGTCGCCTACCGGGCGCTTCCGGGGGCTCCGGGCCTGACCCTGACGGACGCCGGCGAGCCGGTGTGGCACATGGACCCCGCGGACGCCGACTACGCGGCCCGGCTGGGCCGCCTCCTGGCGCGCCTGCACTCCATCGCCCCCGAGCAGGCCGGGGAGGCGGGGGTCGAGGTCCGCACGCCGGCGCAGGTCCGGCAGGCGTGGGCCGACGACGTCGCGAGGGTCCTCGAGGCGTTCCCGGTCGCCCCTGAGCTCGCCGAGGCCTGGCGCGAGTGGCTGGCCGACGACTCCTGCTGGCCGGAGCGGACGGTGATGACGCACGGGGAGATCTATCCCGCCCACGTCCTGCTCGCCGACGACGGCGCGATCACGGGCGTGCTGGACTGGACGACCGCGCGCGTGGACGACCCGGCCCGGGACCTGGCGGCGCAGTTCGGCGCCGCGGGCGAGGAGCTGCTGCACGCCGCCCTGGACGCCTACGCGGCCGCGGGCGGGCCGCTGCACCCGGGTCTGGCCGCTCAGGCGAAGCACTTGTGGGACGCCTCGCCGATCGGGTACGCGCTCTACGCCCTGACCACCGGGGCCGAGAGCGACCGGGCGGCGGCGGTCGCGATGCTGAACCCGGAGGCCTGACCGATGCCGTCGCCCCAGGTGGTGGCTACGGACGGTGTCTGACATATGAGATCTCCGTCCGCATCATGATCGAGGGGGCTTAGGCTCGGCCCATGACGCGGAGCATCGACCTGGCAGTGGTGGCCGGCGACGGCATCGGCACGGAAGTCGTGGAGCAGGGCCTGGCGGTCCTCGAGGCGGCCGTGGCCGGCTCGGACGTGAAGATCTCCACCACCGAGTTCGACCTGGGCGCGCGCCGCTGGCACGCGACGGGCGAGACGCTCACCGATGCCGACCTCGAGGCCATCAAGCAGCACGACGCGATCCTGCTCGGCGCCATCGGCGACCCGAGCGTGCCGTCGGGCGTCCTCGAGCGCGGCCTCCTGCTCAAGCTCCGCTTCTCGCTGGACCACTACGTGAACCTGCGCCCGGGCAAGCTGTACCCCGGCGTGACGAGCCCCCTGGCGAACCCCGGCGACGTCGACTTCGTCGTCGTGCGCGAGGGCACCGAGGGACCGTACGTGGGCAACGGCGGCGCGCTGCGCGTCGGCACCCCGCACGAGATCGCGACCGAGGTGTCCGTCAACACGGCCTTCGGCGTGGAGCGTGTCGTGCGCGACGCCTTCGCCCGGGCCCAGGCCCGCCCGCGCAAGCACCTCACGCTGGTGCACAAGCACAACGTGCTGGTCCACGCCGGGCACCTGTGGCGCCGCACCGTCGAGGCGGTCAACGCGGAGTTCCCCGACGTCACCACGGACTACCTGCACGTGGACGCCGCCACGATCTTCCTCACGACGAACCCGTCGCGGTTCGACGTGATCGTCACCGACAACCTGTTCGGCGACATCCTCACGGACCAGGCCGCCGCCATCACCGGCGGCATCGGCCTGGCCGCGTCGGCGAACATCAACCCCGACCGCACCGCGCCGTCCATGTTCGAGCCGGTGCACGGCTCCGCGCCGGACCTCGCGGGCCAGGGCAAGGCCGACCCGACCGCCACCGTGCTGTCGGTGTCCCTGCTGCTCGACCACCTCGGACTCGCCGAGGAGAGCAAGCGGGTGGAGGCTGCCGTCGCGGCCGACCTCGTCGAGCGCGGCGACCGAGTACGCACGACGGCCGAGGTCGGGCGCGACCTTGCCGCACGCGTCAACGGCTGACGACAGCCTCACCGTCGTCGCCGGACGGCGCGGCGCCACCCGCGCCGCGCCGTCGGACGTGTCGTCCGAGCCACCGCCCGCCCCGGCCGTCATCCCCCCTGTCGATCACCCGACGTCCCATTCCGTCCGGGTGGCCGCTGTGGTCGGAGCGACGCCGGTGCCCACGAGGTGCACGGTCGTGGAAAACTACAGGGGTCACCCGGTGAAAGGCCCCCGATCATGACCACATCCAGCACCTCTCCGTCCGCCGCCGGCGCTGCGTCGAGCACCGCCTCGACCACCGGCACGCCGGGCATCCTCCCGGCCGAGCTCGAGGACCTCGTCGCCCTGTTCGACGTGCGCGCCACGGACAGCCGCACCCCGGACGCCGACCGTGAGGCCGCGCTGCGGTCCCCGAAGTTCGGCACCGTGTTCACCGACCACATGGCGCGCATCAGCTGGCGCCGGGGCGACGGCTGGCTCGACCGGCGCGTCGAGAAGTACGGCCCGTTGCAGCTCGACCCGGCGACCGCCGTCCTGCACTACGCGCAGGAGATCTTCGAGGGGATGAAGGCGTACCGGCACGCGGACGGCTCCGTCTGGACCTTCCGCCCGGACGCCAACGCGGCGCGGTTCGCGCGCTCGGCGCACCGCCTGGCGCTGCCCGCTCTGCCGGTGGACGACTTCATCGGCTCCATCGCGGCGCTCGTGCGCACCGACATCGACTGGGTGCCCTCCGGCGAGGACTTCAGCCTCTACCTGCGGCCCTTCACGTTCGCGTCGGAGGCGTTCCTCGGGGTGCGTCCCACGAACGAGGCCGAGTACCTCGTCATCGCCTCGCCCGTCGGCCCGTACTTCGCGGGCGGCGTGAAGCCGGTGTCGATCTGGATCGACGAGCACTATCACCGCTCCGGGCCCGGGGGGACGGGCGACGCGAAGTACGGCGGCAACTACGCGGCGAGCCTGCTGCCGCAGCAGCTCGCGGCCGAGAAGGGCTTCGACCAGGTCTGCTACCTCGACGCGACGACCAACACCGCGCTCGAGGAGCTCGGCGGCATGAACGTCTTCGTGGTCATGGCGGACGGCTCGGTGCACACGCCGGAGCTCACCGGCTCGTTCCTCGAGGGCGTGACGCGCTCCTCCATCCTGCAGCTCGCCGCGGACCGCGGGCACCAGGCGGTCGAGCGTCGTCTCCCGCTCGCCGAGGTCGTCGCCGGGCTCCGGGACGGTACCGTGCGCGAGATCTTCGCCTGCGGCACGGCGGCCGTCATCACGCCCGTCGGTCGCCTCGCGGGCGACGAGTTCGACGTGCAGGTCTCCGGCGGGGAGCCGGGCGAGCTCACCATGGCGATCCGCGACGAGCTCACCGACATCCAGTACGGCCGGGCCGTGGACCGGCACGGCTGGATGCGCCGGCTCGCCTGACGGAGGGAGGCCCGTCGCCAGATGGTCACCCCGATCACGGCCGACGAGCTCAACCGGACCACGCTCGCGCGCCAGCAGCTGCTCACCCGCTCCGACGACGACGTCCCCGCCGTCGTCGGGCGGGTGGGCGGCCTGCAGGCGCAGCACGCCGACATGCCGTACGTCGCGCTGTGGGCGCGGCGGGCCGGGCAGACCGTCGGCGCTCTCGAGGAGGCCCTCACCGGCGGCGAGGTCGTCAAGGCGACCGTCATGCGGTCCACCCTGCACGTGGTGCCGAGCGTCGACTGGCCGCTGCTCGACGCCGTCTCCGCGGAGCAGCGGCTGGCGGCGTGGCGCGCGAGCGCCCGGCGGGCGGGCGTCGACCTCGTGGGCCTCAACGCCGCCGTGCGCGGGTTCTGCGCCGAGCCACGCACGCTCGACGAGGTGGAGGAGTTCGCCGGCGAGCAGTACCCGGGCGTCGACGCCGTCGCGGCGATCCCCGGGGGTGTGAGCCGTGCGTGGTGGCGGCTCGCGAGCGCGGGCGGCGGCCTCGTGCACGTGCCGCCGAGCGGCCTGTGGGGGTCCCACGTCGCGGCGCGCTACCAGGACGGGTCGCGGTGGCTCGCCGACCGCGTGCCGCACCCGCTGCCCACGCTCCCTCCGGACGAGGCGCGGGCCCGCGCCGTCGAGAAGTACCTGCGGGCCTTCGGCCCGGCGTCGCCGCGGGACGTCGCACGGGGCGTCGGCGTCCGCGGCGTCGGGGCGCTGAAGCGTGCGCTCGCGCTCCTGGAGCTGCGGCCGTACGCCGCACCCGACGGTCGCGAGCTCGTCGACCTGGCCGACGCGGACCTCGTCCCGGCGGACGCGCCGGCGCCGGTGCGGCTGCTGCCGCGCTGGGACCAGCTGCTGGTGGCGCTCGACGAGCGCTCCCGGATCGTCGACCCCGAGCACGCGGGGCTCGTCTACCGGCGCAACGCCGACGTGCTCCCCACCCTCTGGGTGGACGGCCGCGTCGCCGGGACGTGGACCCTGGACGTGGACGCACGCCGCGCCACCGTGCACCTCGAGCCCTTCACCGGCGACGCCTGGGCGCACCACCGGTCCGAGCTGGAGGAAGAGGCCGCCTCGCTGCTCGACCTCGCCGCACCCGACGCGCCCGAGCGCGAGGTCACCTGGTCGGCCGAGCCGGCCGCACGAGAGTCCGGCCGAGCACGCCGTTGAGCATCGCCGAGACGGCGATTCCGACGACGATCCACACGAGGGCGGTCACGACCGCCGAGGCGCCGTCGCCCGAACCGGTGAACGCGAGGGCGGCGAGGATCACGGTGACCAGCGCGACCAGCCAGCCGAAGAACATCCGCGGTCGCGGCACGACCCGCACGAGCAGCTGGAGCACCACGGCCGCGAGCAGGGCGAACAGGGCGCCGGTCAGCGCCCACGCGAGCCCGGGGGCGTCCGGGACGAGGCGGGAGGGGCCGAGCAGCCCGACGTCGAACGCGCTGTCGAAGACGACGGACGCCGCGAGCCCCAGGACGGCGCAGACCACCACGGTCACGGCGGCGCCGGACCAGAAGCGGCCCCGGTCCAGCTCCAGCAGCCCGCGCGACGCCGGGGCCGGGGCGTCCCAGGCGTCCGCGGGCTCCGCCGTCGGCACCACGGACGGGGGCGGGGTGATGCCGCCTGGACTCACATCGCCCGGAGTCACCCCGGGCGTCGGGCCGGTCGGGCCGCCTGGTGGGCGCGTGTCGGTCATCGGTACTGCCTCCTGACCTCGGTGACGAGTGCCAGCCGACCACACCCCGGGTCAGGTCGCACGGGCGGGCCGTCCGGTGCCAGCCGTGGACGCCCTGTCCGGCCGGGGGGCGGGTGTGGCACCATGTGGCCCATGACACGCCTCGCGCACCTGCGTCGCTCGCTCATCATTCGGTAGCGCGTCCGGCACACCCGCCGGACGCGCAGACCTTCCGTACCCCGGGGGGTCTTTTTTGTTGACCAGAACGCCCAGAGCTTCTCGATGCTTCTCGATGTGGGAGTCCCGCATGACCGCCACCCCGTTCCACGTGTACGACACCACCCTGCGCGACGGCGCGCAGCAGGAGGGCATGAACCTCTCCGTGGCGGACAAGCTGGCCATCGCGCCGCTGCTGGACGAGCTGGGCGTCGGCTTCATCGAGGGCGGCTGGCCGGGGGCGGTGCCCAAGGACACGGAGTTCTTCCGGCGCGCGGCCAAGGAGCTCGACCTGAGGAACGCGGTGCTCGCGGCGTTCGGGGCCACCCGCAAGGCGGGCACCCGCGCGTGGGACGACCCGCAGGTGCGCGCCCTGCTCGACTCCGAGGCACCGGTCGTCACGCTGGTCGCCAAGTCGGACGTGCGGCACGTGGAGCGCGCGCTGCGCACCACGCCCGACGAGGGCCTGGCGATGATCGCCGACACCGTGGCGTTCCTGGTGGGCGAGGGGCGCCGCGTCGTGGTGGACGCCGAGCACTTCTTCGACGGCTACCGGTTCGACCCGGCGTACTCCCTGGCCGCGGCGCAGGCGGCGTTCGAGGCGGGCGCCGAGGTGGTCACGCTGTGCGACACCAACGGCGGCATGCTGCCGCACTGGGTGACCGACGTCGTGAGCGAGGTGCGCGAGTCCCTGGGGCTGCCGCACGGGCACGACGCCGTCGCGGGGGACCGGCTGCTCGGCATGCACGCCCACAACGACTCGGGCTGCGCGGTCGCGAACACGCTCGCCGCCGTGGCCGCCGGCGCCTGGCACGTGCAGGGCACCGTGAACGGCTACGGCGAGCGCACCGGCAACGTCGACCTCGTCACCGTCGTCGCGAACCTCGAGCTCAAGCACGGCCTGCGCACCCTCGTCGGAGGCGGCCTCGAGGACGCGACGCGCATCGCGCACGCCGTCGCCGAGATCACCAACATCTCCCCGTACGCGCGCCAGCCGTACGTCGGGGCCAGCGCGTTCGCCCACAAGGCGGGCCTGCACGCGAGCGCGATCAAGGTGGACCCGGACCTCTACCAGCACATCGACCCCACCGCGGTCGGCAACGACATGCGCATGCTCGTGTCGGACATGGCCGGGCGCGCGTCCATCGAGCTCAAGGGCCGCGAGCTGGGCTACGACCTCAGCGGTCAGGGCGAGCTGCTCACCCGCGTCACGACGCGGGTCAAGGACGCCGAGGCGCAGGGCTACACCTTCGACGCCGCCGACGCCTCCTTCGAGCTGTTGCTGCGCGAGGAGCTCACCGGGACCCGGCAGACGTACTTCCGGGTCGAGAGCTGGCGGACCATCGTCGAGACGGTCGCCGGCGGTCCCGGCCACGACGCGTCGAGCCGCGAGGCCGACGCCGTCGCGGAGGCGACGGTGAAGCTGCACGCCGGCGGGGAGCGCGTCGTCGCGACGGGCGAGGGCAACGGGCCCGTGAACGCCCTCGACCAGGCGCTGCGCAGCGCACTCACCCGCGTGTACCCGCAGATCGAGAAGTTCGAGCTCATCGACTTCAAGGTGCGCATCCTCGATGCCCAGCAGGGCACCGACGCCACCACGCGGGTGCTGGTCGAGACCACGGACGGGCAGCACTCGTGGTCCACGGTGGGCGTGGGCCCGAACGTCATCGAGGCGGCGTGGGAGTCGCTCATCGACGCGTACGTCTACGGCCTCCTGCACGCGGGCGTCGAGCCGCGCTGAGGCGCCGCACCGTCAGCGCGCGCCGCGGCTGCCGTTGGTCAGGCGGTGCGGCCGGACCGCCTCGTACGTCGCCTTGAGGGCGGCGGTGGTGCGGTCGTAGCGACGCTGCGCCACGCGGACGAAGAGGAAGTCGACGACGGCGAGCTGGGCGATGCGGCTCGACATCGCCCCCGAGCGGAACTGGGTCTCGCGCGCCGTCGTCGCCAGCACGACGTCGGCGAGCTCCGCCAGGGGGGACGCCGGGAAGTTCGTGACGGCCACGGTGGTGGCGCCCGCGTCGCGGGCCAGCGTGAGCGCCTGCACGGTCTCCACGGTGGTGCCCGTGTGCGAGACGGCGACGGCGACGCAGCCCTCGCCCAGCAGGGCCGCCGACTGGAGCTGGCCGTGCAGGTCCACGGGGGCGAAGCAGGCGATGCCGATGCGGGTGAGCTTCTGCCCGAGGTCCTGCGCCGTGAGGCCGCTGGACCCCACGCCGTAGACGTCGACGCGCGGGGCGGACGCCACGGCGTCGACGGCGTGCTCCAGCGCGTCGAGGTCGAGCATGCGCGCCGTCTCCTCGATCGTCCGCGCCTCGTGGAACGCGATCTTCGACACGACGTCGGTGGCGGTGTCGGTCCGGTTGATCTCGCCCTCGGCGATGCCGGAGCGCTCCAGCTCGACGGCGCGCCGGCTCGTGGCCTGCGCGAGGTCGATGCGGAACTCGGGGTACCCGGCGTAGCCGACGGCCCGGCAGAACCGGACGACCGTCGCCTGCGACGTCCCGGCGCGGGCGGCGAGCTCGGTGATGGTGGCGCGGACGACGCCGGGCGGGTCGTCGAGCACGACCGCGGCGATCCGCGCCTCCGCGGGGCGCAGCGTGGGCAGCGCCTGGCGGAGCCGGACGAGGACGTCACCGTTCATGCGCGGATCTCCTTCCCGGCAGGCGCCGGAGACGGGTGGGTGGTGGCTCGGACCGTGAGCCAGGTGTCGTGGGGTTTCACGAGCTCGCCGTCGCGAGGGTCGACGAGGGAACGGGCGAGGCGCAGCGCGCCGTCGATCGGGCTCCCGTCGGCGGGGACGAGCCGCACGTCGGGGCGCAGGGCGGACAGCCGGGCCTTGAGGGGCGTGGTCACGGGCGCGCCGATCTGCAGGACGCCGCCGGTGACGGCCGCGAGCGGTGGGATCCCGGGGCGCAGCGCGGCGGCGACGCTCTCCGCGAGGTGGGTCCCGGCGTCGTGCAGGATGCCGTTCGCGACGAGGTCGCCCGCCGCGGCGGCGTCGGCGACGGCCGGGGTGAAGGAGGCGAGGACGTGCGCGCGGTCGGGGCGCCCGTACAGGGCGGCGGGCCAGCCCTCGACGGGGCCGAAGCGCTCGAGCGCGGCGGCGAGCAGCGTGGGGGAGGCCGGCCCGGGGCGCCCGTCGTGGGTGGCGACGGCGGCCCGCAGGCCGTGGGCTCCAATCCACGAGCCGGAGCCGAGGTCGCCGAGCAGGTGCCCCCAGCCGTCCGCGCGGTGCCACCGGCGCCGCAGGTCGGTGGCGAGGACGATGGCGCCCGTGCCGACGGCGGCGACGGCACCGGGGCGACCGCCGAGGGCGCCGAGGTGGGCGGCGAGCGCGTCCGCGGCGACCGCCGTGACGGAGGCGCCCGCGGCGTGCAGCACGTCGTGCAGCGCGCCGGGGTCGGGGACGAGAGAGGGGAGGCCGGTGACCGACACGGCGGCCGCGGCGACGCGCAGCCCGGGCCGGCGACCGGCGAGGGTGTCCACCAGCTCGGCCACGACGTCGGCGGCGTCGCTCCCGGCGGTGGTGATGCGGACCGGGCGCCCGCTGAGGGTGATCGCGGTGCCCCGGGCGCCGCCGGGGCCGTGCACGGGCGTGGCGACGAGGCGGGCGCCGCTGCCGCCGACGTCCACGGCGACGACGTGCTCGGGCGCGAGGGGGACGTCGGGGCCGGTCACGGGACCCAGTGTGGCAGCGATTTTCTCTGGTTGGGCACCTCACAAAAAGAATCTCGCCCGAGCCGTCGGCGGACCCTGCGCGCCCGGGTGTGACCGACGCCGCCTCCGCGACGGCCGCTGCGCGGCTACCGTGGAGACGTGCATGGTGAGTACAAGGTTCCCGGTGGCAAGCTCGTGACGGTCGACCTCGACGTGCGCGACGGGTTGCTCGCCGACGTCAGGCTCAGCGGCGACTTCTTCCTCGAGCCCGACGACGCCCTCGAGGTCATCGACGCCACCCTCACCGGGCTGCCGCGCGAGACGTCCACGAGCGAGCTCGCGCGGGCCGTCGACGACGGGCTGCGCATCGCCGAGCAGGACGGCCGTGTGGCGGGCACCGTGACGATGATCGGCTTCGACGCGTGGGCGGTCGCGGTCGCGGTCCGCCGCGCGCTCGGCCTGGCCACCACCTGGGACGACCACACGTTCGAGGTGCTGCGCCCCGGCCCGCTGCCCCCGGCGACCCTCGCCGCCCTGGACCAGGTGCTCACCGAGGAGCTGGCCGAGGGGCGTCGCGGTCCCACGCTGCGGTTCTGGGACTGGAACGAGCGCGCCGTCTTCATCGGCTCGTTCCAGTCGCTGCGCAACGAGGTGGACCCGGCGGGCGTGCGCGAGCACGACGTCACGGTGGTGCGTCGTATCTCCGGCGGCGGCGCCATGTTCATGGAGGCCGGCAACTGCGTGACGTTCTCGCTGGTCGTGCCGGCGTCGCTCGTCGACGGCCTGTCGTTCGAGCAGTCGTACGCGTTCCTCGACTCGTGGGTGCTGGGCGCGCTGCACGACGTCGGCGTCGAGGCCTACTTCTCCGGCATGAACGACGTCGCGTCGCCCGGGGGCAAGCTCGCGGGCTCGGCGCAGAAGCGGCTGGCGGGCGGCGCGGTGCTGCACCACATGACGATGGCGTACGACATCGACAACGCGAAGATGCTCGAGGTGCTGCGCATCGGCCGCGAGAAGCTCTCCGACAAGGGCACCACCAGCGCCAACAAGCGGGTGGACCCCCTGCGCTCGCAGACCGGGATGTCGCGCGACGAGATCGTCGACGCGTTCGAGGCGCACTTCCGGGCCCACCACCGGACGGTGGGCTCCGAGCTGCGACCCGACGAGCTGGCGCGGGCCGAGGAGCTGGTCCGGACGAAGTTCGCCGACCCGGCCTGGATCAACCGAGTGCCCTGAGCGACCCCGCGGGCACCCCCGCGCACCGCCCCCGCACCGACCGCGACGCGCCGACAAGGTCACCGTCCCGTCACGAATTGGTGCGGGGGCTTTCGTTATCCGCGTTCGGTCAGTAATCTCCCTCACAGCGCGATGCTCGGGAACTTCCTTTCAGGGTCGGGGTGTCGCCCGCACGACAGCGATCACCTCAGCGATCACCTCAGGATCACCTCAGGATCAGCACAGCGATCAGCAAGGCAGCGAGACGACGACGTCACGCCGGACGACGAGGACGTCGGCAGGACATGACCGCGAGAACGGCGCGCGACCGCGACAACGGCGGCGCCGCGCACCACGGAGGGCGGCCCAGCGGCCGCCGGGGGAGGACGACGATGCGTCGAGACATGTGGACCCGCAGGAACGTGGGGGCCGTGGCCACCGCGGCGCTGGTGGCGCTCGGCGTCGCCGCGTGCGGCGGCGGCTCCGGCGACGGGGGCGGGGACGGGACGGTCGACGGCGAGGGCAAGACCCTCGACGTCTGGATCATGCAGGGCACGAACCCCAGCGCCGACGCCTTCTTCGACGAGGTCGGCACCGCGTTCAAGGAGGAGACGGGCGCGGAGCTGAACGTCGAGTTCGTCGAGTGGGCGGACGCCCACGACCGCTTCGTCACCTCGATCGCGGGCGCCACCACGCCCGACGTGGCGGAGACCGGCACCACCTGGACGCCGGAGTTCGCCGACGCCGGCGCGCTCGCGCCGCTGGACGACTACGTGGCGGAGGCCGGCCTGGGCGACGACCTGGTGGACGGCCTCGTCGAGGCGGGCACGTACGACGGGCAGCTGTACGGCATGCCCTGGTACGCCGGCGTCCGCTCGCTGGTGTACAACACGGAGATCTTCGAGGAGGCCGGCGTCGAGCCGCCCACGACCTGGGCGGAGATCGAGTCGGCGGCCAAGGCCATCAAGGAGAAGTTCCCGAAGAAGACCGCGATCGCGGTGCCGGGCGACGCCGAGTTCACGGTGTACCCGTGGGTGTGGGGCGCCGGCGGCGACGTCGCGACGCTCGACGGCGACACCTGGACGTCGGGGCTCGACAGCCCCGAGTCGCAGGAGGGCCTGAGCTTCTGGACCGGGCTCGCCGCGGACGGCTACTCGTCGGCGGGCGCCACCACCTGGCGCGAGACCGACGTGCTCGACGCCTTCGCCCAGGGCGACGTCGGCATGGCGATCATGGGCTCCTGGACGCCCGGCGCCATCGTCGAGGCGAACAAGGACATGGACGGCAAGTTCGCCGCCGTCCCGATCCCCGGCAAGGACGGCGGGATGTCGCCGTCGGTGCTCGGCGGCTCGCACCTGTCCGTGTTCGAGACGGCCGAGGACAAGGACCTGGCGTTCGCGTTCGTGGAGCTCATGACGACGGGTGAGTTCGCCACGAAGTGGGGCGAGCAGGCCGGCTACTTCCCGGGGCAGAAGTCGCTCCTGGACGAGACGCTGAAGAGCACCGACCCGCTCGTGGCCCCGTTCGCGCAGCAGTTCGTCGAGGGCGGCGCGTCCGTGCCGGTGTCGCCGAACTTCGGGGCCGTGCAGGCCAAGCTCACGACGAGCACGATGATGCAGTCGATCCTCTCCGGGAGCGAGGACGTCCCGACCGCCAGCAAGAAGGCGGCCGAGGAGATGACGTCGCTGCTCAACGGTGGCAGCTGACGCATGACGAGCACCCTCCCCGTCGCGGTCCCCGCCGGGCCCGGGCAGCAGCCCGGGCCCGGCGGGCGCCGCCCGCTCGGCAAGTCGCTCCTCGCGCGGGTGCGGCCGTGGATGCTGCTGACGCCCGCGCTGCTCGTGCTGGCGGTGCTGCTCCTGTGGCCGCTGGTGCGGGTCGGGCTGTTCTCCCTGCAGGACTACGGGCTGCGCGAGATCGTCTCCGGCGAGCCCAACTGGATCGGTCTCGGCAACTACGTCGAGGTGTTCACCTCCGAGCAGCTGTGGGCCGTGGTGCTGCCGAACACGGTGGTCTTCGCCGTGCTGTCGGTGGCGTTCACGGTGGTCTTCGGAACCGCCGTGGCCGTGCTGCTCGCCTCGCTCGGCCGCGTCTGGCGGACCATCGTGTCCAGCGCGATCATGGCGGCCTGGGCGATGCCCGCCGTCACCGGCACGTACGTGTGGGTCTGGATCTTCGACGCCGACCGCGGCGTGTTCAACCACGTGCTGCAGTCCCTCGGGCTGCAGGACGCGCCCGTCAACTGGTTCACCGACCGCTGGTCGTTCTACGCGATCGTGCTGCTCAACGTGGTGCACCACGGCTTCCCCTTCGTCGCCATCACCGTGCTCGCGGGCCTGCTCGGCGTGCCGAAGGAGCTGCTGGAGGCCGCGGAGATCGACGGCGCCGGCGCCTGGCGGCGGTTCTTCTCGGTGATCGTGCCGCAGCTCAAGCAGATCTTCGCGGTCGTGATCATCCTGTCGACCATCTGGGACTTCAAGGTCTTCGCGCAGGTCTACCTCATGCCCGGCGGCGCCGGCAGCAACCGCGAGGTGCTCAACCTCGGCGTGTGGTCGTACACCGAGTCGTTCGGCCAGAACCGGTACGGCTTCGGCTCCGCGATCGCGGTGCTGCTGACCCTGCTGCTGCTCGCCATCACCGTCGTGTACGTCCGCACGATCCTGAAGGAGGAGGAGCTGTGAGCCGGCCGACGACCGCGACGCGGGTGGGCAAGGGGGTGGCCGTCGCGCTGCTCCTGGCGTTCACCCTCTTCCCGGCCTACTGGATGCTCGTCAGCGCGTTCGACGGGAAGGCGGGGCGCGGGTCGTCCTTCGTGCCCGCCGACCCGACGCTCGAGCACTTCGAGTTCGTGCTCACCGACGGCGGCTTCGACGTCTTCCTGCGCAACTCCCTGCTCGTGGCGCTCGGGACGGTGCTGATCTCGTCGCTGCTTGCCCTGCTGGCGTCGGTGGCCGTGGCGCGCTTCCGCTTCAAGCTCCGCACCCAGGTGCTCATGCTCGTGCTGATCGTGCAGATGGTGCCGCTCGAGGCGCTCGTCATCCCGTTGTTCGTGCAGGTGCGCAACCTCGACCTGCTCGGCACGCTGACCGGCCTGGTCGTGGTGTACGTCGCCCTCGCGCTGCCCTTCGGCATCTGGATGCTGCGCGGCTTCGTCGCCGCCGTGCCGGTGGAGCTGGAGGAGGCCGCCTACCTCGACGGCGCCACCTGGGGCCGGATGTTCCGGTCCATCCTGCTGCCGCTGGTCGCGCCCGGCCTGGTGGCCACGAGCATCTTCAGCTTCATCACGGCGTGGAACGAGTTCGTCTTCGCGATGACGCTGCTCGGCGGCGAGACGCAGAACTACACGGTGGCCATCGGGCTGCGCTCGTTCTTCGGGCAGCACTCCAACGACTGGGGCGCCATCATGGCGGCCTCGACCATCATCACCGTGCCCGTGATGGTCTTCTTCATCCTCGTCCAGCGCCGGCTCGCGTCGGGGCTGACCTCCGGGGCGGTGAAGGGGTGACCGGGCACGGCGCTGCGGCCGGCGCCGGCGCGGTCCGGCGGGCCGTGCACGGCGTGCTGCTGCCCGGCTTCACCGGCACGACGCCGCCCGCCTGGCTCTTCGACGCGGCGCGCGACGGGCTCGCCGGGGTGGTGCTGTTCGCGCACAACACGCCGGACCTGGCCACGACGGCCGCGCTCACGGCGCGCCTGCACGACGCCGCGCCCGACCTGGTCGTCGCGACGGACGAGGAGGGCGGCGACGTGTCGCGGCTCGAGGCCGCGACCGGCTCGTCGCTGCCCGGCGCCGCGGGGCTCGGCGTGGTGGACGACGTGCGGCTCACCGGGGACGCGGGCGAGGCGCTGGGCCGCCTGCTCGCGGCCGTGGGCGTCGACCTCGACCTCGCGCCGGTGCTCGACGTCGACACCCCCGGCAACCCGGTCATCGGGGTGCGGGCGTTCGGCACCGACCCGGAGGCGGTCGCGCGGCACGGTGTCGCGTTCGCCCGCGGCCTGCAGCGCGGCGGCGTCGGCACCTGTGCCAAGCACTTCCCCGGCCACGGGTCCACGACCGTCGACTCCCACCTCGCGCTGCCCGTCGTCGAGGCCGACCTCGACACCCTGCGCGGGCGCGACCTCGTGCCGTTCGCTGCGGCCCTCGCCGACGGTGGCACCGACGACGGGCACGCTGCCGACGCGCTCATGACGGCGCACGTCGTGGTGCCCGCGCTCGGGCCCGCGCCGGCCTCCCTCGAGCCGGCCGTCGCGGCGCTGGCCCGGGAGCTCGGCCACCCCGGACCGATCGTCACCGACGCCCTCGACATGCGCGCCGTCTCCGACGGCGCGGAGGTCGGAGAGACCGCTGTCCGCGCGGTCGAGGGCGGCGCGGACCTGCTGTGCCTGGGCACGACGACGGGGCGGGACGATGAGGCGCTGTTTCGCTCCGCGGTCGACGCCCTCGTGGCCGCGGTCGGCGCCGGCCGGGTGACCCTGGACCGGCTCGCGGCCTCCGGACGACGCACGGACGCCCTGGTGCGCCGGCTGCGCGCCCGGCAGGCCTCCGCGGGTGCCGTCGTCGGCGCCGCGGAGGCGGCACGGGCGCAGGAGGCGCTCGCGGAGGTGGGCGCCGAGGCAGCCCGGCGCGCGGTGCGCGCGGTCGGCCCGCACCCCGCGCTCGGGAGCGCACCCGACGTCGTCGACCTGCGGCTGCGCCTCGACCACGCGGCCGGGCGCACCGCGCAGCACGTGCAGCGCGCCGTCGCCGCCCGCTGGCCCCACGCCGTCGTGCACCCCGCCCTGGACGGCGACGGGTTCGCCGCGCTGCTGCGCGGGCTGCCGGGCGGCGCCCGGCCGCTCGTCGTCGTGACCCGCGAACCGGTCCCCGGCGGGGCCGAGCACGCGCACCTGGCGCGGCTGCAGCGGGCGCGCCCGGATCTCGTCGTCGTGCACACGGGCGTGCCGGCCGCGGGGGAGCGGTGGCTCGCCGCGCTCCCGGGCGGGCTGCCCGCGACCGTCCTGGCCTGCGGCACCGGCCGGGCCAACGCCGAGGCCGCCGTGGCTCTCCTCGCCGGAGAGCTCGCGCCCGAACCCACGGAGGTGGCGCGATGATCGTCATCGGCATCTCGTCCGGCACCAGCGTCGACGCGATCGACGCGGCGGCCGCGGACCTCGACCTGCGCCCCGACGGCACGCTGTCGCTGCGCCCGCTCGGCCACGCCGAGTACGCCTGGCCCGACCACCTGCGCCGGCGCATCCTCGCGGCGCTGCCGCCCGCCACCGCGGACCTGGGCGAGGTGTGCCAGCTCGACACGCTCGTCGGGCAGGAGCTCGGCGCCGCCGCCCGGCGCGCCGTCGACGACCTCGCGGGGGGCGACGCCGACCTCGTGGCGTCGCACGGGCAGACCCTGCACCACTGGGTGGTGGCGGGCCGCGCGCGCGGCACGCTGCAGCTCGGCAACCCGGCCTGGATCGCGGAGCGGACCCGACGTCCCGTGGTCAACGACTTCCGGGTCGCGGACGTCGCCGCCGGCGGGCAGGGTGCGCCGCTGGTGAGCGTGCTCGACGCGCTCTGGCTCGGGCACGACGGGCCCTCCGGCACGCGGTACACCGCGGCGCTCAACGTGGGCGGCATCGCCAACGTGACCGTCGTCGGCGCGCACGACGAGCCCGTGCTCGGCTGGGACACCGGGCCCGGCAACTGCCTGCTCGACGCCGCGGTGCAGCGGCTCACCGGGCAGCCGTTCGACCGCGACGGGGAGCTCGCCGCCCAGGGCGTCGTCGACCCCGAGGCGCTCGACGCGCTGCTCGACGAGCCGTACTACGCCCTGCCCGTGCCGCGGTCCACCGGCCGCGAGCTCTACGACGGGGAGTACGTGGCGACGCGCCTCGCCGCCGCGGGGGTGCGGGCCGACCGGCTGAGCATCCCCGACCTGGTCGCCACGCTCACCGAGCTCACCGCGGCCACCGTGGCGCGGTCCCTCGCCGACCACGCACCGGGCGGGGGAGTCGAGCGCGTCGTGATCTCCGGCGGCGGGGCCCGCAACCCGGTGCTCCGCGACCGCCTGCGCGCGCTGCTCCCGGCCGGGACCAGCCTCGTGACGGCGGACGACCTCGGGCTGCCGGCGGACGGCAAGGAGGCGTACCTCTTCGCGCTGCTCGGCTTCCTCGGCGTGCACGGGGTGCCGGGCACCGCACCCGGCCCGCACCGGCGGCAGGCCACCGGCGCCCGCCGACCGGTGGTGCTGGGGTCGCTCACCCCGCCGACCCCGCTGCCCGTGGAGGTCGTCCGCGGCCCGGTGCGGCGCCTCGCGCTCACCACGGCACCGAGCGGGGCCGCGCCCCGCGACCCGGCGCCGGGCGTCCCGACCACTGCGCGCGACCTGACGAGAGGAAGCACCCGATGAGCGGAGCGACCGTGCCCGACCCCGCCGCGCCTCCGGACGCGGGCCCCCCGGACGACGTGCTCGACGTCGCGCGCCTCGTCTCGCCGACGGAGGAGCGCAACCCGCGGACCACCGACATCGACCTGCTCCCGCCCGCCGACGTCGTGCGCCTCATCATGGACGAGGACGCCGGCGTCGCCAGCGTCGTGCGCGCCGAGCGGTTCCGCGTCACGCAGGCCGTGGAGCTGGCGGTCGAGGCGATCCGGGCGGGTGGGCGCGTGCACTACGCGGGCGCGGGGACGTCGGGACGTCTCGGCGTGCTGGACGCCGTGGAGCTGCTGCCGACGTACGGCGTCGGCCCCGAGTGGTTCGACGCGCACCTCGCCGGCGGGCCCGACGCGATGACCGTCTCGGTGGAGGGCGCGGAGGACGACGCCGAGGCCGGCCGGCGCGACCTGGACCACGTCGGCCCGCACGACCTCGTCGTCGGGCTCGCCGCCAGCGGCCGCACGCCCTACGTCGGCGGTGCGCTCGACCTGGCCCGCGAGCGCGGGGCGCGCACCGCGCTCGTCAGCGCCAACCCGGCCGCGCCCCTGGCCGACCGGGCGGACGTCGCGATCCTGCTCGACACGGGACCCGAGGCCGTCACCGGCTCGACTCGCATGAAGGCCGCCACCGCGCAGAAGATCGTGCTCAACACGTTCTCGACCGCCACGATGATCCGGCTCGGCAAGACGTACTCGAACCTCATGGTCGACGTCCGCGCGTCCAACGCCAAGCTCCGCGCCCGGCTCGTGCGCCTGCTGACCCAGGCGACCGGCCTCGCGCCGGAGGTCTGTGCGCCGGTGCTCGCCGACGCCGGCGGGGAGGTCCAGGTCGCCCTGGTCATGCTGCTGGCCGGGGTCGACGCCGAGCCCGCCCGTGCCGCCCTGGACGGCGGCGACGGCGTCCGCGGCGCGCTCGCCCGTCTCGGGGCCGTACCGCCGAGGTAGCACCGAAGCCCGGGAGGAGGACGGGACGGGCCGAGGTGCTACCTCGTGGGGGTGGGGCGGGCGCCGAAGACGGCGGTCCCGACGCGCACCACGGTCGCGCCCTCGGCGACGGCGAGCTCGAGGTCGCCGGTCATGCCCATGGAGAGCTCGCGGGCCTCGGCGGTCCCCGGCGCGCCGCTCGCGAGGACGGCGTCGCGGACCGCGCGCAGCCGGGCGAAGCCGGCCCGCACGAGCGCCTCGTCGCGATGCTCGCCCAGGCGCGCGCCGATCGTCATGAACCCCGTCAGTCGCAGTCCCGGCAGCGCGGCGACGTCGACGGCGAGCGCCGCCGCGTCGTCCGGCGCGACGCCGGACTTGCTCTCCTCGCCGGAGACGTTGACCTGCACCAGGACGTCGAGCGTGCGGCCGTCGCGCGCGCACCGCGTCGACAGGGCGCGGGCCAGGGCGGGGGAGTCCACCGAGTCGACGGCGGTGGCGACGCCGAGCACCTGGTTGACCTTGTTCTTCTGCAGGTGGCCGATGAGGTGCGCCTCGACGCGCCCCGCGGCGACGAGGTCCGCCAGCGCGGGGGCCTTCGCGACGAGCTCCTGGACGCGGTTCTCGCCGACCAGCACCGGCCGGTCGTCGCCCGCCGCGTCGGCGAGGTCGAGCGCGGCCCGCACCCCCGCGAGCACGGTCTCGGCGTCCTGGGTCTTGGTGGCCAGCAGGACGCGGACCTCCCGCGGGTCGCGCCCCGCCGCGCGGGCGGCGGCCGCGACGCGGTCGTGGACGGCGGCCAGGCGTGCGGGGATCCCGGGACAGTCGGTGGGCATGGTGGCCAGTCTACGAACGTCGCACCGGACCAGGGTCGCGTCAGGGGGTTCCCGGGTGGTGCCGCGCTCGCGCGACAGGCGAGGATGGACGGGTGAAAGCCCTGCTCAACATCATCTGGCTCGTCTTCGGCGGCTTCTGGCTCGCGCTCGGCTACGCCGCGGCGGGCATCCTGTGCTGCATCACGGTCGTCGCGATCCCGTGGGGCATCGCCTCGTTCCGGATCGCGGGCTACGCGCTGTGGCCGTTCGGCCGCACGGTCGTCGACAAGCCGGGCGCCGGCGGCTGGTCGGTGCTGGGCAACATCATCTGGATCGTCTTCGCCGGCATCTGGCTCACCATCGGGCACATCACGACGGCGGTCGCCCAGGCGATCACGATCATCGGCATCCCGCTGGCGATCGCCAACCTCAAGATGATCCCGATCTCGCTGCTGCCGCTCGGCAAGGACATCGTGCCCAGCGACGCCCGGTACCCGACCTACCAGCACTGACCGAGCCGACGGGCACGGGCCTCACGGGCGCGCGATCGGCGCCGCCGTCCCGCCCGTGAGGCGCAGCAGGTCGTCGGGGGCGAGGGAGACGTCCAGCCCGCGCCGCCCGCCGGAGACGTAGACGACGTCGAAGCCCGCCGCGGACCCGTCGAGCACGGTCGGGTGCCGCTGCTTCTGCCCGATCGGCGAGATGCCGCCCACCACGTAGCCCGTGGCGCGCTGCGCCGCGGCCGGGTCCGCCATCGCGGCCCGCTTGCCGCCGACCGCGCGGGCGAGCGCCTTGAGGTCGAGGCTGCCGTCCACCGGCACGATGCCGACGACCAGGCGGCCGTCGACGTCCGCCAGGAGCGTCTTGAAGACCTGCGCCGGGTCGGCGCCGAGCGCCTCGGCGGCCTCCAGACCGTAGCTCAGGTCGGACGCCGGGTCGTGGTCGTAGGTGTGCAGCCCGTAGGCGACGCCGGCGCGGTCGAGCGCGACGACGGCGGGCGTCCCGTGCGAGGCGTGGGTCTTCTTCTTCGGCACGCTGCCGATTGTGCCCTGAGGAGCCCCGGTACGGTGGAGCGGTGCTCCTCCTCCTCGTCCTCGCGATCCTGGTGGGAGGGGCTCTCCAACGGGTCACGGGGATGGGCTTCGGCCTCGTCGCGGGCCCGTTCATCGTGCTCCTGGTGGGCCCGCTCGAGGGCGTGCTGTTCGTCAACCTGGCCGGCTCGATCGCGTCCGCGCTCATCCTGGGGCGCGTCGCGCGGGACGTGGACTGGCGGCGCTACGCCTGGCTGGCCGTCACGTCGGTCGTCGTCATGGTGCCCGCGGCCCTGCTGCTGCGCGACGCGAGCCGCGCGGCGCTCGAGGTCGCCGTCGGGGCCCTCGTGATCGTCGCGATGACGCTGGCCGTCGTCACGACCCGGCTGCGGCGCGGCGGCCGCCACCCGGTGCGGCCCGAGTCCCGCACGCCGCTGGTCGTCACCGGCGTCGCGAGCGGAGTGGGGAGCGTGGCCGCCGGCATCGGTGGTCCACCGGTGGCGATCTACTCCGTGCTCAGCGGCTGGGACCCGCGCGGGTTCGCCGCCACGGCGCAGCCCTTCTTCGCGACCAACGCGCTCGCCGCGCTCATCGCGAAGCTCACGCTCACCGACGCGTCCTTCCCGCCCTTCGCGGCGTGGCAGTGGCTCGTCGTCCTGGCGGCGATCGTGGCGGGGCTCGTCGTCGGCGACTGGCTCACGCCGCGCCTCCCCGCGGCCACCGTCCGGCGCGGGCTGATCGTGCTCGCGTACGTCGGCGGTGCCGCGACCCTGGCCCAGGGGCTCGCGGACCTGGGCTGAGGCGGCGGGTTCAGAGAGGCCGGTCGCCCTCGTCCCGGTGCGGGGCGTCCGCGGGGCCGTCCGCGCGGTGCTCGGGCGCGTGCCGCCCGGGCGTACCGGGGTCGTCCCCGCCTCGGTCGGGGTCCAGCTCGTCCGCGCGGCGCAGGCGGTCGTCGACGTCGGCCCGGCGCTCGTCGAGGCTCGCGTCGCGGCGCCGGGCCTCCTCCTGCAGGCGCGCCGCCTCGGCGGCCTTCTGGTCGGCCTCGGCCTGGGACATCCTGGCCTCGGCGTCGAGCTTCGCGGACGCCGCCTCGCGCTCCTGCACCGCGATCCGGTCGTGCTCCGCCTGTCGGCGCAGCTCGGCAGCCTCGTCGCGCCGTTCCTCGCGCCGGCGCGCCTCGGCGGCCCGCGACCGGCGGGCGAGGGCCACGGCGACGAGCACGAGCAGCAGCACGACGACGACGGCGACGACGATCCAGACGATGGTCGTGGTGTCCACGGCGGGCTCCTGACGTCGGGGGAGCCGGGGTCGGCCCCCTGCGTCGATCACACGGCCGACCCCGGTTGCTTGCAACCGACGCGGTCGGCTCAGATCCGCCCGACGTCCACCACGGTGAGCGACACGGCCCCGGCCTCGTCGCTGGCGGCCAGGTCGACGACGGCGGTGATCGCCCAGTCGTGGTCGCCGTCGGCGTCGTCGAGCACCTGCCGCACCCACCACGTGCCCGCGGGCACCTCGGCGACCTCGACGCCGTCGCGCGTGGTCGTCGTCGCGCCGCCGGGCAGCTCGGCGCCCGGTTCGAGGATCGTCAGCAGGCCCGCCGCGCGGGCGGCGGGGCCGATGCCGACCGCGTCGTCGCCCTGCGCGTCGAACAGCGGGTCGAGGGCGGTCGCCCACGCGTCGCCGTCCCAGCCGTGCCCGGCGTCGAGCGCCCCGAGCGCGTCGTAGTCCTCGCGGGCGGCGAGCTCGACGCGGCGGAAGGTCGCGTTGCGCACCAGGCGGCGGAAGGCGCGCGGGTTGCCGGTCACAGGGCGCGCGGGCGCCTCCGCGCCCGCCTCGGCGAGCTCGCCCTCGACGACGGTGTCGGCGTCGTCGTCGACCGGGTTCTGCAGCCGCTCCCACTCGTCCAGCAGCGACGAGTCGACGCCGCGCACCAGCTCGCCGAGCCACTCGACGACCTCCTGCACCTCCTCGGTGCGGTGCTCCTCGGGCACCACCTGGCGCAGCGCGCGGTAGGCGTCGGCGAGGTAGCGCAGCACGACGCCCTCGGTGCGCTCCAGCCCGTACACGCTGACCAGCTCGGCGAAGGTCATGGCCTGCTCGAGCATGTCGCGTACCACGGACTTGGGGGCGAGCTCGGCGTCGGCCACCCACGGGTTCGACCGCTTGTAGGTGGCGAACGCGGGCTCGAGCAGGTCGGCGAGCGGCCGCGGCCACGTGACGTCCTCGAGCGCCTCCATGCGCTCCTCGTACTCCATGCCCTCGGCCTTCATCGCCGCGACGGCCTCGCCCTTCGCCTTGCTCTGCTGGGCGTACAGGATCTGGCGCGGGTCGTCGAGGGTCGCCTCGATGACCGAGACGACGTCGAGCACGTGGGTGGGGCTCTCGACGTCGAGCAGGTCCATCGCCGCGAGGGCGAACGGCGACAGCGGCGCGTTGAGCGCGAAGTCGCGCGGCAGGTCGACGACGAGCCGCACGCTGGGCCGGTACCCGGCCGGCCGCGATGGGTCGGGCACGCGGACCTTCTCCACGACGCCCGCGACGCGCAGGGACCGGTAGATGCGGAACGTCTGGCGCACGTGCTTGGCCTGCTGCGCCTCGGTGTCGTGGTTGGCGACCAGCAGGTGGCGCATGGCCTCGACGGGGTCGCCGTCCGAGCCCGAGGAGTCCCGTGCCAGCACGTTGAGCACCATCGCGTGGTTGACGTGGAACTGGCTCGTCAGGGGCTCGGGGTCGGCGTCGCGCAGCCGCTCGAACGTGGAGTCCGTCCAGTTCACGGCGCCGGTGGGGGCCTTCTTGCGCACCACCTTCTTGAGCTTCTTCGGGTCGTCGCCCGCCTTGGCGAGCAGCTTGCGGTTCTCGATGACGTGCTCGGGCGCCATGACGAGCACCTCGCCCACGGTGTCGAAGCCCGCGCGCCCGGCCCGGCCGGCGATCTGGTGGAACTCGCGCGCGGTGAGGTGGCGCATGCGTTCGCCGTCGTACTTCACCAGCGACGTCATGAGGACCGTGCGGATGGGCACGTTGATGCCGACGCCGAGCGTGTCGGTGCCGCACACCACCTTGAGCAGGCCGCGCTGCGTGAGCCGCTCCACGAGGCGGCGGTACTTCGGCAGCATGCCCGCGTGGTGCACGCCGACGCCGGCGCGCAGGAACTTGCTCAGCGTCTTGCCGAAGCCGGTGCCGAACCGGAACGCGCCGATCTCGGCCGCGATCGCGGCCTTCTCGTCCTTGGACGCGAGGTTCGTGGACAGCAGCGCCTGCGCGCGCTCGACGGCGTCCTTCTGCGTGAAGTGCACGACGTAGACGGGGGCGCGGTGCGTCGTGACGAGCTCGGCGATGACGTCCGTCAGCGGCTCGACGACGTAGGAGAACGTCAGCGGCACCGGTCGTTCGGCGCCCGCGACCTCCGCGACGGGGCGGCCGCTGCGCTCGGCGAGGTCCTCCCGGAGCCGGGCCGTGTCGCCGAGGGTGGCCGACATCAGCAGGAACTGCGTGCGTGGCAGCTCCAGCAGCGGCACCTGCCACGCCCAGCCGCGCTGCCGGTCGCCGTAGAAGTGGAACTCGTCCATGACGACCTGGGCGATGGCGTCGTCGCCGGACGTGCCGTCCGCGCCGACACCGTCGTCGTCGGCCCCGCGCCGCAGCGCCAGGTTCGCGAGGATCTCCGCCGTGCAGCAGATGATCGGGGCGTCGGCGTTGACGGCGGAGTCGCCGGTCATCATGCCCACGTTGCGCGACCCGAACGCGGCGACGAGGTCGAAGAACTTCTCGCTCACGAGCGCCTTGAGCGGCGCCGTGTAGAAGGTGCGCCCGCCGCGGCCCGACCGACGGTTCGCGAGCGCCGCGAACTGCGCCCCCATCGCCACCATCGACTTGCCGGAGCCGGTCGGGGTGGCCAGCACCACGTGCGAGCCCGTCATGAGCTCGAGCAGCGCCTCCTCCTGGTGCGGGTACAGCGGCCGGCCGGTGCCGGCGGCCCACTCGCCGAACCCCTCGAAGAGGACGTCGGGGTCCGGCGCGCCACCCGTCGGGGCGGGCAGGTACGGCAGCAGCGTGCCGGCGGGGCGGGGGGCGGGGTCGTTCGAGGTCGGGGAGGTCATCGCCGACCATTCTTCCAGGCCGTGCCGTGCGCAACGAGCGTGCCGGGACGCTCCCCGTCCGAACCGGACGAGGGCATCCCGGCACGCTCGAGGCGTCGGGTGGGTCAGCAGGCGCCGAGGTCGGTCCAGACCGCCCACTGGCCGGCCGAGGAGGACGGGGTGTCGCCCTGGGTCCACCACTTGGCCTGGTAGGTGCGGCCGTCGTGGGAGACCTGGGTGCCGCCCGTGTACGCGGACGACGGGTTCCAGGCGGGGGCCTCGCAGTCGCCGGGCTCGGTGGGCGGGTCCGTGGGGTCCGGGCCGGGCCCCCCGGCGCCGCCCACGTTCACGTCGACGCACGCGTAGAACGCGTTGGCGGTGTCCGCGATGTTCCAGCGGGCGAAGATCGTGTGGTTGCCCTGCGGCAGGTTCTCGAGCGTGTGCGTGACGGTCGCCCCGGGCTGCCGGCCGCCGTCGTCGACGGTCTTGACCAGCGTGCCGTCGACGAAGTACTCCCACGTCGAGGTGGCGTGGCGGGCGGTGAGCTTCCACTGCATCGACACGCTGCTGCCGATCGTGGTGCGCGGCCACGGCTTGGAGCTGTCGTCGAGGACGGCGAAGCCGCTGCCGCCGGAGCACTGCATCGAGCCCTTCGGGGCCTCGACGCTCTGGGGCTCGTACTGGACGCCGCCGCAGTCGAAGGACACGGTGCGCGTGGCGCAGTGGTCCTGGCGGCTCGGCGGGCTGGTGATCCAGCCGTGTGCCGACGCGCTGGGCGCGACGGCGAGCGGCGCCGCGACGGTCAGGATCCCGACCGCTGCGGCGAGCAGGGCGGAGCGAAGCGTGGTCTTGCGACGCGTGGTCTTCATCGACTCGTCTCCCTCGTTGGTGCTCGGAGGTGCTCAGGTGTTGCTCCGTGGGTGGTGCGGGTCTGGCGGTGGCGGGCGCGGTGGACG
>NZ_JBHVSQ010000012.1:51521-74955 GCF_042885055.1 Isoptericola sp. NPDC058082 | reverse complement strand
GGGGGGGGGGGGGGTGGGGGTGGGGGGGGGGGGGGGGGGGGGGGGGGGGGGGGGGGGGGGGGGGGGGGGGGGGTGGGGGGGGGGGGGGGGGGGGCCCCCCCCCGCCACCGTCAGGACGTGGTGGCCGTCAGCAGGCGCCGAGGTCGGTCCAGACCGCCCACTGGCCGGCCGCGGACGACGGGGTGTCGCCCTGGGTCCACCACTTGGCCTGGTACGCGCGACCCTCGTAGGAGACCTTCGTGCCGCCCGTGTAGGCGGACGACGGGTTCCAGGCCGCGTCCTCGCAGTCGCCCGGCTCGACCGGCGGGTCGGTCGGGTCCACCGGCGGGTCGGTCGGCTCGACCGTCCCGCCCTCGCCGACGGTCACGTCGACGCACGCGTAGAACGCGTTGACGGTGTCGGCGACGTTCCAGCGGGCGAGGATGGTGTGGTCGCCGGCCGGCAGGTTCTCCAGCGTGTGGCTGACGACGGCCTCCGGCTTGGCGCCCTTGTCGTCGAAGGTGCGGTGCAGGGTGCCGTCGACGAAGTACTCCCACGTCGAGGTGGCGTGGCGGGCCGTGATCTGCCACTTCATCGTGACGCTGTTGCCGATCGTGGTGCGCGGCCACGGCTTCGACTCGTCGTCGAGGACGGCGAAGCCGCTGCCGCCGGAGCACTGCATGGAGCCCTTGGGCGCCTCGACGCTCTGGGGCTCGTACTTGATGCTGCCGCAGTCGAAGGACAGGGAACCGCCGGCGCACAGGTCCTGGCGGCTCGGCGGGTTGGTCACCCAGCCGTGGGCGGACGCCGCGGGCGCCGCCGCGAGCGGCGCCAGGAGCGCGGCGACCCCGACGGCCGCGGCGAGGAGGGTGGAACGAAGACGCATCGTTGCTTCTCCCGTGTTCGTGAGGAAACTGGACAAATTCGACGCTACGGCGTCGGTCCGGTCCGCACATCAGGGGAACCGCGTCATCTGGCCGTGATCCGACCGGACGGTCGTACGGGGTTACCCGTACGACCGGACACGTGTCAGCCGAGGTCCCACAGGCGCCGGTAGAAGGCGATGCGCCCGGCGTCGGGCGCGATGCCGTAGCCCTCGAAGAAGGCGGGCTCGTGGCCGTCGCCGTAGTTCCACTCCAGGCTGTAGCTCGCCACCGCGAGGTCGGCCCAGCGGTCCGCGACGCCGAGCGCGTCGAGGTCGACGTGCGCGGTCCAGCGCCCGCCGTCGTCGAGCAGCGTGTTGGGGGCGCACGGGTCGCCGTGGCAGACGACGAGCCGGTCGACGGCGGGCACGTCGCCGACCCGCGCGCGGGCGGCGGGGGAGAGGCGGGAGACCCGGTCGGCGACGCCCCACGAGAACGGGCAGTCGTCGACCGGGAGCGCGTCGTGCATCGCCCGCAGCCCGGCGCCGATCGCGCGCGCCGCCGTCCCCGGGTGCGCGAGCCAGCGCGGGTCGACGGCGGACCGGCCCGGGATGCCCTCGGTGAGCAGCCAGGCGCCGGCGTCGTCGGTGCCGCGGTCGAGCACGTGCGGCACCGGCGTGTACCGGCCCGCCCACGCGAGGCGCTCGGCCTCGGCGTCGAGGTCGAGCTCCGGCGTGCCGGCGGGGACCCACTTGACGTAGCGCTCGGCGCCGGGCTGCTCGCCGCCGGGGCCGGCCGAGAGGCGGAATGTGAGGCCGCCGAGCTCGTTGAGCCACACGGGCGTCACGTCGTCGTCGCCGGCGAGCACGCGCACCCGCTCGGGGACGACGACCGGGTCGGAGGGGGCGGCGGCGAGGACGCGGGACATGGGGTGATCCTCGCAGCCGGCGCCCGCCGCGGCCTACGGCTGTCCGGCCGGCTCGGTCGTCGGTTCGACCGTGGGCGGGGTGCGACGGGTCGCGGCCTCGCCCTGCTGCACGACGACGACCCCCGCCAGCACCAGCAGCCCGCCGACCAGCTGGACGGGTCGCGGCAGCTCGCCCAGGAACACCCACGCGAAGAACACGGCGCTGACCACCTCGAGGAGCCCGACGAAGGACGCCGGCCGCGCGCCGAGGCGTCGTCCGGCCGCGACGCCGGTGACGTAGGCGATCCCGGCGGTCACCACCCCGAGGGCGGCGAGCACCGCCCAGGCGGGCACGACGGCGTCGGCGAGGGTCACGGGGTCGGCGGACAGCGTCACCGGCATGACGCCGACGGCACCGAGCAGCCCGAGCAGCACGGCGCCCACCACGAGGCCGCCCGCCGCGAGGCTCAGGGGCGGCAGCCCGGTGTCGGTGCGGGCGTTGAGCAGGAAGTACGCGGAGACGCCCACCATCGCGCCGAGCGCCCAGGCGACGCCCACCGGGTCGAGGCGGGCCCCGGCGAGGTCGAGCACGAGGACGAGGCCCCCGGCGGCGAGCGCGATGCCGGCGAGCGTCGTCCGGCCCGGGCGCTGGCCGTGCCGCATCCACAGCCAGGCGACGACGGCGGCGGGCGAGGAGTACTCGATGAGCAGCGCCGGACCCACCTGCATGTGCTGCACGGCGGCGAAGTAGCAGAACTGCGTGGCCGCGACGCCGAGCGCGCCGTAGGCGAGCAGCAGCCGCAGGTTGCGGCGCACGGGGGACCAGTCGCCGCGCAGGGCGACGACGCCGAACGGCAGGACGACGAGCGCCCCGACCGCGACCCGCACCAGCACGACGGCGCCCGGGCTCCACCCGGTGGCGAAGAGGCCGGCGGCGAGCGGGCCGGAGAGGCTGAACGTCACGGCGGAGACGACCGCGAGGGCGAGGCCCGCGCCGAGGCCGGTGCGCGCCGTCGCGCGGGCGTCATGTGTCATCTCTACCATGGCTCATGACGCTACGACCGCGTGGAGTAACGTGTCAACATGCCGTTCACTCATGACACCGTGGCGGAGCTCCGGGCGGCCGTCGCCCTCGTGAACTCGGGCGAGCCGCCCGAGACCCTCGAGACCACCGCCGACCTCGACGCCTTCTTCCGGGAGCACGAGTACACCGGCCGTCACGACGGCACCGCCGAGGAGCTCGACCAGGTGCGCGCGCTGCGGCCCCGGCTCCGGGCGCTGCTCCTCGCCGACCGCGACGACGCGGCGGGTCTGGTCAACGACCTGCTCGCCGGCGTGCCCGTCCACCCGCGCCTCGTGCGGCACTCGGGGGAGGACTGGCACGTCCACGCGACCGCCGACGACGCCCCGCTCGCCACCCGGATCGTCGTCGAGACCGCCATGGCGATGATCGACCTCATCCGCGACGACGAGCTCTCCCGCCTCGCGGTGTGCGCCGACGCCGACTGCCAGGGGCTGGTGCTGGACCTGTCGCGCAACCGCTCGCGGCGGTACTGCTCCACCGCGTGCACCAACCGCAACGCCCAGGCCGCGCTGCGGGCCCGCCGCTCCGCCTGAGGCCACGGGCACGCGGGCGACGTCTCTGGTCGACGTATCTGCCGTTGCGCGCCGCGCTCCCTCCCCGCGAGGGCGCCAGGCTTTCCCGGGGCGACGACCCGCCCGGCCCGGCCCCACGAAGGAGGCGGCCATGTCCGTCACGACGAGCAAGGCCCTCGACCCCTGGCCGGTCGTCCGCCCCGGTGACCGGTTCCACCCCGTCGGCACGCTGCAGCACCTGCTCAACGAGCACGGGCACGACCTCGAGGTGGACGAGGCGTTCGGTCCGCTCACCGAGGCCGCCGTGCGGGCCTCCCAGCGCGACTTCGGCCTCGAGGTCGACGGCGTCGTCGGGCCCAGGACCTGGAACGCGATCGTCGTCACCGTGCGCCTCGGCAGCCGCGGTCACGCCGTCCGCGGGGCGCAGTCCGAGCTCGACGTCCGCGTCGACCTCGACCTCGTGGTCGACGGGGTCTTCGGGCCGAGGACCGAGAGCGCGGTGCGCGAGTTCCAGCGGGCGCTGTCGGCGTTCGGCGTCCTCGTCGACGGCGTCGTGGGGCCCGTGACGTGGCGTGCCCTGGTCAGCGGGATGGTCTCCGACTGACCGCCTCGCCGCCGTCGTCAGCCGGCGGCGCCCGCCAGGAGCAGGTCGCACACCGCGACCAGGCGCGCGCGCAGCTCCTGCCCGCGCGCGGCGAACCCGCGCTGGCGGCGCACGTACTCCGCCTTGCCCTCCGGCGTCTCGATCGGCACGGCCTCGACGCCGTAGGACGAGACGTCGTACGGGGCCGCGGCCATGTCGGTGTACCGGATGTCGCGGGCGAGCTCGAACGCGTCCAGCAGCAGGTCGCCGGGGGCGGCGGGCCCGAGCTTGAGCGCCCACTTGTACAGGTCCATCCCGGCGTGCAGGCAGCCGGGCTGCTCCATCGACGGCTGGCGCTCGCGGGTGGGGCGCAGCTGGTTGCGGCCGGCGGCCTCGGGCGTGAAGAACCGGTAGGCGTCGAAGTGCGAGCAGCCGATGCGGTGCGACTCGACGACGGCGTCCGTGCCGTCGTGGCCCAGCCGCAGCGGCAGCGGGTGGCGGTGGTCGCGCCCCGCCGCGCGGTCGCGGTACACCATCGCCCACTCGTGCAGGCCGAAGCAGCCGAACGTCCCGGGTCGCCCGGCGGTGGCGGACACGAGCGCGCGGACGTAGCGGACGGTGTCGCCACGGTCGGCCACGAAGGCGTCGACGTCGAGCGTCGCGCCGTGCGTACCGCCGTCGTCGCCCCGCAGCTGCGTCTCGCGGTACCAGCGCCACCCGGCGTGCTCGGCGGCGTCCGCGAGGACCACGCCCGGTCCCGGGTGCCAGCGGCGCAGGTGGCTCACGCGCGTGGGGTAGTACGTGAACAGGAAGTCCTCGATCGCGTGCGTCGAGCCCTCGTCGCGGGCGGCGCGCCACACCGCGGTCAGCGCGTCGGCCCGGGCGGCGTGCGCGGCGGCCAGCGGCTCCCACGCCTCGCGCGGCACGACGGCGTCGGCGGAGGTCACCGCCGGGGCGTCGAGGGTCGTCGTGCGCATCCCACCAGGGTACGAGCGCGGCGAGCACCCCCCTCACCGGGCTAGCGTGTGACTCGTGCCGCACACCCACGACTTCCGTCAGGTCGACGTCTTCGCCACCGGCCCGCTCACCGGCAACCCGGTGGCCGTGGTGCACGACGCCGACGGCCTCGACGACGCGCAGATGGCCGCCTTCGCGCGGTGGACCAACCTGTCCGAGACCACGTTCCTGCTGCGTCCCACCACGCCCGACGCCGACTACCGGCTCCGCATCTGGACGCCCGGGGGCGAGCTGCCCTTCGCCGGCCACCCCACGCTCGGCACCGCGCACGCGTGGCTCGAGGCGGGCGGGGTGCCCCGCTCCGCGGACCACGTCGTCCAGGAGTGCGGCGTCGGGCTCGTCACGGTCCGGCGCGAGCCCGACGGGGGCGGCGACCGGCTCGCGTTCGCCGCGCCGCCGCTGCGACGCTCCGGCGCGGTCGGGCCGGAGGACCTCGCGCAGATCGCGCGCGGCCTGCGGGTGAGCGTGGCCCAGATCGAGGACGCGGCGTGGGTGGACAACGGCCCGGGCTGGGTCGCCGCCCGGCTGGCGGACGCCGCGGCGGTGCTCGCCGTCGAGCCGGACTTCGCCGCGTTCGGCGGGCTGAAGATCGGCGTCGTCGGCGCCTACGGGCCGGGCGAGTCGGACGCCGCGGTCGAGGTGCGCGCGTTCGTGCCCGACATCGGCGTGGCCGAGGACCCCGTGACCGGCAGCCTCAACGCCGGGCTCGGGCAGTGGCTCGCGGGCGGCCTGCTGCCGGCGTCGTACGTCGCTTCGCAGGGCACCGCCCTCGGGCGCCGCGGCCGCGTGCACGTGCGCCGCGACGACCACGGTGCCGTGTGGGTGGGCGGGGACGCGGTCACGACGATCGTCGGCACCGTCACCCTCTGACGGCGGCGCCCTGACCGGGCGTCAGCCCCGGCGCCGGAACGGGGCGAGCGTGGCCCGCACCTGCTCGGCGGCGCCCCAGTCGTCGTCGTACTGGGCGATCACGGCGAGGTGCTGGCGCAGCTGCAGGATCGGCATGCGGTCACGCCATCCGCGATCGAGCCCGGTGAGCTCCGCGTACCGGTCGAAGAACCCCCGGGACTCGGGCGGCGGTGCCGTCGTCCAGAGGTGGGCGAGGTCGACCTCGGCCCACGTGTACGACACCGCGGGGTCGATCAGCGCGGGCCGACCGCCGGCGGTCGCGAGGACGTTCTGCGCCCACAGGTCGCCGTGCGTCAGGCATGCGGGGCGGTCCGGCAGCAGCTCGGGGAGGCGGGCGCAGAGGTGCTCCAGGGCCATTCGGTCGGCGGGCCCGAGGGCGGCGTCGACCCGCGGCTCGCCCAGCCAGCGCAGCAGGCGGCTCCGGGCAAAGAAGGTGAACCCGTCGTCCTCCCAGGCGTTGTCCTGGCGGCGTCGGCCGAGCCAGTTGTCCCGGTGCCAGCCGAACCGGTCGTGGGTGGTGGCGTGCAGCCGGGCGAGCGCGTGCGCGAGCCGCTCCCAGAACGCCTCGTCGCGCGGGCGTGGGTGCAGCACCTCGAGGACGAGCAGGTCGCGGTCGGCGAGCACGACGTCGGGCGTGGCGACGCCGCCGAGCTCCCGCAGCGCCGCCAGGCCCTCGGCCTCGGCCGGGAAGGCGCCGTCGGACGGCGCGTCGTCGAACCCCTTGACGAACTCCTCGACGAACCCCTTGACGAACACCGCGGTGCCGTCGGCACGCCGGGTCAGGCCCGCGGTCGCGGCGAGGCCTCCGGTCGCCGGCTCGACGGAGACGACGTCGACGATGCCGGAGTCGTCGAGGCGGCGCCTCAGCAGCGCCATCGCGTCGGTCACGGTCGCTCCTCTCGTGGTGCCCGGCATCCTGGCAGATCGGGCGCAGGACACGGCGAGGCGATCCATCTCCGGCGGTGCCGGCGCCGCCCGCCGCTCCCGGTGGCTCAGCGGACGTGGAACGCGGCCCGGTACGCCGCGGGAGCGACCCCGACGCTGCGGTGGAAGTGTCGCCGGAGCGTGGCCGCGGTGCCGAGCCCCGAGCCGGCCGCGACCTGCTCGATCGACGCGTCGGTGCGTTCGAGGAGCTCCTGCGCTCGCGCGACCCGCTGCCGGTGCAGCCAGTCGAGCGGCCCGGACCCGACCTCGGCCTGCATGCGGCGGGCGAGCTGGCGGGTGCTGAGCCCGGCGTGCGCGGCGAGGTCGCGCACGGTCAGCGGCCGGTCGACCCGGGCGCGAGCCCATTCCAGCGTCGGGGCGAGCCCGGAGCCGGTGCGCGGGGAGGGCGGCGTCGCGACGAACTGGGCCTGGCCCCCGCTCCGGTGCGACGGGACGACCAGGCGGCGGGCGATGCCGTTGGCGGCGGCGGCGCCGAGGTCGCGGCGCACGAGGTGGAGGGCCAGATCGAGCGCGGCGGTCTTGCCGGCCGACGTGAGGACGTCGCCGTCGTCGACGTACAGGACGTCGGCGCGCACCCGGACCCGGGGGTAGCGGCGGGCGAGGTCGTCGGCGTGCATCCAGTGCGTGGCCGCCTCCCGGCCGTCGAGCAAACCGGCGGCCGCGAGGACGAAGGCGCCCGTGCACAGGGCGGCGATCGTGGCGCCGCCCCGGTGCGCGGTCCGGAGCGCGTCGAGCAGGAGCGGGTCCGGTGCGGCGCCGGGGTCGTCGGTCGACGTCACGACGACGCGGTCGACCCGGGACAGCTCGGTGTACGGGGCGGTCCGCGCGCCCGGCAGCCACGGGTGGGGCTCGCCGTCCGGCGTGCAGGCCACGAAGTCGTACCAGGCGCCGGCAGGGGAGAGCTCGGCGCGGTCGACGCCGAAGACCTCCGCGGCGATCGCCGTCTCGTACAGCATGCCGGTGTCGTGCAGGACCAGGGCGAGGCGCGGCATGTCCGAAACTGTACACACCATGTCGTTCGGGACGCTCGTCGCGCGACGGCGCGGTGAGCAGGATCGAGCCATGCAGACACCTGAGGCAGTGATGGTCTACGGCGCCGGCGGGCACACGGGCGGCTTCGTCGTCGACGAGCTGGTCCGGCGCGGGCTGGCGCCCGTGCTGGCCGGCCGCGACGCCGAGCGCCTCGCGGGCGTCGCGTCGCGGTACCCCGGCCTCGACGTCCGGGCGGCGAGGGTGGACGACTCCGCCGCCCTGCGCGCCGCCCTGGACGGCGTCGCCGTGGTGGTGAACTGCGCCGGCCCGTTCCTCGACACCGCGCTGCCGCTGGCGGGCGCCGCGGTCGCGGCAGGGGCGCACTACCTCGACGTCACCGCCGAGCAGCCGGCGGTGCAGCAGGTCTACGAGGAGCTCGACGCGCCCGCCCGCGCCGCCGGGGTCACCGTCGTCCCCGCCATGGCGTTCTACGGCGGGCTCGCCGACCTGCTCGTCACCGCGGCCCTCGAGGGGGAGCGGGACGCCGACGCCGTCGAGGTCGCCGTCGGGCTGGACCACTGGTGGCCCACGGCCGGCACCCGCGTCACGGGGGCGCGGAACACCGCGACACGCCTGGTCGTCCGCGGCGGTCGCCTCGTGCCCCTCGCCGACCCCGCGCCGACGGGCCGGTGGCGGTTCCCGGCGCCGCTGGGCGAGCAGCCCGTGGTTCGGCTGCCGTTCTCGGAGGTGCTCACCGTCACGCGCCACCTCGCCGTCGGGGAGCTCACCTCGTACCTGACGTCCGGGCCTCTCGAGGAGCTCCGCGACGAGCGGACGCCGCCCCCGACCGGCGGGGAGCGGTCGCCGCAGCAGTTCGTCGTCGACGTCGCGGTCCGGCGCGGCGCGAACGTGCGTCGGCTGGCCGCGGCGGGCCAGGACATCTACGCCGTCTCCGCCCCGATCCTCGCGGAGGGGGTGGTCCGGCTGCTGGCCGGGCGGCACCGGGGCGCCGGCGCCCTCGCCCCGGCCGAGGCCTTCGACGCGACGGACGTCCTCGCGGCCCTGGAGGCGCACCCCGCCGGGCTCACGACGACACGTCCGGCGGACGCGTCGGCGGACCTGCAGCCCGGTCGCTGACGGCGCCGACCAGGCGCTCGAGGGGGCCCCGGCCGAGCAGGAACCGCCACGCCGTCGCCGCGGCGAGCGTGACCAGCACCAGCACGACCAGGGGGCCGTTGGTGGTGGACCCGAGCAGGTCCCAGCGCCAGATGGCCACGATCTGGAGCGAGTACACGGTCAGGGCCATCGACCCGACCGCGGCCATCGGGGCCAGCACCCAGCGCCCGACCCGGCCGACGTGGAGGCACAGGCCCACGACCGCCGCCGCGAACCCGCCCGACGCGAGCACCTCGAACGTCGTGTCGTCGTGCGGGCCGTCGAGGAACAGCCCGGCGACGCCGGGCCACGGGTCGTCCCAGGCGAACGGCGGCGGGTCCACCGACTGCCGCGCCATGACCTGGGAGGACAGCACGACCTTCTCGCCGCCGGCGGCACCGACCGCCCAGGCGGACAGGAAGGAGAAGGCGCCCCACGCGGCCAGCCCGCCGAGCAGGAGCCCGCGGCGCAGGCGCGGCGAGCGCAGGTCGCAGCGCCCGATCGCCATCCCTGCGAGGACGTACGCCATCCAGACGACCGCGGGGTAGTGGCCGGTGAGCACGAAGTCGGTGACGGCGCCCGAGCCGTCGTGCGGCAGCCGCAGCCCGGCCCGCAGCAGCGCCTCCGGCCCCCAGTACGCGAGGAGCGGCCCGACGAGCGCGACCACCGCGGCGAGCGCGAGGAGGCGCGGGGGCCGCCAGCGCAGGAACGGCAGGGCGAGCACGAAGTAGCAGGCGTAGAAGCCCAGGATGAGGGCGACACGTGTCCCGAGGAGGTCGAGCAGCGCCACGACCACGAGGAGCAGCGCGGCCCGCACGAGCAGGCGGAGGCGCGCCCGCCGCAGCGGATCGCCGTCGAGGGTCCGCGGCCCGCCGGTGACGATCGCGACGGAGACGCCGGCGACCAGGGCGAACAGGATCGACGAGTGCCCGTGCGACAGGTCGAGCAGCCACCAGGCGGGCCCGGCGTCGGGCGTCGTCACGCCCACGTGGGCGGTGAACATGCCCAGGACGGCGATCCCGCGGGCGACGTCGACGCCCGGGACGCGGCCCGGGCCGCCGCCGAGGCGGCGCAGGCCCGCGCGCACCCCGGTACGAAGACGGGAGGTCGGCGCGCCTGTGGCCGCGGTCATGGCGCGATGATGCCACCGCCCTGTGGCGCGCGTCGTCCCGGTGCGTGAGAACGTCGCGGCTTGCGGGCCGCGCGGTCACTACGGTAGGAGCATGAGTGACCTCAGCGCGGAGCCCGCACCCCAGGGCGACCCCGAACCCGCCGGTGCCGACCTCAACGACGCGATCGAGGCACCCAGCACACACCACACGGTGCCCAGCAAGGAGTCCGAGTCGTACACCCACGGCCATCACGAGTCCGTGCTGCGCTCGCACCGTTCCCGCACGGCCCAGAACTCGGCCGGCTTCCTCGTACCGCACCTGCGCGACGACATGTCGCTGCTCGACGTCGGCTGCGGCCCCGGCACCGTGACCGCCGACTTCGCCCGGATCCTCGCCGGCGGCGAGGTCGTGGGCGTGGACGCCAGCCCCAAGGTGCTCGAGGCGGCGCGCGAGCACGCCGAGGCGCTGGGCTACGGCAACGTCCGCTTCCAGCAGGCGAACGCCTACGAGCTGCCGTTCGCCGACGACTCGTTCGACGTCGTGTACGCGCACCAGCTGCTGCAGCACCTGTCCGACCCGGTCGCGGCGCTGCGCGAGATGAAGCGCGTCGCCAAGCCGGGCGGGATGGTCGCGGTGCGCGACGCCGACTACGCGGGTATGGCCTGGTACCCGGAGACCCCCGGGCTGACGGAGTGGAACGAGCTGTACCACGAGGTCACGCACGCGTACGGCTTCGAGCCCGACGCCGGTCGTCGGCTCATGTCGTGGGTGCAGGAGGCCGGGCTGGACGGCATCGTGCCGTCCGCGTCGTCGTGGTGCTACGCCACCCCGACCGACCGCCAGTGGTGGGGCGAGCTGTGGGCCGAGCGCTGCGTGGAGTCCAACTTCGCGGTCCAGGCCAAGGAGTCGGGCCTCGCCGACGACGTCGCGCTCGAGCAGATCGCGCAGGACTGGCAGGCGTGGGCGCAGGCGCCCGACGGCTGGTTCGCCATCCTGCACGGCGAGGTCCTCGCCCGCGCCTGACCGCACCCGACCTCACCCGACCGCGCCCGACCGCGGTGCGCACGCTCCCCGCGTAACCTGGGCGCGTGCGCATCGCGAGATTCACCACCGGAGACGACCCCCGCTTCGCCCTCGTCCAGCACGAGGGGGACAAGACGTTCCTCGCCGTCCTCGGCGGCGACCCGCTCTACATGCCGGCCATGCCGACGGGGGAGCGGATCGAGCTGGGCGACGGCGTCCGGCTGCTCGCCCCGGTGATCCCGCGCTCCAAGGTGGTCGCCGTCGGCAAGAACTACGCCGACCACGCCAAGGAGATGGGCGGCGAGGTGCCGGCAACGCCGCTGCTGTTCTTCAAGCCCAACACCGCCGTCGTCGGCCCCGACGACCCGGTGGTGCTGCCCGAGTTCACGCGCGAGGTCAGCTACGAGGCCGAGCTCGCCGTCGTGATCGCCAAGGTCACCAAGGACGTGGAGCCCGAGAACGTGCGGTCGTACGTCCTCGGCTACACGGTGGCCAACGACGTGACCGCCCGCGACGCGCAGCGCACCGACGGCCAGTGGGCCCGAGCCAAGGGCTTCGACACGTCCTGCCCGCTGGGCCCGTGGATCGACACGGACCTGAACCCCGAGGACGTCGCCGTGCGCTCCCGCGTCAACGGCGAGCTCAAGCAGGACGGCCGCACGTCCGACATGGTCTTCGACGTGCCGTTCCTCGTGTCGTACATCAGCAAGGCGATGACCCTGCTGCCGGGCGACGTCATCCTCACCGGCACCCCGGCCGGGGTCGGCCGCATCGACCACGGCGACCACGTGGAGTGCGAGGTCGAGGGCATCGGCGTCCTCGCTAACCCCGTGTTCCGCCGCGACTGAGGTGCCGGACCTCACCGACGACGCCAGGTCCGTGCTGCGGCGCATGGACCCGGCCGACCCGGGGCAGCGCGCCCTGCGGGACCGGTTCGTCGCGCACCTCGAGGCGCACCCCGACGGCGTGCTGCGTACCTGCCGCCCGGACCACGTCACCGCGTCCACCGTGGTGCTGTCGGCCGACGCCTCGCGCGTGCTGCTGACCCTGCACGCCAAGGCGGGCCGCTGGTTCCAGCTCGGCGGGCACGCGGAGCCCGGCGACGGCACGCTGCTCGCCGCGTCGCGGCGGGAGGCGGTCGAGGAGTCCGGCCTGGACGTCGACCTCGACCCCGTGCCCGTGCACCTCGACGAGCACGCCGTGCCGTTCTGCGGGCCGGGCGGCGACGCGCACCACCTGGACGTGCGCTTCGTCGCCGTCGCGCCCGACGGCGCCCGGCACGCCGTGAGCGACGAGTCGCTCGACGTGCGGTGGTGGCCGGTCGACGACCTGCCGAACCCGGACCTCGCGGCCATGGTCGCCCTCGCCGTCGACCGCGTGCGGGTCGCGGACCCGCGATGACCGCGCGCGCCGTCGGGCCGTCCGCCGAGGACCGATCTGCCGAGGACTGAGAGGACCAGCGCGTGGACGTGTACGAGGCCGTGGACAGCCGCCGGGCGGTGCGGGCGTTCAGCGACGAGCCGGTGCCACGGGACGTGCTGCGGCGCGTCCTGACGGCGGCGACGAGGGCGCCGTCCAGCGGGAACCTCCAGCCGTGGCGCGTCTACGTCGTCACGGGAGGCCCGCTCGCCGAGCTCAAGCGGCGCGCGACCGCCCGGGCGCTCGCGGGCGACCCGGGCGACGAGCGGGAGTACCCCATGTACCCGGACGGGCTGCCCTCCCCGTACGTGGACCGCTTCGCCGCCGCGGCCGCCCAGCGGTACGCCGCGCTCGGCATCGAGCGCGACGACCCGGACCGGCCCCGGAAGATCGCCACCCTGAACTCCGGGGCGTTCGGGGCGCCGGCCGTCCTGTTCTGCTACCTCGACCGGTCGATGGGCCCCGGACAGTGGGCGGACGCCGGGATGTACCTGCAGACCGTCATGCTGCTGCTGCGGGCGGAGGGGGTGCACAGCTGCCCCCAAGTGATGTGGACGACGTACCGCACCACCGTCGGCGAGATCGTCGGGGCCGACGACGGGCAGGTGCTGCTCTGCGGCGTCTCGGTGGGGTACGAGAAGGACGGCGTGCCCCCGCTGCGGACCGGGCGCGCGGACCTCGGCGAGACCGTGAGCTTCGTCGGGGCGTGACCCGGCCGTCGTCGCGGCCCGTCCGCGGCGAACTACGCTGGCCCCGTGATCCCCGCAGCAGGCTCCTCCGCCGTCCGTGTCCGCTTCGCCCCGTCCCCGACGGGCATGTTCCACGTGGGCGGTGCCCGCTCCGCCCTGTTCAACTGGGCGGTCGCCAAGCAGCAGGGCGGCACGTTCGTGCTGCGCGTCGAGGACACCGACGCCGCGCGCAACAAGCCCGAGTGGGTGGACGGCATCCTGAACGCCCTCGCGGCGCTCGGCATGCACGCGGAGGACCCGACGTTCGAGGGCCCGTACTTCCAGTCGCAGAACGTCGAGAAGCACCGCGAGGCCTCGGCCCGCCTGTACGAGGCCGGCCGCGCCTACTACTGCGACTGCACCCGCGACGACGTCGCCGCCCGCACCGGCAACGCGCACTCCGGCTACGACGGCTTCTGCCGCGACCGCGGCCTCACCTACGAGCCGGGCCGGGCGCTGCGCTTCCGCACCCCCGACGAGGGCGAGACGCAGGTCGTCGACCTCATCCGCGGCAACCCGACCTTCCCGAACTCCGCGATGGAGGACTTCGTCGTCGCGCGCGGGAACGGCTCGCCCGTGTTCCTGCTCGCGAACGTCGTGGACGACCTCGACGAGGGCATCACGCACGTCATCCGCGGCGAGGAGCACCTGCCGAACACGCCCAAGCAGCAGCTCCTGTGGGAGGCGCTCGGCGCGCAGCCGCCCACGTGGGCCCACCTGCCCGTGATCGTCAACGAGAAGCGCCAGAAGCTCTCGAAGCGCCGCGACAAGGTCGCGCTCGAGGACTACCTCGCCGAGGGCTACCTGCCCGCTGCGATGGTCAACTACCTCATGCTGCTCGGCTGGGCGCCCGGCAACGACGAGGAGATTCTCCCCTTCGACGAGCTGGTCGAGCGGTTCCGCATCGAGGACGTCAACAGTGCGTCGGCGTTCTTCGACGTCAAGAAGCTGCTGTCGTTCAACGGCGAGTACATCCGCGCGCTGTCCGTCGAGGACTTCGTCGCCGCCGTCGACCCGTGGCTGCACGCCCCGAAGGCGCCGTGGTCGGAGGAGCAGTTCGACGCCGCGGCCTTCGCCGAGGTCGCCCCGCTCGCGCAGTCGCGCGTCGCGCTGCTCGCCGACATCACCGACAACGTCGACTTCCTCTTCCTCGACGAGCCCGTCGAGGACGAGCGCTCGTGGGCCAAGGCGATGAAGGCCCCCGCCGCCGAGCTGCTCGCCGACGCCCGGACGGCGCTCGCGGACCTCGGGACCTGGGAGGCGGAGCCGCTCAAGGACCTCGTCACCACGGTGGGGGAGCAGCACGGCCTCAAGCTCGGCAAGGCGCAGGCTCCGGTGCGCGTCGCCGTCACCGGCCGCACGATCGGCCTGCCGCTCTTCGAGTCCCTCGAGGTGCTCGGCCGCGAGCGCACGCTCGCGCGCGTCGACGCGGCCCTGGCCCGCCTCGCCGCGGAGGCCGCGACGACCGACGGCGCGACCGCGTGACGGCGCTCGTCGACGGCGTCCTGCTCGACGTCGACGACACGCTCGTCGACACCAAGGGCGGGTTCGCCAAGGCCCTGACCGCCGTCGCCGTCGAGTACCTGCCGCACGTGCCGGCGGACCGCTATCCCGAGCTGCTGGCGCACTGGCGCACCGACCCGGGCGGCTACTACAAGCGCTTCACGCGCGGCGAGACGGACGCCCTCACGCAGCGCCGGCTGCGTGCCGACCTGCTGCACCGCACCTTCGGGGGCGAGCCGGTCACGGAGGACACGTTCGCCGACTGGGACGCGCTCTTCTGGGGCACGTTCGAGCGGTCGTGGGCGGCGTTCGACGACTCCGCGGCGGCCCTCGACGCGCTGCGGGGCTCCGGCGTCAGGATCGGCGTCGTGACGAACGCGTACACCGAGCTCCAGGAGCGCAAGCTGCGTGCCGCCGGCCTCGAGGGCGTCCCCGTGCTCGTGGGCGTGAACACGCTCGGCTACGGCAAGCCGCACCCCGACGTCTTCGTCGAGGGCGCCCGCCGCCTGGGCACCGACGTCGCGCGCACCGCGTACGTGGGCGACGAGCCCACCACCGACGCCCGCGCGGCCCGTGACGCCGGCCTCGTCGGCGTCTGGCTCGACCGTCCGGGCGCGCGCCGCGACGACGAGCACCACGTGGACGCCGACGCCCTGCGCGCCGACGGGATCGTCGTGCTGCCCGGCCTCGCCGGCCTGCCCGCCGCCCTCGGCCTCTGAGCTGACCGCTCGCTCAGGGGGCGAGCACCAGGACGGCGGCGAGCGCCAGCCCCGTGACGACGACGGTGCCCAGGGCGCCGAGCACGAGCGGACGCCGTGCGGTCCGTGCCAGGCGGGGGACGTCGACGCCGGTGCCGAGGGCGAACATCGCGGCGACGAACAGGATCGTCGTGAGCTGCTGGGCGGTGGCGGTGACGACGTCGGGCAGCAGGCCCGTGCTGCGCACCAGCACCGCGGCGAGGAAGCCCAGCACGAACCCGGGGACGAGGGGCGCGCGGCGCCCGCCCGTCTCGGGCGCGACGTCGTCCGGCGCGCCGTCCCGGGGCGCCGCGGTGGCCGCCGCGCGCCGTGAGAGCAGCGCGCCCGCACCGGCGACCAGGGGCGCGAGGAGCACCACCCGCGCGAGCTTGGTGACGGTCGCGGTGGCCAGCGCGGCGGCCGAGACGGTGCCGGCTGCGGCGACCACCTGGGCGACCTCCTGCACGCTCGCGCCGATCCAGAGACCCGCCTGGTGGTCGGTGAGCCCGAGGGCGCCCGCCAGCGGCGGCAGCACGAAGATCGCGACCGTCCCGTAGACCGTGACGAGCGCGAGCGCCGCGGCCACGTCGTCGCGCAGCCGGGCGGGCGCCGCCGCCCCCGTGCGCGGGTCGCGCTCCAGCACGCTCGTCATCGCGGAGACGGCCGCGGCGCCGCAGATCGAGAACCCGGTCGCGACCAGCAGGGAGGTGGTCCGCGGTACCCGCAGCAGCCGCCCGAGCCCGAGGATCGCGGCGAACGTGCCCGCCACGGTCACGACGACGACGGCGATGCCGCGCCAGCCCAGCGCGAGCACGTCGGGCACGGAGAGCTGCAGCCCGAGCAGCACCACCCCGGCCCGCAGCACGGTGCGCGCCGTCCAGTCGGTGCCGGGCCCGACCCGCTCCGCGAACCGCGCGGCGCGGCCGCCCCGGGGGACGAACCGTCCCAGCGCGGAGGCGAGCACCGCGCCGGCCACGAGCGCCAGGACCAGGGGCGACAGGGCCCCGTTCGTCATCGGGGCCAGGAACCGGCTGACGCCGAGCAGGACCACGGTCGCCACGGCGGCCAGCGCGAGGCCGGGACCGAGGCGGGACGCGCCGGGAGGAGTCCGGCGCGTCGGGTCCGCGGTCGGGCCTGCGGTCGGGCCGGTGATCGGGTCTGTGGTCGAGTCTGTGGTCGGCGTGGGAGGGGGAGCGGTGGGCACGTGACCAGGCTCGCGAACCGCCCGGCGACCCGGAAGCGCCAGGTGCCGATCGATCCATAGACTGACGCTATGGCAGACCGTCCACCGCTGGCCGCCCTCGAGCTGCTGGTCGCCCTCGACGCCCACGGCTCGATCTCCGCCGCCGCGCGGGCCGCCGGGGTGTCCCAGCCCACGGCGTCCGCCGGGCTGCACCGGCTGGAGCGGCGGCTGGGCCTCGAGCTGCTGTCCCGCGGGCCGCGCGGCACGGCCCTCACCGCCGTCGGGCGTCAGGTGGCGGAGGCGGCCCGCGACGTCGTGGACGCCACGGACCGCTTCGAGGCCGCGGCCGCCGCCCTGCGGTCCGCACCCGTGCCCGGGCTGCGGGTGGCGGCCAGCCTGACGATCGCCGAGTACCTGGCCCCGCGCTGGCTCGCCGCGTTCGGGCGCGGGGAGCGGGAGCGCTCGGGCACGGCCCCGGACGTCGAGCTCGTGGTGCGCAACTCGCGCGAGGTCATGGAGCTCGTGCTCGACGGTGCGGCCGAGCTCGGGTTCGTGGAGAGCCCGACCGTGCGCCGTGGCCTGCGCTCGCGCACCGTGGCCCACGACGAGCTCGTGGCCGTCGTCGCCCCCGCGCACCCCTGGGCACGACGGCGGTCCGTCAGCCCGGCGGGCCTCGCCGCAGGCGACCTCGTGCTGCGCGAGGCCGGCTCGGGCACCCGCGACGTGCTCGAGGACGCGCTCGGGCAGGCGGGGGTGCGCCTGCCGTCCCACGTCACCGCCCTGGGCTCCACGGCGGCCGTGAAGTCCGCCGTGCGGCACGGGGACGGCGTGACCGTCCTGTCCGCCCTCACCGTGGCCGACGACGTGGCCGCGGGCCACCTCGTGACCGTGCCGATCGCGCAGCTCGACCTCTCGCGTCGCCTGCGCGTGGTGTGGCGCGACGGCGCGTCCCTGTCCGCGCCGGCCCGACGGCTCGCCGCGGTGGCCGGCGCGCGCTGACCGGTGCTCAGCGCCGCCGGGCGCGGTAGGCGGACGTGACGTACGGAAGCTCGACCTCGGCCCGGCCGACGAGGTCGGGGTGCGTGGCCTCCAGCGCGTCGACCTCGGCCAGGCGCGCGGCGCGCTCGTCGTCGGGCAGGGTGAGGAGGAAGCTGCGCGTCCCGGCGAGCACGCGCAGCGCCCCGGCCGGGAGGCGGTCGACCCAGCGGAAGGTGGCGGCCTCGACCGCGGTGAACGGGTCGCCGATCCCGGTCAGAGGGACGTGGCCTGCCGCGGGCTCGAGGCGGTCGCCCCGGTGCAGGATCTCGCCGAACCGCGCGACCCAGTCGACGGCGGTGTCGCGGTCGTTCCAGACGACGCCGAGCGTGCCGCCCGGGCGCAGGACGCGGGCGATCTCGGTCGCGGCGGCGTCGGCGTCGAACCAGTGCCACGCCTGGGCGACGAGCACGGCGTCGACGGACGCGTCCGGGAGCGGGAGGCGCTCGGCGGTGCCCTGGTGGGTGGTGACGCCCGGCAGCCGCGCGGACAGCTCGCCGAGCATGGGCGACGACGGGTCGACGGCGACGACGTCCGTGCCCGCCGCGACGAGGTCGACGACGACCTCGGTGAGCTTGCCCGTCCCGGCGGCCAGGTCGAGGACCCGCCGTGCGCCCGCGGGCAGCAGCCACTCGACGGCGTCCCGCGGGTACGTGGGCCTGACCTGCGCGTACAGGTCGGCGTCCCGGTCGAACGAGGCCGCGCGGTCGGCGTGGTCGTGCGGGTCGCGCCCGGCCGGGGCGGACGAGGGCGAGGGTGACGGGGGAGTCGAGGGGGCCATGCCGCGAGCCTGCCACGGGTGGGGTCGCGGCGTGACGCACGGCACCCTGCACGCGTTTTGGACGACGGCCACCTGTCCGGTAATGTTTTCCGACGTTGGGCCTGACGCTGGCGCTCCGATCACCATGTCGGATTTGCCCGGAAGGCTCGATCCATTGGGGTATGGTGTAATTGGCAGCACGAGAGATTCTGATTCTCTTAGTCTAGGTTCGAGTCCTGGTACCCCAGCGCAGCGCTCTTCACCCGCCTGGTGCGGTGTGTAGAGTTCTCACCGGCACGGAGGTCCTCGAGACCACCGGGTCATAGGCCCCCATCGTCTAGCGGCCTAGGACGCCGCCCTCTCACGGCGGTAACGCGGGTTCAAATCCCGCTGGGGGTACGCAGACCGTCCGTCTCGACGGACGGTCGCACGGTTCGGGTCGCAAGACCGGAGCCAGTTCCAGGCCCCCATCGTCTAGCGGCCTAGGACGCCGCCCTCTCACGGCGGTAACGCGGGTTCAAATCCCGCTGGGGGTACACAGCAGGCATCTCACACGCAAGGCCCGGTCCACGCGGACCGGGCCTTGGTCGTTCCACGGCTCCCGACGGAACCGGCTCAGTGCGAAACCGGCTCAGGGTGGAAGCGGCTCAGAGGAACGGGTCGGGCACGATCGCGCCGTCGCTGCGCGGGTGGTCGTAGCTCGCGCCGGTGGGCTTCCAGGTCACCGGGTGCGCCCCGGCGCTGGGCTGGGCCTCGGGCGGGCGGGGCGCCGGGTGGGGCGGCTGCACGGCGATCGGCTGCGTGATGGGACGGGGGCCCTCGGACGTCTCGCGGCCGGGCACGACGGTCGGCGCGCCAGGGGCGCCGTCGGCCGGCCGGGCGGGTCCGCCGCCCAGGTCGTCGTCATCGTCCAGGCGCGAGCCGCCCGGCGTGAAGAGGGTGTCGCACAGGGTGCGGTAGGTGGAGTCCGGGCGCGGGACGTACCTGATGGTGCGCAGGGCCTGGTCCTGGCCGGCGGACTCCATGTCGAAGCGGCCGTAGCCGAGGACCTGGCCCGTGGGGCTGCGCGAGTACCCCATGTCCGTGACCTTCTTCATCGGCATCATCGCGACCTTGTGCACGACGAGCCCGTACAGGAGCAGCAGCCGCTTGTCGGTCGCGACGAACCACTCGTAGCGCCACTCGAGCCACTTCCAGGCGAGGCGACCGGCCACGACGAACCACACCACCCACAGCCACCCCACGGTGGGGCGCACGTCGACCGGGGTCGACATGACGATGGTGCCGATCAGCAGGAACGCGGCGGCCGTCGTCGCGATCGGCTCGAGGAGCAGCGCCCAGTGGTGCCGGGTCGCGACGATGACCCGCTCGTTCGGCAGCACGTACCGACGCAGGTGCGCGTGCGCGCGCACCGCGTCGCGCTGGCGCCTCTCGTCGGTGGTCACGGGTTCTCCGGCCGTCGTCAGTCGGTCAGGTTCGCGAAGAACTGCCCGAAGCTGGAGAACGCGTTGGTGATGAAGTCCCAGATCGCCGTGACGATGTTCGCTGCACGGTCAGGGCTGCTCACGATCGCGTAGATCAGGAAGATCACGACGATCCAGATCAGCAGGGTCTTGGCCTTCGCGGGCATCAGGTCCTCACGCCTCTCGGGTCTCAGGGCAGGGCTGCCCCGTCAGCCAGGAGCGTACTGACCTGGGCGGGGGCCCGACAGCACCGGGCCCGGCGCGCCGCGTGCAGTGGCGGCGGGCCGGGCCCGGCGGTCGGCCCCGCGAGGGGCGGTGGTCAGGGAGGACGTCGTCACTCGCCGGCGCGGCGCAGCACCTCGGTCAGGCGGTTGGCGGCGGAGACGACGGCAGCGGAGTGCAGGCGGCCCGGCTGGCGGGTGAGGCGCTCGACCGGCCCGGAGACGGACACGGACGCCACGACCCGGCCGGACGGCCCGCGCACCGGGGCCGAGACGGACGCGACGCCGAGCTCGCGCTCGGAGACCGACTGCGCCCACCCGCGGCGTCGGACGCCGGAGAGGATCGTCGCGGTGAACACGGCCTCGCGCAGGCCGCGGTGCAGGCGGTCCGGCTCCTCCCAGGCGAGGAGGATCTGCGCCGCGGAACCCGCGTGCATCGTGAGGGTGGCGCCCACGGGGATCGAGTCGCGCAGGCCGACCGGTCGCTCGGCGGCGGCCACGCAGACGCGATGGTCGCCCTGGCGCCGGTAGAGCTGGGCGCTCTCGCCCGTGTGGTCGCGCAGTGCCGTGAGCACGGGGTTGGCCGCGGCGAGCAGCCGGTCCTCGCCGGCCGCCGTCGCGAGCTCGTTGAGGCGCGGTCCGAGAACGAACCGGCCCTGCATGTCGCGGCCCACGAGACGGTGGTGCTCGAGGGCGACGGCGAGGCGATGCGCCGTGGGGCGGGCGAGCCCGGTCGAGGAGACCAGCTGCGCCAGAGTGGCGGGACCAGCCTCCAGAGCGCCCAGCACGGACGCGGCCTTGTCGAGTACGCCGACTCCGCTAGTATCGTCCATAGGACGATATTGACGTCTCAGTCACTGAGATTGCAAGTCGGGGACCGCATCTCACGGGACGGAACCGTCTCGCGGACCGGGCCCTCCGGGGTCCGACCGACGATATCGACCGGTGAGAACGCCGACGAGATCGACCGAGACACAGCACACGCACGAAGGCCGCGGGGACGCGGCGGACGAGGAGCACATGATGGCCGGCACGCTGGCAGAGAAGGTCTGGGAGGCGCACCTGGTGCGTCGTGGCAGCGACGGGGCACCCGACCTCCTCTACATCGACCTGCACCTCGTGCACGAGGTGACGAGCCCGCAGGCGTTCGAGGGTCTGCGCCTCGCCGGGCGCCCCGTCCGCCGTCCCGATCTCACGATCGCGACCGAGGACCACAACACCCCGACGCTCGACATCGACCTGCCGATCGCGGACCTCACGAGCCGCACGCAGATCGACACGCTGCGCAACAACGCCAAGGAGTTCGGCGTCCGCATCCACTCGCTGGGCGACGCCGACCAGGGCATCGTCCACCAGGTGGGCCCGCAGCTCGGCCTCACCATGCCGGGCCTGACCGTCGTCTGCGGTGACTCGCACACCTCGACGCACGGCGCGTTCGGCGCGCTGGCCTTCGGGATCGGCACCTCCGAGGTCGAGCACGTGCTCGCCACGCAGACCCTGCCGCTCGCCCCGTTCAAGACGATGGCGATCACGGTGAACGGCGAGCTGCCCCCGGGCGCCACCAGCAAGGACATCATCCTGGCGATCATCGCCAAGATCGGCACCGGCGGCGGTCAGGGCTACGTGCTCGAGTACCGCGGCGAGGCCATCCGCAAGCTCTCGATGGAGGCGCGGATGACCATCTGCAACATGTCCATCGAGGCCGGCGCCCGCGCGGGCATGATCGCGCCCGACCAGACGACGTTCGACTACCTCCAGGGGCGCCCGCACGCGCCCGAGGGCGAGGACTGGGACGCCGCCGTCGAGTACTGGACGACGCTGCGCAGCGACGACGACGCCGAGTTCGACGCCGAGGTCGTGCTGGAGGCGGCCGACCTCGAGCCGTTCGTCACCTGGGGCACCAACCCGGGCCAGGGCCTGCCGCTGTCGGCCTCCGTGCCGGTGCCGGCCGAGATCGCCGACGCCAACGAGCGCGTCACCGCGGAGCGCGCGCTGGAGTACATGGGCCTGGAGGGCGGCACGCCGCTGCGCGACGTCAAGGTCGACACGGTCTTCATCGGCTCCTGCACCAACGGCCGTATCGAGGACCTGCGGTCGGTGGCCAAGGTGCTCCAGGGCCGGCACAAGGCCGACGACGTGCGCGTGCTCGTGGTGCCCGCGTCGGCGCGCGTGCGCCTGCAGGCCGAGGCCGAGGGCCTGGACGTGATCTTCAAGGAGTTCGGCGCGGAGTGGCGCAACGCCGGCTGCTCGATGTGCCTCGGGATGAACCCGGACCAGCTCCAGCCGGGGGAGCGCGCCGCGTCGACGTCGAACCGCAACTTCGAGGGTCGCCAGGGCAAGGGCGGCCGCACGCACCTCGTGTCGCCGCTCGTCGCCGCCGCCACGGCCATCCGCGGCACGCTGTCGTCGGTCTCGGACCTCGAGTTCGAGGGCGACGTCGACCTCACGACGTTCGACGGCACCCCGCTGGCGCCGCTGTCCGCCCCGTCCTTCGTCTGACCCCCACCCCGTCGCAGAAGATCGTCCAGGAGTTCGTCATGGAGAAGTTCACCACCCACACGGGCGTCGGGGTGCCGCTGCGCCGCACCAACGTCGACACCGACCAGATCATCCCCGCCGTGTACCTCAAGCGCGTGACCCGCACGGGCTTCGAGGACGCGCTGTTCGCCGCCTGGCGCGGCGACCCCACGTTCGTGCTCAACCAGGACGCGTACAAGGCCGGCTCCGTGCTGGTCGCCGGCGCCGACTTCGGCACCGGCTCGTCCCGCGAGCACGCCGTCTGGGCGCTCAAGGACTACGGCTTCCGCGTCGTGCTCGCGCCCCGGTTCGCGGACATCTTCCGCGGCAACTCGGGCAAGCAGGGCCTCGTGGCGGGCATCGTCGCGCAGGAGGACATCGAGATCCTCTGGAAGATCCTCGAGACCAAGCCCGGCACCGAGGTGACCGTGGACCTCGAGGCGCGCACGGCCCACGCCGACGACGTCACCGTGCCCTTCCAGATCGACGACTACACGCGCTGGCGCCTCATGGAGGGCCTCGACGACATCGGCCTCACGCTGCAGCACGAGGACGACATCGCGGCCTTCGAGGCGGAGCGCGCGGCCTGGCGGCCGAAGACCCTGCCGGCCAAGCACCTGCCGAGCGTCCCGATCGAGCCGGCGCGCCCGGTCGGCTGACCCTGCGCCCGCACCTTCGAGCGTGGTTGGGTTTCCCTCCCCCCGCTTCTTTTTCGCCCCCCCCCCCCCCCCCCCCCCCCCTTCCCCCCCCCCCCCCCCCCCCCTCTTGTTTTCTCCCCCCCCCCCCGCCCGCCTTTTCCCCCACCAA
>NZ_JBHVSQ010000012.1:47227-51511 GCF_042885055.1 Isoptericola sp. NPDC058082 | reverse complement strand
GTACGCCGGGGGGGGGGACCTTGCGCCCAAACCTGGGATGTTGGTGGCTTGGTCCCCAGAGGGTTTTTTAGGGAATCAACCCACCACGCTCGATGCGTTGCCGGGGCGCTCAGCCGACCTTGTGGCGTGCGCCGCCCTCCACGTGGATGGTCTCGCCCGAGACGAAGCCGGCGCGCAGCAGCCACATCACCGCGTCGACGACGTCGTCCGGCTCGCCGTGGCGGCCGACCAGCGTCCCCGCGGCGCTCCTGCCCAGCAGGGCGGCCTTGCCCGCGCCCAGCCGGTCCCACGCGCCCGAGTCGACGACCCCGGGCGACACGGCGTTGACCCGCACGGGAGCGAGGTCCGCCGCGAGGTGCCGGGCGAGGTGCGCGACCGCGCCGTTGGTCGTGCCCTTGACGAGGGAGCCGGGCCCGGGCCGCCACCCGACGACGCCGGAGAACAGCACCATCGACCCGTGCGGTCGCAGCAACGGCGCGAAATGCTTCGCCACCAGCATCGGCCCGAGCACCTTCGCCGTGAAGGCGCCGACCAGCTTCTCGTGATCCAGCTCCGCGGCCCGCACGTCGTGCGGCGCCGAACCGGTCGTCACGACGTGGTCGACACCGTCCGCGAGCCGGGCGGCCGCGGCGGCGATCGTCGACTCGTCCTGGAGGTCGATCCGTAGCGCCGTCGCACCGAGCTCCGCCGCCACCGTCTCGGCGGCGGCCAGGCCTCGTGCGCCCACCACCACGTCGTACCCGTCCTTCGCCGCACGTCGCGCGACGGCCGCGCCCAGCGCCCGTGCCCCGCCGATGACCAGGATCCGTTCCATGTCGGCACTCCCTCTCGTAGGATCGGGAGTCACGGTATGGATTGGATACCGGTACCTTCAACGGAACTGGGGACGACCGTGGGCAAGGCCTACAACGTGATGGCGGCGACGTGCCCGAGCCGGACCGTGCTGCACCGCATCGGAGCGCGCTGGACCGTGTTCGTGGTCAACGCCCTCGACGACGGCCCTCGCCGCTTCACGCAGCTCAAGGCGCACATCCAGGGCATCACGCCGAAGGTGCTGACGGAGACCCTCCGCACGCTCGAGGCCGACGGCCTGGTCGAGCGCCGCGACTACGCCGAGAACCCACCGCGCGTCGAGTACGACCTGACGCCGCTGGGGCGCTCGCTCCTGGTGCCGCTCCGCGCCGTTCGGGCCTGGGCCGAGCAGCACGTGCCGGACATCGAGGAGGCGCGCGCCCGCCACGAGGAGCGCGCGCTCGCCGACCCCGCCTGAACGGGCCGCGGACGACCGTGCGCCCTAGAGGGCGGGCGGACCCTGCCGCACGCGCTCGAGCAGACGCTCCGGCGTCGCCGCCTCCGGGTCCCACCACGAGTCGACGAACCAGGTCGCGCCGGCGTCCGCGAAGGCGCGGGCCTGGTCGCGGGCCTCGCTCGCGTCGGACGAGAGCAGGCCGGACGCGACGACGTCGAACGGGCCGGCGTCGGGACCGCGCTGCTCGGCGATCCACGCGGTGAGCTCGCGGACGGCGTCGGGGCCGGCCTCCGCCTCCTCCGGCGTCGCGCCGCGGGCCTGCACGACGATCCCGTCCCAGCGCAGCGTGCGGTGCAGGTTCTTCAGCGGCGGGTTCGTGGCGTCCCAGACGCCGACGGGCCAGACGGGGATGTGGCCGTGCACCGGGGGGGCGGCGAACCGGAACGGGCCCGTGCGCACCTGCGCGCCGTCGGCCTCGAACGTCTCGCCCGACCACGACGTGCGCAGCCACTCGAGCGTCTCGTCGAGCGCCTGCGCGCGGTCCTTCAGGGCGGTCACCTGCCCCGGGACGGACGTGAAGCCGCGGTCGTCCAGCACCCCGACCCCGGCCGGCAGCACGAGGCGCCCACCGGACAGCTGGTCGACCGTCAGGGCGCGCTGGGCCAGCTCCCACGCCCGGTGCCGCGGCACCGCGAAGACCATCGCGCCGAGCGTGATGCGCTCCGTCACGGCCGCGGCCCCCGCGAGGACGGCGAACGGGTCCCAGGCCGTCAGGGCGTCGCCACCCCAGTCGCCCATGCTCATGCCGTCCCAGCTGAAGAAGCCGTCCCAGCCGTGCTCCTCGCACTCGCGGGCGAGGTCGACGTTCTGCCGCGGGGTGCCGAAGCTGCCGACGAAACCGAACCTCATGTGCGTCTCCTTCGTCGTCCTGGGGTGTGAGCCGACGCTACGTGCGGCGTCCGACACGGCCGTGGACACGGGGAACGTAGGGTGTGCGGGTGCCTGACGAGATCGAGAAGCCCCTGGTCGAGATGTGGACCGACGGTGCGTGCAAGGGCAACCCCGGCATCGGCGGCTGGGGCGCGCTGCTGAAGTCAGGAGAGCACACCAAGGAGCTCTACGGCGGCGAGACCGTCACCACCAACAACCGCATGGAGCTCACCGCCGTCGTGGAGGCGCTGCGCGCACTCAAGCGGCCCAGCACCGTGGTGATCCACGTCGACTCCTCGTACGTGATGAACGGCATGAGGACCTGGATCGCCGGCTGGAAGCGCAACGGCTGGACCACCGCGGCCAAGAAGCCCGTGAAGAACGTGGACCTCTGGCAGGCCCTCGACGCCGAGGTCACGAAGCACGACGTGCGCTGGGTGTGGGTCAAGGGGCACGCCGGCGACCCGGGGAACGAGCGCGCCGACGAGCTCGCGAACCTGGGCGTGGACTCCGTCCGCTAGGTGCGACGGACGTCACGCCGCAGGGGGTGGCGCGCGCTAATAGGCTGGGACCATGGCTTCCCACTACGACGTCGTCCTCCTCGGGGCTGGCCCCGGCGGCTATGTCGCCGCGATCCGCGCGGCCCAGCTCGGCAAGTCCGTCGCCATCATCGAGGAGAAGTACTGGGGTGGTGTCTGCCTCAACGTGGGCTGCATCCCCTCCAAGGCGCTGCTGCGCAACGCGGAGCTCGCCCACATCTTCAACCACCAGGCCGACTTCTTCGGCATGTCGGGTGACGTGACGTTCGACTTCGGCAAGGCGTTCGACCGGTCCCGCGTCGTCGCGGACGGCCGGGTCAAGGGCGTCCACTTCCTCATGAAGAAGAACAAGGTCGCCGAGTACGACGGCCGCGGCACGTTCCGCGACGCGAACACGATCGAGGTGGCGCTCAACAAGGGCGGCACCGAGACGGTGACGTTCGACAACGCGATCATCGCCACCGGCTCGCAGGTCAAGCTGCTCCCGGGCGTCGAGCTGTCCGAGAACGTCGTGACCTACGAGAAGCAGATCATGACGCGCGAGCTGCCCGAGTCGATCGCCATCGTCGGCGCCGGCGCCATCGGCATGGAGTTCGCCTACGTCCTGAAGAACTACGGCGTGGACGTCACGATCATCGAGTTCCTCGACCGTGCGCTGCCGAACGAGGACGCCGACGTCTCCAAGGAGATCGCCAAGCAGTACAAGAAGCTCGGCATCAAGCTCCTGACCTCCACCGCCGTCCAGACCATCAAGGACAACGGCTCGTCGGTCACCGTCTCCTACAAGGGCGTCAAGGACGACAAGCCCGGCGAGATCGTCGTCGACAAGGTCCTCTCCGCCGTCGGCTTCGCGCCGAACGTCGAGGGCTTCGGCCTCGAGAGCACCGGCGTCCAGCTCACGGAGCGCGGCGCCATCGCCATCGACGACCACATGCGCACCAACGTGCCGCACATCTACGCCATCGGTGACGTCACCGCCAAGCTCATGCTGGCGCACGTCGCGGAGGCGCAGGGCGTCGTCGCCGCCGAGACCATCGGCGGGGCCGAGACCCAGACCCTCGGCGACTACCGCATGATGCCGCGTGCCACGTTCTGCTCCCCGCAGGTCGCGTCGTTCGGCCTCACCGAGCAGCAGGCCAAGGACGAGGGCTACGACGTCAAGGTCGCCTCCTTCCCGTTCATGGCCAACGGCAAGGCCCACGGCCTCGGCGACCCCACCGGCTTCGTCAAGATCGTCGCCGACGCCAAGTACAACGAGCTCCTCGGCGCCCACATGATCGGGCCCGACGTCTCCGAGCTGCTGCCCGAGCTCACCCTCGCGCAGAAGTGGGACCTCACCGCCGACGAGGTGGCGCGGAACGTGCACACGCACCCGACGCTGTCCGAGGCGATCCAGGAGTCCATCCACGGCATCGTGGGGCACATGATCAACTTCTGACCGACAGGTCAGGGCCGGATCGCACGTCAGAGGCCCGGGGGGGGGGGGGGGGGGGGGGGGGGGGGGGGGGGGGGGGGGGGGGGGGGGGGTGGTTTTTTCTCCCTCCGGGGGGGAGGGGAGACGGGCGG
>NZ_JBHVSQ010000012.1:36969-47217 GCF_042885055.1 Isoptericola sp. NPDC058082 | reverse complement strand
GGGGAGAGGAAGGCTGTGAAAAGGAGGGGGGGGGGGAGGTCGGGTGGGGGGGGTCCGGTGTCTGGGGCCCCCCGCCCCCCCGGGCCTCGTGCTGTCCGGGGTCGTGCTGCCCGTCGTCCGTCCTCAGGAGGTGACGCGGACCTGCAGCTCCCTCTGACCGTTCACGACGCGGGTCATGACGTCGGAGGTCCGGGTCCGCTCGTACGCGGTCCTGCCGCTGCCGATGACGAGGCTCAGCTCCAGCTCGTCGTTGCGCAGGTTGCCCTGCAGCAGCTTCTGGACCGAGTCGAACGACGTCGGGCCGAAGAACTCGTCCTGGAACGAGTTGCCGCCGACGACGGTGACCACACCGCTCTTGCCCTTGAGGCTCTTCGGGATCGTGAAGTCCTGGCGGAAGACCGATCGCGTGGCGCCGTCGGTGCCCAGCAGCTGGGTCCGCAGCACGAGGGTGTGGCCGGCACGGACCTTCGCGGTCTTGCCGGTCACGTCGATCCAGCGGCCGCCCGTGCGCTGCTGGATCTTCACCACGCGGAACCGCTCCCGGAAGTTGCTGACCCTGACCTCGTTGGTCACCCCGGTGAGCTTGACGTTCGAGACGGACGAGAGCGTGCCCACCACGGTCGGGAGGTCGAGGGCGCCTGCGGTGCCGACGTCCTCGGCCGACTGGTACCGGTCGGCGTACCGCAGCCGGAACGGGGTCCCGCTGCGGGTGCCGGTGATCGTCCAGGCCTGCGTCTCGGACCCGCCGGCGATCCCGTCCACCACGCGGTCGTGGTTCGCCATTCCGGCGAGGAGGGTGACGTCCGCGAGGGCGGCCGGGTCCAGCACCTGGGTGGTGCCGGTGCGCGTCTTGCTCCCGTGGGCCACCGTCGACCGGACCGGCGTGGCGGTGGGCGAGGCGCCGAAGGTGCCGGCGATCCCGGCGAGACGGTCGTCGGTGACGGTGCCGCCGAGGTCGCCGAGGTTCGCCACCTTGAACGGCACGCCGAGCGGGTCCTCCTGAACGTAGACCGCGTCGGCGGCCGCCAGCCCGAGGCGGGTCTTGCCCGTGAAGTTCAGCGGGTGCCCGAACGCGACCACCCGGTTGCCGCACACCGAGGTCGCGGTGCCGATGCCGGCGAAGGTGATGTCGCCGTGCGACAGCACCGCGGCCACGTTGCCGCCCGCGACCACGGTGTCGATGCCGGCGGCGGCGGTGCCGCTGGACCGGCCGATGCGGTAGGAGTCCGCCGTCACCAGCTCGCTGCCGCCCGCGGCCTTGACCGCTGTGCGGGCGCGCGCGAGGTCGATCCCGCCGACGCCCATCGGCATCGGCAGCTGGCGTAGACCCTGGGCGGCCTCGGACCGCGTCACGTCGGTCTCGGCGGCGATCCGCGTCGCCAGGCGGGAGGTCACCGCCACCTCGGGCGCGGCCTTCGCGGCGCCGAGGTAGCCCTGCATGTCCTCGAACGGCGTGATGCCCGCGACGGGAGAGCTCCCGAAGGCGAGGCCGTACGCGACCGCGCCGATCAGGCGCCCGTCCTCCGCGTACACCGGGGACCCCGACATCCCCTGCCAGATGCCGCCCGCCGCGTCGATCGCCGGGGAGTGGAGCTCGGCGACGATCATGTCCAGGTCGGGGGCGATGCCGTCCGACAGCACGCCGAGCACCTCGCCCGTGAACGCCTGCGGCGTGGTGCCCTTGCTCACGGACAGCCCGTTGACCGGCGCCCCGCTCACCACCTCGGCGACCGGGAACGGCACGGCGCAGTCGGGGGTGGGCGCCGCCGTCGCCGTCGGGCCGACCGCCACCAGGCCGGCCAGCACCAGCGCGCCGGCGGCGCCGGACGCCGTCAGCCCGGCCGCACGACGACCGCCCCCGGATCCGGGGAGCCGTCGCCGGCCGCGAGCCGCAGGGCGTTCTTCGATGGGGGGAGTGGGCGGCGTCGCCCGGCCGTCCCCTGCGGCAATCTTCGACATTCCGACAGCATCGTCCACCGCAGGTCCCGACGTTCCGATGAGCACGGGTGAAATCGCGACGCACGCGCCCTCCGCGGTGCATGCAAGAGCGCCTGGCGTCGCGACATGATGTCGACGAGGGACCGCATCAGGAGGGCCAGCAGTGCCGACGACCAGTGACACGACGCAGCCGCCGGAGCGCGCGCCTCGCCTCCGCCTGCCGCTCTGGGCCGCAGCCGCAGCCCTCGGCATCGTCGCGCTCACCGTCGTCGCCGCCGTCATGGGTCCGCGCGTGTCCGCTCCGCCGCAGGCGTGCCCGGCGATCGGCTACTCCAGCGTGCTCGAGGTGACCCTCGAGGGAGACACGTCCGAGGTGGCGGTGCTCCAGGTGCGCGACGGCGACCAGTGGCAGCCGCCCTATCCGCCGGACGCCGAGGTGCCCGCGATCCCGACGTCGCACGACGGCGACGCGTGGACCTTCACGCTCTTCTCCTCGCCACGCTCGATCATGCTCCGCGCGCTGGACGACGACGGGGACGCGCTCGCGCGGACGGAGGTCGACGTCGGCTGGGTGCGCGTGGGCGGGACCCCCGAGTGCGGGGGCCCGGCGGAGGCCGAGACCGCCTGGGTGCTCTGACCGCCAGGCCTCCCACGGCGGCGCCCGCCCCGAGCTCGCGCTTGGGGCGGGCGCGCACAGCAGGTGCGGTCAGGCCCGGCCGGTGACCCGCTGGGTCGTCGGCTCGCCGGTGACCAGCGGCGCGATCGTGATCGCGTCGATGTTCGGCGCGAAGGCGTCCGGGTTGCCGAAGCGCAGCGGCTGGTCCGCGGTCGCGAGGGTCACCGGGACGGTGCGCTCCCAGAAGCTGTCCCACGAGAACGTGTAGCGGAAGTGGGTGGCCCCGGCGACGGCGTCACCCTCGGTGACCTGCAGCTCCCGGTCGACGACCTGCGGGTTGTAGTCGTGCTTCCCGGAGAGCTCGGCGTTGGCGTACCGCACGGTGACGTCGTAGTCGCCGGCCGCGTCGAAGCCGGCGGCGCGGGCGATCTCGAGGTAGTTCTCCTCGCCGTCGCCGAGCCACTCCACGACCTTGCCGCCCGAGGCGTTGGACCCCGACGCGGCGGACTTCGTGGCGACGACGGCCGTGCCGTGGAGCGCGGCGTCCTCGGCCTGGACGGTGACGGCCGCGTCGTCCGGCGCGCGCGTCGTCGTCACGGAGCCGACGAACGACCCGGCGTCGGAGGCGAGCTCGAGCTCGTTGATGCCCTCGGCGAGGTGCACCCGTGCGGTGGAGGTCCAGGCCCCAGGTCCGCGGACGCCGAACGACGTGGCCGCGCGCCCGTTGACCGTCAGGGTGAGGTCGGACGCCCGGGTGGTGGTGTGCCGCACGGTGACGTCGTAGTAGCCCGACTCCATCGCGGTGGCGTACACCTCCGCGCGCTGCCCCTCGCCCTGGACGCTGGCGAAGCCGCGGGCGTTGCCGCGGTCCCAGTCCAGGCGGGCTCCGCCGGCCAGGCGCATGGTGCTCGCCGGGTAGGCGGTGGGCTCGCCGTCGCTGACGTCGGTCAGGACGAGCTTGTCGAGCGTGATGTCGGCGTTCGGCAGCAGGGTGCTGCCGTCCTCGCTGGCTCGCAGCGACAGGACGTGCTCCCCAGCGGTGAGCTCGACCTGCACCTCGGTGCTGCCGCGGTACTGCCACTTCTGGGCGCTGGTCAGCGCGAGGTCGGCGGTGTACTGGACCGGCTGGTCGAGCGTGCCGTCGACGAACAGCGCGTGCCGCCCGGGCACGCCCGGCGTGGCGCCGATGACCTGCAGGCGGTAGGTGCCGTCGCGGGGCACGGTCACCGTCCAGTCGGCGCGCGACGTCGCCTTGTTGAACGAGCCGACGTCGCGGCCGCCGGAGGCGAGGAACTTCCAGCCGCCGCCCTCCTGCGGGTCCTGGGTGTAGACCTGGGCGTCGGTGAGCTCGGTGTCCTCCGCCTCGACGCTCGTCGTCCAGACGTCGGGCCCCGGGTCGGTGCCTCGCGCCGGCGTCACGACGACCTGGTACGCGGCGTACCGGTTGTAGGGGTCGAGGTCGAGCTTCAGGCCGCCGTCGCGCACCTTGGCACCGTCGATCCTCTGAACCACGCGCGGGGTGTTCGCGAGCCCCTGCGCCCCGGAGAGCGTCACCTCCCGCACCTCGACGTCGACCTTCTGGCCGAAGGTGCGGCGGTCGAGACCGGACAGGTCGAGGCGGACGTCGTCGTCGGTGCCACCGAGCAGGACGGTCGCACGGCGGTCGCCCTCGTCGATCGCGCCGATGCCCTGCAGGGTGTCGACGGTGTCGGGGTGCGGCGGGTCGACCTGGACGGTCTGGCTGCCCTCGAGGTCCCCGTACCACTTGAACATCCACCAGCCGGCGTTGGCGCCGCCGGCGCGGGCGGTGTTGTCGGACAGGTTCCCCGCGTAGTTCCAGTAGGCGGTCTGGGCGTCGACCTTCTCGTCCTCGAACATCGACAGCCACTGCACGAGCTGACCGGGCACGGCCATGTCGCGCAGCATCCCGTACTCGGTGATGTTCACGTGGATCGGGTCGATGCCGAGGTCCTGCTCCAGCTGCCGGTAGTCGCGCATGTGGGACCGGAAGGTGGCGAGGTTGTCGATGCCGAGCTCGTGCCAGATGAACACGTCCGGCAGGACGCCGTGCGCCTTGGCGTAGGTGAGATAGTCGGCCGACCGCTCGGGCTGCCAGCGGGTGTCGCCGGGGCCGCCGATCCGGGCGTGGCCCAGCCCGTGCCGGTCGTAGACCTCCTGGATCTTTTCGTACGTGGCCTGCCAGTCCGCGAGGAACTGGTCCTTCTGCCCCGGCCAATCCGGGTACCAGTTGCCGCCGTCGGGCTCGTTGAACGGGATGAACAGGTACTTCTCGGGGTGGTCGGACTGGGTGGCGACCGCCTCGGTGACGAACTCGACGATCTCGAGGTAGTCCCACACGCCGTTCGGCTCGTCGACGTAGGTGCCCGTGGCCTGGTCGTAGGTGCGGGAGTCGCCCGGGCGCTTGCCGCCGTTGTAGGACCAGTCGGGGTAGTAGTCCTGGATGTAGATCGCCAGCTCCTGGCCGTGCTTGGCGAAGAACCCGTCCTCGATCGTCAGCGCGTCGCCGCTGGGGTGCTGGGTGCCGTACGGCGCCTTCTGGGACGAGTTGGTGATGTGGGCGCCGTCGATGAGCGCCTGCGTGGGCACGCCGTCGTCGCCGAAGCCGTACAGGGTGCCGGTGGCGCCTCCGCGGAAGTCGCCGGTCGTGCGGGCGAAGTCGACGGCGAGGACGTCGGTCACGGGTTCTCCTTCGTCGGTGGCGGGCGCCGCCCATCCTGCCTGGGCGGAGAGGCTGAGCGCGGCGAACGCCGCGACGGCGAGGGCGCCTCGCCGGGCGCCGATCTGATGCACGCTTTCACGTGACTGGGGCACGATCCACTCCTTCGTAGGTCTGATGGCGCCTGGACAGTCGACGTCGGGCGCCGTGTGCCATGAAAGCGTGAATCATGCTCGACCACAAGAGCGGGCCGTGGTCGCGTAACCTTGCGGCGTGAGCCAGGTCCCGAGGGTGAAGCCGCCCGTCATCGCCGACGTCGCCCGAGTCGCCGGCGTGTCGGTGCCCACCGTCTCGCGCGTGCTCAACGGGACGGTGCCGGTCAGCGCGGAGCGTCGGGAGCGGGTCATGGCGGCCGTCAAGAAGCTGGGCTTCCGGCCCAACGGCGCCGCCCGGTCGCTGGCGAGCCAGGCCGGTTCGATGATCGCCGTGTTCGCGGGCAACACGACGCGCTACGGGTACGCGGCCACGATCCAGGGCATCGAGGAGGCCGCGCGACAGGCCGGCTACATGGTCGTCATCTCCGTGGTGGAGACGGCCGACGGCCCCACCGTCGAGCGGGCCATCGACCATGCCCTCGGCCAGCCGCTCGCGGGCGCGATCGTCCTGGAGTTCGACCCGCCCGGCGTGGCGGCGCTCGCGCAGATGCCCTCGTGGCTGCCCGCCGTCGCGGCCGCCTCCGGCGGGTCGTCGGACGAGGCCATCTCGCACGCGTACATGGACGACCGGCACGCGGCCACCCAGGCGACGCGCTACCTCCTCGACCTGGGGCACCGCACCGTCCATCACGTGGCGATCCCGTCCATGGGGGTCGAGAGCGCGCGCATGGTCGGGTGGCGCGAGGCGCTGTGCGACGCCGGGATCGAGCCGCCGCCGGTGATCCACGCGGGCTGGGACCCCCTCGCCGGCTACGACGCGGGGGTCCGCCTGGCGCGCGACGCGTCGGCGACCGCCGTGCTCGCCGGGAACGACGAGCTCGCCATCGGTGTCATGAAGGGCCTGGTCGACTCCGGGCGCTCGATCCCCGGCGACGTGAGCGTGATCGGTTTCGACGACCACCCGCTGAGCCAGCTGTGGGTGCCGCCCCTCACCACGGTCCGCCAGGACTTCGTGGGTCTGGGCCACCAGGTGTTCGGGCTGCTCGTCGGGCGGATGGACGCGGGGGAGCCGCGGCCCTCGGTGCGCATGATCCCCGACCTCGTGGTGCGCCAGTCGACCGGGCGTCCTGCCGCCTCGAGCTGACCCGGATCCTCCGTTCGCGCCGGTTCGCCGACGCCGTCGCCTGAAACCGAAGATCAGAGATCCCTGGTTCACCCGGCATCCGTGCTTGCATTTTCAGATGATCGACGCTTTCATAGCGTCATCGACGACGCGCCATGGTGGCGAAGGAAGCGAGGCAGAGATGCCGGATCGGGCCGACGTGGGCCGCGAGCTGATGACGTGGGGTGACGGGGCCCTGCGGCTGGTCGTGCGCCGCCCCCTGGACGGCCCGGTCGCCGTGTCCCTGGTGCCGGCCGGCGAGCGGCCCGGCCCGGCGGTGCAGCCGCTGGTCGAGATCCTCGCCGTCGGGCACGGGCACCGCTCCGCCAACCTGCGGAACACGGCCACCGAGATCGGCGCGCGGCTGCGGTACGTGAGCCACGAGGTGACCGACGACCTCGGCTGGCAGCGCCTGGAGGTCGTGCAGCGCGACGAGGTCAGCGGGCTGGACGTGCGGTCCACCCTCCGCGCCCGGACCGGGGGGACCTCGGTGCAGGCCTGGACGACGGTCCGCAACGCCGGCGCGGCCACGGTCCGGCTGCAGGCGGTGTCGTCGCTCATGCTCGCGGACCCGTGCGGCCCCTACGGGCTCGACGACGCCGTGTCGATCGAGGGCGACGGCGAGTGGCTCGGCGAGTGGCGGTGGTCGTCGACGCCGGTGCGCGGCCAGACCGGGCTGCCCGCCCTCGGGCTCACGTCGCACCAGCGGCAGGACTCCCGCGGCGCGCGGGCGGTCGTCAGCCACGGCACCTGGTCGTCGGGGGAGCACCCGCCCGCCGGGGTGCTCACCACGGCGACGGCGAGCCTGGCGTGGCAGGTCGAGCACCCCGGACCGTGGCGGACGGAGCTCGGAGTCCGGCTCGGCGCGGACGACCGCGAGGCGCTGGTGCTGGGCCTGCTCGGCCCCACCGACGCCGACCACGCCTGGCTGCGCAGCCTGCGGCCCGGCGAGGAGTTCGCCTCGGTGCCCGTGTCGGTCGCCTGGGCCGACGGCGACTGGCAGGCCGCGGTGGGCGAGCTGACGCGCCACCGCCGCGCGGACCGTCGTCCGGCCCGCGCCGCCGGGGCCGTCGTCTTCAACGACTACATGAACACGCTCATGGGCGACCCCACGACCGACAAGCTCCTGCCGCTGATCGCGGCGGCGGGCGAGGTCGGGGCCGACTACTTCTGCGTCGACGCCGGCTGGTACGACGACGGTGGCGACTGGTGGGACTCCGTGGGGGAGTGGCAGCCGTCGCACGTGCGGTTCCCCGACGGCGGTCTCGACCGGGTGCTCGACGCGATCCGGGCCGCCGGCATGGTGCCCGGGCTGTGGCTCGAGCCCGAGGTGATCGGCGTCCGCAGCCCGCTCGCCGCGCAGCTCCCCGAGGACGCGTTCCTGCAGCGCCACGGCACGCGGATCGTCGAGCACGGCCGGTACCTGCTGGACCTGCGCGACGAGCAGGCGCGCAAGCACCTGGACGACGTCGTCGACCGGCTCGTCGACGAGCACGGCGTCGGCTACTTCAAGCTCGACTACAACGTCACGCCCGGCCCCGGCACCGACCGGGACGCCGACAGCGTCGGCGACGGGCTGCTGCGCCACACGCGGGCGTACCTGACCTGGCTCGACGGCGTGCTCGCCCGGCACCCGCGCCTGGTCGTGGAGAACTGCGCGTCCGGGGCGATGCGCGCCGACAACGGCCTGCTGTCCCGGCTGGAGCTCCAGTCGACGACGGACCAGCAGGAGCCGCTGCGCTACCCGCCGGTCGCCGCCGGCGCGCTCGTGGCCGTGCTGCCCGAGCAGGCGGGCAACTGGGCCTACCCGCAGCCGTCCATGTCCGACGCCGAGATCGTCTTCACCATGGTGACCGGGCTGTCCGGCCGGCTGTACCTGTCCGGGCAGCTCGACGGGATGGACGACGCCCAGCGCGCGCTCGTGGCCGAGGGGGTGCGCGCCGCGCGCGCCTGGGACGACGAGGCGCGCGGCGCCGTCCCGGTGTGGCCGCTGGGTCTGCCGGACTGGGACGCGCCCTGGGTCGCCGTCGGGCGGGCCACCGCGGACGAGACGGTGCTGGCCGTCTGGTGGCGCGGCGGGGACGAGCCCGAGATCTCCGTCCCGGTGCCGCAGGGCGCCGTCGAGACGGTCTACCCCGCCGACGGCCCGGCGTCCGGGCTCGAGGCGCACGCCGAGGACGGGCGCCTGAGGCTGCGTGCGGCCTCGGGCGAGCCGGCCGCGCGAGTACTGAGGATCCGCCATCAGGACGTGCGGTAGCACCACCGTCGTCCAGCCAGGTCCCGGCGTCGTCGATGACGCCGGACGAGTTCCGAGGAGCTGATATGAAGAAGTATCTGACCGGCGCGGCCGCCGCAGCAGCAGTGGCGGCGCTGACACTGACCGGCTGCAGCGACCCCACGGCGGGCGGTGGCAGCGACGGGGGCGCCACCCAGGCCGCGGACTGGCCGGAGCGGACCGCCGACCTCACCGGCACGACCCTGACGATCTGGGCGGCCCAGAACTCCAACACCGTGCCCGAAGCGGTCACGGCGGCGTTCGAGGAGGCCACCGGCGCGAAGGTCGAGATCGTCACGATCCCCGACCCGTACGAGCAGGGCATCCAGACCAAGGTCGCCACCGGCGACAAGCCGGACCTCGCGTTCTGGCAGCCGACGGCGTCGATGCTCACCGCGCTGAACGCCCCCACCAACCTGCAGCCGCTCGACGACGCGCCCTGGCTCGACTCCTACAGCCCCGAGGTCAAGGACATCACCGGCACGCTCGACGGCACCCGGTACGCGGCGCTCATCACGAGCCCGGCGGTGCAGGGCGTCTACTACAACAAGGAGGTCTTCGCCGAGCACGGCGTCACGGAGACCCCGAAGAGCTGGGACGAGTTCGTCGAGCTCGGCCGCACGCTGAAGGACGAGGGCGAGACCCCGTTCTTCGAGATGGCCGGCGACCGGTGGGCGACCCAGTGGTGGGTGCAGGTCCAGCTCGCCGACGCCGCGGCCGACGGCCTGTGGGACCGCGTCAACACCGGTGAGGAGAAGTTCACCGACCCGACGATCCTCGGCGCGATCGAGACCTACCAGGGCCTCATCGACGACGGCCTGTTCAACGACGACATCAAGACCGCCACGCTGGAGGACCAGGCCGACGCGCTGCTCGCCGGCGACGCGGCCATGGCCGTGCAGGTCAACTCGTTCTTCGGCCAGCTCCAGGCCAAGGCGGACACCGCGGAGCTCGACGACACGATCGGGTTCTTCCCGATCTCGCCCGGCGGCAACGTCGCGACCGTCATCCCCGACCAGTCCAACGCGCTCGTCGCGTTCAAGACCGGGGACGCGACGCGCGAGGCCGCGGCCCGCCAGCTGCTGTCGTTCTGGCTCGGGGACGGCTACGCCGACTTCGTCGCCGACCGCGAGACCGTCTCGCTCCAGCCCGACGTGCCCACCCCGGACGGCGTGCCGCAGGCGCTGCAGGACGTGCACGCCTCGCTCGCCGACTCCGTCGGGTCGATGCAGTCGCTCGCCGTGGCCAACCCCGACCTGTACATCTACCTGGCCGACATGATCCAGGGCACCACCACGCCCGAGCAGGTCGCCCAGCAGACCCAGGACCAGTTCGCCCAGCTCGCCCGCGCCCAGGGCGTCGAGGGCTTCTGACCCCGGCCTGAGACCAGCCGCGGTGCCGGGGCGGGCGTGCGCCCGCCCCGGC
>NZ_JBHVSQ010000012.1:0-36959 GCF_042885055.1 Isoptericola sp. NPDC058082 | reverse complement strand
ACAAACAGGAGCCAGTTTCCCCCGTTCCGCCCTCTCCGGGGATTTGGGGGTTTCCTCCCCCGGGCGGGAAACCACTTGGGGTGTGGGGGTGGTCTCCCCCCCCCCCCGCCACCCCTGAAAGGTGATGCACCGATGACCGCGACCCTCAGCACCGGCGCCCCGGCCCGCCCGGCGGCGAAGCCCCGGCGCGCCGCGCCCGGCAGGGACGAACGCACCCGCAAGAACCACCCCGCGTGGTTCCTCGTGCCGGCCTTCGTCGTCCTGGGCGTGTTCTTCTTCGTCCCGACGATCTTCAACTTCGTCTACGCGCTCACGGACTGGTCGAGCTTCAAGTCCTCGATCTCGTTCGTCGGGCTGCGCAACTTCGCCGACCTGCTCAGCAGCGGCACGCTGCTGGCCTCGCTGCGGATCACGCTCGTCTACGCCGTGCTCGTCGCGATCTTCCAGAACCTGTTCGGGCTGCTCCTCGCGCTCCTCCTCGAGCGCGACACCCGCGTCAACCGGTTCGCGCGGGTCATGTTCTTCATCCCCGTGATCATGTCGGCGCTCGCGGTCGGCTACGTCTTCCAGGCGATGCTCAAGCCGGACGGCGCGGTCAACGGCGTCCTCGGCACCCTCCTCGGCACCGACGTCACGATCCCGTGGCTGGGCAGCACCACGTGGACGCTGCTCGTCGTCGCCCTGATCCACTCCTGGAAGTGGATGGGCCTGTCGATGCTCATCTACCTGGCCGGGCTGAAGACCATCAACGAGGACGTGCTCGAGGCCGCCCGCCTCGACGGCGCCTCCGCGTGGCGCACGTTCCGCGACATCCGCTTCCCGCTGCTGGCGCCGGCCATCACGTTCAACGTCGCGACCGCCCTGCTCGGGTCGATGAACGGCTTCGACATCGTCCAGGCCACCACCGGCGGCGGCCCCGCCCGCACCACCGAGCTGCTCAACATCTTCATCTTCCGCACGTTCGGCCAGGGCCTGTTCGCGCAGGCCACGACGATGAGCCTCGTCCTGTTCGTCGTGGTCGTCGCCCTCGCGTTCCCCGTCATCCGCACCCTTCGCAAGCGGGAGGAAGTCCTGTGACCGCGCAGACCGCTCACCTGAGCACCCGCACCCGCACCGTGCGTCGAGCGACCGGCGCGCGGACCGGGGGCTGGCGTCGGGTCCAGCCCGTCGCCGCCGTGCTCGCCGTCGTCGTGCTGATCGGCATGCCGTTGTGGATCGTCGTCGTCACGGCCGGCAAGACCCAGGCCGAGGCGCTCAACCCCAACCTCTCGCTGCCCACCACGTGGCAGTACCTCGAGAACTTCTCCGCCGTCTGGGACCAGGGCCGCGTGCCCGCCGGCTTCTTCGGCAGCCTGCTGATCATGGTGCCCGCCGTCATCGGCGTGCTCGTGCTCGGCTCCCTCGCCTCCTGGGTGCTGGCCCGGCGGACCACCCGTGGCTACGCCGTGCTCTACGCCCTGGCGATCAGCGGCATCGTGCTTCCCCCGGCCGTCGTGACCATCGTGCTGCTGCTGCGCCAGCTCGGCCTCGCCGGCACGGCCATCGGCATGATCGGCGTCTACATGGGCATGTACATGTCCACGGTGACCTTCTTCGTCACGGGGTTCGTGCGGACCATCCCGCACGAGCTGGAGGAGGCCGCCCGCGTGGACGGTGCCGGGCCCCTGCGCGTCTTCGGCCTGATCATCCTGCCGCTGCTCGTGCCCGTGCTCTCCACCGCCACGATCCTCATCTGCCTCTACGTGTGGAACGACGTCTTCTACGCGTTCTTCGTCGTCGGCGGACGGCTCGACACCCTGCCGCTCAACCTGTTCCAGGTGGCCAGCGCGGGGCTCTATCTCGACAACTGGCACCTGATCTTCGCCTACGTCATCCTCATGAGCCTGCCCCTGCTCGTCGTCTTCGTCATCGCGCAGCGCAAGATCATCTCGGGCATCACGTCCGGGGCGGTGAAGTAGTCCCGCCCTCACCCCAGGGCGTGCTTCACGTGCTCGAGCCAACGGGCGACGGTGGCGAGCTCGTCGTCGGTGAAGCCCTCGGTGAGGCGGTCGTTGACCTCGGCGAGGGCTGCGCGGACGTCGTCCAGCGCGGCGGTGCCGGTGGGTGTGAGGTCGAGGCGGACGGTGCGGCGGTCGTCGGGGTCGGCACGACGGCGCACGAGGTCGGCGCGCTCCATGCGGGCGAGCAGGCCGCTGGCGCCGGCGGGGGAGGCCTGCAGCGCGGCGGTCACCTCGCCGATGGTCGGGCTGGGGTGGTCGGCGAGGTGCAGCAGAACGCCGGCGGCGGGGGCGCCGAAGCCCTGGCCGCCGTTCCCGGCGGTGTGCGCGCCGCGCCGCGAGATCCAGCGCCGCAGCTGGCGCTCCGCCGCGATGGTGAGGAACACCAGGCGCGGCGGGCGGCGCGTCATCGGCGCGGCTTCCTGGCGCGGAAGCGGACGTTGCCGTCCTCCTGCATCGGCGCGGCCTCGGCGCGAGCGTCGAGCCAGGCGAGGAGCTCGGGCCACAGCGTGTCGCGCAGGCCGCGGCGGAAGAAGCCCAGGTGCCCGATCGTGTCCACGCCGCCGTCGGCGGGGCTCCACGTGCGTCGCTCGACCCGGGCGGCGGTCAGGCGGTCGGTGATCGCGTCGATCTGCGCGGGGGTGGACCACGGGTCGTCGGTGAACCCGACGGCGAGGACGTCGCCGGTGACGCGCGCGGCGTCCGCGGCGGCGCTCATGGTCGGGTCGTCGAAGAAGTAGTGCGGCATGGTCGACCAGCGGCTCCACTCGAGCATCGCGGCGGCGGGCATGTCCTCCCCGAGGCCCATGCGGCGCCCGGGCACGTAGCCCAGCACCCGCGCCGCCGCGGGCCCGAGCGCCCGCAGGATCAGCCGGACGCGTGCTCGTTCGCGCCGGTCGGGGATCGTGGCCGTCCCGGCGACGTGCGACGCGACCGTCACGAACCCGGCCAGGCCTCGCGAGCCGTTGCCCAGCGCGAGCGCGTGCCCGCCGATGCTGTGCCCGATGGCGAGCTGCGGCACGTCACCGAACCGCGGGCGGGCCCACGCAGCGACCGCGGGGACGTCGTCGGACATCCAGTCCCGCATGCGCAGGCCGCGATCCTTGCGCGGGCTGCCGGACCGGCCCGTGCCGCGGTAGTCGTAGGTGATCGCGACGTAACCGCTGGCGGCGAGGAACTCCGCAAACCCGGTGTACAGGCGCTCGGGGACCGCCGTCGCGGGGTGGATCACCACGACGCCGCGCGGCGACTCGTCGGCGGGCTTACGCACCGTGCCGACGACCCACCCGCCCGCCGGGATCTGGATCCGCAGCTCCTCGGCCTCGACCGACGTCGTGTCGTCACTTCGCATGCGAAATACCTTAGCGGCCCGTGCGACCGAGGCCTTTGGTCGGGCGGGCCGAGAGCGGGCCGTGTGTGGCACTCTTCGGTCGTGAACCTGCCGAACCGGCCGCGATGAGGCTTCTGGTATCAGGTGTGGCGACCGTTCCGAGCCCTCGGGCGCGGCATCGCTCGAGTCCTGGACTTCTTCGACCTCATCAGCCTCGTCGTGAACGTCGGACGCGGCATCCTCTGGCTCGTCCGTGGCTTGGGGAGCATCGCGGCGCGCGTCTTCGACCGGTGACGGCCCTCACCGGGCCGAACTTCGCCCGCTTGCATTCGTGACGACGACGAAGAGCGCGACGACTTCGCCACCAGGCCTTCGGCATCGACGAGCTCTGGCTTCGTACGTGGTTGGTCGAGTCACCGTGCAAACTCCAGCCCCGATCACGGGCGTCATCGACTACCGGTCGATTCGGCCGATCTGCCGCCTACGCTCGCTCGCTTGCTCATGCCGGCGGAGGGCCTCGACCAACGCAACGATGAGGCTTTCGTCTAGCGCCTCGTGGTTGCTACCCAACGCGCGCTGCAGATGACCTGCGAGTTCCCGAGGCGTCAGTCTCTCATCTGAGTCCTCCCCAGCGATGATCAGCTTTGGGTCCACGACCGTGGCACGGCGCAGGATGTCGAACTGTGTGTCGCGGAACGCCTCCATCGCGAGCATCGCCCGCAGCCTTGTGTCCCACTCAGCCTTCGTCATCACCAGCGCGGGTTCGGCCTCCAAGACGGTGAGCTGGGAGCCCACGATCTCGCTGGCCGCTTCGAGCTCCAATGCGCGTTTCGCGCGTGTCGCACCGAGTGTGAACCTCGGCAGACGAAAGGCCGCGAGCCGCTGCCGCAACTCCTTGAGCCGCGGCAATAGCGTCGTACCCCAGTACCGCTTCACGTGCGGAGTTGCCGCGATGGCTCCCTTGATGGCCAGCACAACGACGAGCTCCGCGAGTCGCCCGGCGAGCTCCGCATCAGCATCGCGCTTCTCCTGCGTGCGGGTGTCCTGCTGACCACCGAGGAGCGGATCACCCCACGGTCCCTCGACCGGCTCTGCGTCGTCGACTCGCCGCCATGTCGCATGCCCTCTCAGCTCGCCGGTTTCGTCGTCGAAGAGCAACCCGGACTGGGCTCCAGAGTCCTTGCTGGAGTTCCCGAGGTGCTGGCCCTCGGGGATGTTCGCCTCGTACCTCATCGCCCGATGTTAGCGGGGCGATTGCGGCGCGGGAGCGGTCCAAAGACCCGTTCTGCAAGACCTGAGCGGCGCGAAGTGACGCGCCGTGTTGGCCGAGCCGGGCGGGGTGAAGTTTCAGGCGCCGCCCCCGGATTTCTGCGTCGTTGCCGATGAGGTCCAAGGAGGATCCGCGGGCCTGTTGCAGGATGGAGCCATGGAGACGTTCGTCCGGACGCCGATGGAGATCTTCGGGCTGCCGCAGCACTTCGCGATCCCCCTGTTCCAGCGGCCTTACGTGTGGGACGAGGAAGAGCAGTGGGAGCCGCTCTGGCAGGACGTCCGCCGTGTCGCACAGCTGAGGCTCGAACAGCCGCACGTGAACGCCACACACTTTCTGGGCGCCGTGGTGGTCCAGGCGCAGGAGAACGCCGTCGGGATAATCGCGACGCGGGACGTGATCGACGGCCAGCAGCGGCTCACAACTCTTCAGTTGATGATGGACGCTGCAGCGGCCGTGCTCGAAGACACAGGCGCCGACCTCCTGTCGGCGCAGCTTCAGCGTTTGACGCACAATGATGCGGTCTACGTCCCACCCGGGGAAAGCGGGCTGAAGATCCGGCATGCCAACCGTGACAGGGAACCGTTCGACGAGGTCATGTCCGCGGAGGCACCTGTCCCGTACTCCTCGCTCAAGCACGCCGAATCGAAGCTCGCGAGAGGCCACGCGTACTTCGCGGGCGAGATCGGTCAGTGGCTCGGTGAGCCGGACACCCCGGAGTTTGTCCGGCGCTCCGACGCACTTGTGACCGTCATGACGCGGGGTCTTCAACTGGTCACGATCGACCTGACCGCAGCGGAGAACTCGCAGGAGATCTTCGAGACCCTCAACGCGCGCGGAACGCCTCTGACTGCTGCGGACCTCATCCGCAACTACGTGTTCCAGAGGCTGCGTGCGGAGGGCGGTGACACCGGCAAGGCGTACAGCCGTGACTGGCCATTCGAGACGAAGTTCTGGGAGAGAACGGTCAGCGTCGGCCGTTACACGATCGGGCGGAGCTCGCTATTCCTGAACCAGTGGCTTGTGGCGCGTACCGGCGAAGAGATCGGTCCACAGTCAACGTTCACGCGGTTCAAGCACTATGTCGAGCACGAAGCCGGGCAGAAGATGGAGGACCTGCTACCAGCCATCAGGAAGCAGGCGGAACAGTACGAGGCCTGGACACTCGCTGCGCAGGAGTCGTCACGCCAGCTCGACATGGTGGAGATGGCCGTCTACCGGATGGCCGCGAACAATATGGAGCTCCTTAAGCCACTGCTCATCTGGCTGCACGAGCCGGACCGCGATCTGAGCGCCGCGACGATTTACGCGATCGTGTCGGCAGCAGAGAGCTGGGTGATGCGGCGCGTGCTGCTACGCCTGACGAGCGCCGACTTGGGCCGCGTCGTCGCCGACCTGATCAAGACGCATTCCAGCACGGCCACGGACGATCTTGCCGATCGCGTGATAGCGCACCTCGCGCGCCTGAACGTCACGAGCACGTATTGGCCTGGAGACGACGAACTTCGTGCCGCCTTGGCCACGGAGGCGGCCTACCGCCGATTCCGCCGAGCTCGCCTGCGCATGCTCCTCGAAGCGGTCGAGGACTGGTATCGCTTCGAGACGAACCAGTCCCAGCTGGACCGTAAGGGCTATCCGATCGAACACGTGCTGCCTCAGAAGTGGAGCGACTTCTGGCCTGTCGACGGGATCGAAGCTCAGCAGGAGCGCGCCGAGCATGTCCACCGGCTCGGCAACCTGACTCTCCTCACAGACCGACTCAACCCGAAGGTGTCGAACGCCGGCTGGGCGAAGAAGCGGACAGCCTTCCTGCAGCACAACACGATCAACATGACCGGGCGCCTCGTCGTCGACACCGAGGGGCGGGACTGGGACGAGAACACGATCGACGACCGGACCGCCGAGATGATCGATGTCATCATCAAGATCTGGCCGACGCCGGTGGGTCACCACGGCGAGGTTGTCGACCCCCAGGCGAAGGCACCCGACTGGGTAGAAATCAAGCATCTCGTCGGGGCGGGACTGCTGGAACCCGGCGCTCGGCTCACTCCGCGCTCAGGCCAGTGGCAGGAGCGAACGGCGACGATCCTCGCGAATGGCGCCATCGAGCTCGAAGGAAGGCGTTACGACTCGCCGTCGGGCGCTGCACGAGCCCTTCGGGAGAAGGCCACCAATGGGTGGAAATTCTGGCGAACTGCTGACGGGCGGCGGCTCGAGGAGGTGCGCGCCGAGTTCCGCGGCGTGAAGCCGGCAGAACCAGGTGCTTTCGACTGGTCGGGGCTGCACGCGATCCTCGAGGTTCTTCCCCAGGGGCGCTGGACGACGTACGGCCATCTCGCTGCAGCCGTGGGCACCGCGCCTCAGGCGGTGGGCAACCACTTGCCGGCCTGCGAGCAGTGCAGAAACGGTTACCGGGTTCTCAAGAGTGACGGGTCGATCTCGCCTGGCTTTACCTGGACGGACCCACAGGACCATCGCGATCCCCTTGATGCCCTGCGCGATGAGGGCATCGGCTTCGTGAACGGCACGGCCGACCCGGCTCAAGAGCTCGGCGAGGCGGAGTTGCTCGAGCTCATGGAAGCGGGGGCGGCCGAAGACGCGGAAATCACGGGCTTCTGAGTGCGTGCGTCCCGCGGGCCTGCAGTGAACGCATCGACGTTGAAGCAGCACACACGTTGGGCGACGCCCCGCAGCCGGCACAAATAGCGGCATGGGCGACTTGACTCGCAACCGTTCGCTGCGTGCCTCGGCGCCTCCATAGTCGCGTGCGCCAGCGCGAGCTCCCGTGCTTCGAGCCCGGGAAGTACAGCTAGCGGGACGTCCACACGTCTGGCACCCGAGGCGGCGGTCTTCGGCAGGAGGCCCGAGAAATCACCTCCCATGTTGTCGAGGTTCGGGACAAGATCTCCGTAGGATCGGCCACCACGGCGATCGCGTGTTGGTCGCATCCTCGGCTTCGGGAAGGTGCGGCGTGGAGATCAACGACCTCGTGACGTTCTGGCGGGGCCAGCAGCTCAACGTTGACGGTCGGTGGGCACATCGTCTCGACGTCGATGCGTTCGCTGCCGAGCCGCACAGCTTCAACCTCGATCACCCGGTGAACCCCTACGTGGGCGACGTCCTGAACGCGCCTGTCGTGATTCTCGGTGCGAACGGCGGCTATAGCGCTGAGCTGACGCCGACCGAGTTCCCAGACGATGACGCAGTCCGCACCTACCTTGATCGCGTCGACAACCCGATGGATGCTGACTGGTCGTTCGTATCGCAGTACTACGACCGCACGAACTACGGCGACCTGGTGGCCAGCGGCCAGGCCGTCCTGGTCAATGCGTGCGCCTACCGCAGCGTGAAGATCACTGAGGAACCCGTCAATCGGCGGCTGATCAAGCGTCTCGAGTCGGCTCTCTTCACGCGGCGCTGGCTCCTCGAAGCGGTGTTGCCGATGGCCGCCGCGGGCGAACGGTTGGTCGTCATCAAGCGCGGGGGTCAGTGGAACCTGCCCGGAGATGTCTCCTTGGCTCCGGGTGTTGTCAGGGACCCAGCGCCGGTCAGCCCGCGGATCACGGGAGTGCCGTTCGCCCGCATGACGGACTTCCTAGCGAGTTGACGCTCCCCGGGGGGATGAGTCGAACAGTCTGGGAGCCGGGGCACACCTGTCAGGTGTGACGGTCTCGCTGCGAGTGATCTCCGCAGGGCAGGGGTACTCCTACCTGCTGCGGTCGGTCGTGACCGGTGACGGGAGCGGGCCGCAATCGTCGGCGTTCACGCGCTACTTCACGGAGGCGGGTACGCCGCCCGGGGTGTGGATGGGGCGCGGGGTTGAGCACCTCGGCGAGGGCGCGTTGCAGCCTGGGACGACGGTGACGCCGGCGCAGCTGCAGGCGCTGCTGGGTCACGGCGCGGACCCGGTCTCCGGTGGGCCGTTGGGTCGGCCGTTCCGGGAGTACCCGACGGCGAAGGAACGAACAACACGCCGGGTTCAGGGTGTGGATCGGTCGCTGCCGGCGGCCAAGTTCGATGCCGAGGTGGCGCGGATCCGAATTCAGGAGGCGGCGCGCGGTAGCCAGACGGCGACGGCAGGGTTCGATCTGACCTTCTCGGCGCCGAAGTCGGTGTCGGTGCTGTGGGGCCTGGCGGACGCGACGACGCAGGAGCTGGTCGTCGCGGCGCATCACGACGCCGTCGCGCAGGTGTTGGACTTCCTGGAGCGGGAGGTCGCCGCCACCAGGGTGGGCCATGGGGGAGTGGCGCAGGTCCCGGTGGTGGGGGTGGCGGCGACGGCGTATGACCACTGGGACTCGCGGGCGAACGATCCGCAGCTGCACACGCATCTGGTGATCGCGAACAAGGTGAAGGCGGCTCACGACGGGCGGTGGCGCACGCTGGACTCCCGCGCCCTGCACCACGCCGTCGTCGCATTGTCCGAGCACTACAACGCCATCCTGGCCGACCGCCTCACGAACACGTTCGGCGTCGCCTGGCAACGGCGTGACCGCGGGCCAGACAGGTCGACGCAGTGGGAGATCGCCGGCGTCCCCGATGACCTTCTGGCGGAGTTCTCCTCCCGCAGCCGCGACATCGAGGTCGTCAAGGACCGCCTCATCGACGAGTTCGTCGCGATGCGCGGGCGCCGGCCGTCCGCGAGGCAGGTCGTGAAGCTGCGTGCGCAGGCCACGCTCGAGACACGTCCCGAGAAGACCATCCACTCCCTGGCGGAGCTGGCCGCGGACTGGCGGCGTCGAGCTCAGCCCGTGCTCCGCAGCGAGGCGGCGGCCTGGGCGCGGCGCGTGGCGCTCGGCGGGTCCGTACGGGTGCTCAGCGCGGACGCCGTCCCTCCGGATCTGGTCGACGACGTCGCCGCCCAGGTCGTCGACGTCGTCTCGCAGAAGCGCGCCACCTGGACGCACTGGAACCTGTGGGCCGAGGCCTCCCGGCAGACAATGGGTTGGCGGATGGCGACCGCCGCCGACCGCGAGCAGGTCGTCGCGCTCGTGGTGGACGCCGCCACGCGCCGCTCCGTCCAGCTCACGCCCGGCGAGCTGGCCAGCACCCCCGCGGCGATGCGCCGACCCGACGGGACGAGCACCCTGCGCCCGCAGCACAGCGAGAAGTTCACCAGCCCTGAGCTGCTGGCGATGGAAGACCGGCTTCTGCGCCTCGCCGACGACTTCGGTGGGCCGGTCGTTGGCCGGACGACGGCGTCGCGCGTCGTTGCCGGCAGCGCGCCCGACGGCGTCCGGCTCGACGTCGAGCAGGCTCGCGCCGTCGCGCAGCTGTTGACGTCGGGTCGGCGGCTGGATGTGCTCGTCGGCCCAGCCGGTACGGGCAAGACGACGGCGATGTGTGCCCTGGCGGCGGGATGGATCGCAGCGCACGGGCGGGGAAGCGTGGTGGGGATGGCGCCGTCGGCCGTGGCAGCTCAGGTACTGGCTGGCGATCTCGGCATACCCTGCGACAACACCGCAAAGTGGATTCACGACCACAGTCGCGGGCGCGCGGACTTCGCACCAGACCAATTGATCATCGTCGACGAGGCCACGCTCGCCTCCACGCGAGCCCTGGACACGATCGCGACCCGCGCCACGCGGGTCGGTGCGAAGGTCGTCCTCGTCGGCGACCCGGCCCAACTGCAGTCCGTCGACGCCGGCGGCGCCTTCGCGATGCTCGTGTCCGCGCGCGGCGACGACGTGCCGCGGCTGTCCGAGGTGCACCGGTTCGTCCACGAGTGGGAGAAGACCGCCTCGCTGCGCCTGCGGGATGGCGACCCCGCCGTCGTTGACCGGTACGAGTCGCATGGCCGACTCCGCGAGGGCAGCACCGACGAGATGGTCGACGCCGCCTACACCGCCTGGCGCCACGACACCGAGCACGGCAGGGCGAGCATCCTCGTGACCGAGTCCGCCGAGACCGTCCGACAGCTCAACGACCGCGCCCGCGCCGAACGCATCCGCTCCGGCCTGACCTCGGCCGGTCGCGACGTCGTCCTGCGCGACGACGCGCGCGCCTCCGCTGGCGACGTCATCGTCACGCGCCGCAACGACCGCCGCCTACGCGCCGGGCCACACGGGTGGGTGCGCAACGGCGACCGCTGGACGGTGACCCACGTGCGCCTCGACGGCGGGCTGGAGGTTCGTCCCGAGGGCAGACGGCGGGGGAGCGTAGTGCTACCCGCGGGCTACATCGCCGAGCGAAGTTGCGCCCCGAACGCAGTGGAGTGTCTGCCGTGTTCCGTGTCCACCTACCCGTGCGCTCCACTTGCATTGGACACGCTGCCGAATCAGCGGGGTGAAATCCGACGTCAGAGGGGAATTCCTCGCAGAAGGGCACCCGTTCTTCGTAGACTCGAGCACGTGTCCGACGAGGTCCGCATCCCAGCCGAGCAGCGCGCGCGTGTCCTAATCGACGCCCAGCTGCGAGCCGCAGGCTGGATTGTCCAAGACGGCAAGGCTCTGAACCTCTTCGCTGGACCGGGTATCGCGGTCCGCGAGGCAGTGATGGCTTCCGGTCACGGCCGCGCCGACTACCTCCTCTACGTCGAGAAGAAGGTCGTGGGCATCATCGAGGCGAAGCCCGAGGGCACGACGCTCTCGGGCGTTGAGTGGCAGTCCGCCATGTACGCCACCGGACTTCCGCACGCGCACCGCAAGCGGGCCCGGGTAGTCCAGGGTCGTCTGCCGTTCGTGTTCGAGGCATCGGGATCGGAGACTCATTTCACCAACGGGTACGACCCGGAACCGCGGGCCCGGAAGATCTTCAACTTCCCGAAACCCGGAACGCTCGCGCGCGTTAGCCGTGACGCAGACGCCGATCTGGAGCACCCGACCTGGCGTGCCAAGATCCGGGACCTCCCCGAACTGGACGAGGCCCCGCTGCGCCCCGCGCAGATCAAGGCGATCAAGGGCACCGAGCTGTCGCTGGCTCAGCAGAGGTTCGATCGGTCCCTGATCCAGATGGCTACAGGTGCAGGTAAGACCTACACGGCCGTCACACTGGCGTACCGAATGCTGAAGTACGGTGGCTTTTCCAAGATCCTGTTCCTGGTCGACCGCAACAACCTCGCCGACCAGACCCTCGCGGAGTTCCAGAACTACACCACGCCCGACGACGGTCGGCGCTTCTCCGAGGTCTACAACGTCGACAAGCTCACCGGTGCCGGCATGCTCGGATCCTCGAACGTGGTGATCTCCACGATCCAGCGCGTGTTCAAGGTCCTCAACGGCAACGACGTCGCCGGCACAGACGACCCGCAGCTCGACGACTGGACTCCCGACTCGGCGGTCACGGTCTCCTACAGCCCGGGAATGCCGCCCGAGACGTTCGATCTGGTCATCGTCGATGAGGCCCACCGGTCCATCTACGGCGTGTGGCGGGGGGTCCTGGACTACTTCGACGCCCACGTCGTCGGCCTGACAGCGACTCCCGGCAAGCAGACCTTCGCGTTCTTCCGCCAGAACCTCGTCTCCTCGTACACCTATCAGGAGTCCGTCGCTGACCAGGTGAACGTCGACTTCGACATCTACCGCATCAGAACCAAGGTCACCGACGAGGGCGCCACCCTTCCAGCCGGCGTGTACGTCCCGAAGGTCGACAAGCGCACCCGGGTGCAGCGCATCGAGCAGATCGACGAAGACGTCGACTACACCGCCGGCCAGCTCGACCGCGCGGTGACAAACCCGAACCAGATCCGCCTGGTCCTCGGGACGTTCCGCGACCGGCTGTTCACGGAGATCTTCCCGGGCCGCACGGCGGTGCCGAAGACACTGATCTTCGCCAAGGACGACGCACACGCCGAGCAGATCGTCACCCTGGTGCGGCAGGTGTTCGGCAAGGGCAACGAGTTCGCCGCCAAGATCACCTACGCCGCCAACGACCCCAAGGGCCAGCTGCAGGCGTTCCGCACCTCGGCGAAGCTGCGCATCGCGGTCACGGTCGACATGATCGCCACCGGCACGGACGTGAAGCCACTGGAGTGCGTCTTCTTCCTGCGGGACGTGAAGACGGCGCAGTACTTCGAGCAGATGAAGGGCCGCGGCGCCCGCACCATCGCCCCCGCGGACTTCCAGGCCGTGACCCCGGACCCCGCCGCGAAGCAGAAGACCCGCTTCGTGATCGTCGACGCCGTCGGGGTCACCGAGCACGACTTCGTCGAACCGCCCCTGAACCGGCAGAAGTCAGTCTCACTCGAACAGCTGCTCAAGAAGACGGCAAACCTGACCATCACCGAGGACGAGGTCGCCACCCTCGCCTCACGCCTCTCCGCCCTCGAGCTGCAGCTGACCCCGGACGAGCGTGCCGAGCTCGACAAGGCCGCCGGCGGGTCCCTCAAACAAATCGTGCGTGGGTTGGTCGGCGCTGTCGACGCCGACAAGCAGGCCGCCACACTCCACGACGCCGGCGAGGGCGCTACCCCTACCCAGGTCATCGAGCAGCTCATCGAGACGGCGATCGAACCGTTGGCGGCGAACCCAGACCTCCGAACCAGGATCATGGAGCTGCGCCGCACACACGACCAGATCATCGACGAGTACAACGCCGACGAGCTCATCGACGCCTACGGCGTCGTCGACCCCGAACGAGCGAGGTCGCTCGTCGAAGACTGGTTCGATTACCTGACTACCCATAGGTCCGAGATCACCGCGATCCAGATCATGGACGAAGCCAAGACCCGCCGCGTCCCGTTCGAGGCCATCAAGGAGCTCGCGGACCGCATCTCCAGGCCGCCGCACAACTGGACCCCAGACCTCATCTGGGCCGCCTACGAGCAGATCGACGCGGGTCGCGTACGTCACCGCGACAGGTCCCGCCTCACGGACGTCGTGTCTCTGGTCCGCTATACCCTCGGCGCAGACCCCGAACTGATCCCGTTCGCCGACGTCGCCGCCGACCGGTACGCCGGCTGGCTCCTCGCCCAGGAACAGGCCGGGACCAGATTCACCGACACGCAAAGGTGGTGGCTCGACCGGATGGTCGACGTGATCTCCAACTCCGCCGGCATCACCGCCGACGACCTCGACGAAGCACCCTTCGACGAACGCGGCGGCGTCGACGGCGCGCTCCGTGACCTCGGCGACGACGCGGAGGAACTCCTTGAGCAACTCAATCAGGAACTCACGGCGTGATCATGCTTCCCACTGGATGGCGTGTAGAGGCGGTCGCCAGCCTCGCCCAGGGTGGACTCTTCGTCGATGGTGACTGGGTCGAGTCGAAAGACCAAGACCCTTCGGGCGGAGTGCGACTCACGCAACTTGCCGACGTGGGAGTCGGCGTGTTCCGCGACCGAAGTGACCGCTGGATGCGGGACGACCAAGCAGCGCGCCTCAACTGCACGTTCATCGAGCCAGACGATGTGCTGATTGCACGGATGCCGGACCCGATTGGGCGAGCCTGCCTCGCCCCGGCCATCCTTGGGCGCGCGGTGACCGCTGTCGATGTCGCTATCCTTCGGCCACGGCGCCGAGACGTCTACCCGCGGTATCTGATGTGGGCGATCAACTCACCGCAAGTCCACGAGCGGATCGCAAAACTGCAGTCAGGGACGACCCGCAAGCGGGTCTCGCGCAAGAACCTCGCGACAGTGCAGGTCCCCGTTCCGCCGCTTGAGGAGCAGAGGCGGATCGTCGAAATCCTCGAAGACCACCTCTCCCGCCTCGACGCGGGCACCACTCAGTTGGCCAGAGCCGAGGCCCGGCTCGGGCTCACCGTCGACGCTGCGATCGCCACAGCTTCAGAGCTCGCTGATGCTCCAACGCACACGCTCGGCGATGTCCTCGGTACACCGCTCAGTAACGGCAGGTCGGTACCCACTGCCGATGAAGGTTTCCCTGTGCTTCGCTTGACTGCCATGCGTGACGGTGTGATCGACCCTGCGGAGCGCAAGACGGGTGCTTGGACTGCCGCTGACGCGGCCTCTTTCCTCGTCGCGCGGGGCGACGTGTTCGCCGCGCGCGGCAATGGCAGCTTGAGGCTCGTGGGCCGGGCGGCTCGCGTCATCGATGATCCGGACCCCGTTGCCTACCCCGACACCATGATTCGGATGCGACCGAACCCCGACCTCATGCGGGCCGACTTCCTCACCGCCATCTGGAACTCCCGCACAGTGCGGTCCCAAATCGAACGCCGGGCCCGCACGACAGCAGGCATCTACAAGGTCAACCAGAAGGACCTTCTCGGAATTCTCGTTCCTCTCCCAAGCCTTGAGGATCAAGCCGCATTCATCGCGCGCGTCGACGACCTTGCCTACGCAGTGCGCGGGACTATGACGACCGTGACAACAGCACGCCGACGTGCTGACGCCCTGCGCCGTTCAGTGCTCGCGGCGGCGTTCTCGGGACAGCTGGCGGGTACTGAGTCCGACATCGAGCGAGTTGAGGAGATGGCCGGTGTCTGACGCACGACGGCTTGTTGACAAGATCTGGTCGTACGCCCACGTGCTGCGTGACGACGGTGTTGGCGTCATCGAGTACACCGAACAGCTGACGTATCTGCTGTTCCTGAAGATGGCGCACGAGCGCGCGACCCGGAAGCTCAGGCCTGAACAGATCGTGCCCGAGGAGTACTCGTGGCAGCGTCTCCTCGACGCGGAGGGTGCCGCGCTCGAGACCGAGTACACGCTCACGCTACAGGGCCTTGGCAGACAACCGGGCACCTTGGGCACGATCTTCCGTAAGGCCCAGAACCGGATCCAGGACCCGGCGAAGCTCAAGCGCCTGATCCACGATCTGATCGACAAGGAGCAGTGGTCTCGCGCCGGCACCGACATCAACGGTGACGCCTACGAGTCGCTGCTCGCCAAGGGAGCCTCCGACAAGGGATCGGGTGCGGGCCAGTACTTCACCCCCCGATCGGTGATCTCCGCGATGGTCGACTGCGTCCAGCCCACCGTGGAGGACAGCGTCGTCGACCCGGCATGCGGTACCGGTGGCTTCCTCCTCGGTGCGCACGAGTATGCGTCGCGCGGCGCGGAGTCGATGACACCGCCGGAGCGCGAGCACCTGCGCAATGGCTTCGTTCGCGGCACCGAGCTCGTCGATGGCACGGCACGTCTCGCGGCGATGAACCTGCTGCTGCACGGCATCGGTGAGGCCAACGGCGATTCCCTCATCGAGGTCAAGGACTCCCTCGCAGCAGACCCCGGCAAGCGTTGGTCGGTCGTCCTGGCGAACCCACCCTTTGGCACCAAGTCGTCGCTGACGATGGTCGGCGCGGATGGCCGCGAGGCCACAGACGACCGGTCGGTCGAGCGGCAGGACTTCGTCGTGACGACGTCGAACAAGCAACTCAACTTCCTCCAGCACATCATGACGATCCTGGACATCAACGGCCGTGCCGCAGTCGTCCTGCCGGACAACGTGCTGTTCGAGGGCGGTGCCGGCGAGACCCTGCGCCGCCGTTTGCTCAACGACTTCGACCTGCACACGCTGCTGCGTCTGCCGACGGGCCTGTTCTACGCGCAGGGTGTCAAGGCAAACGTGCTGTTTTTCGACAAGAAGCCCGCGTCGGAGACGCCGTGGACGAGCAAGCTGTGGGTGTACGACCTGCGCACCAACCAGCACTTCACGCTCAAGCAGAATCCGCTCACCCGTGCACACCTTGACGACTTCGTCGACCTGTACGCACCAGGCAAGCCGCATGACGAACGCGTCGAGACTTCCATGTTCAAGTCGTTCACGTATGACGAACTCATCACACGGGAAAAGGCCAACCTCGACATCACATGGCTACGTGACGAGTCCCTCGAAGACCTCGATAACCTGCCCGCGCCGGAGGTCATCGCTCGCGAGATCGTCGAGGACCTAACCGGGGCGCTCGAGGAGTTTGCCGCAGTTGCGTCCAGTCTCGGCAGCGCCGATTAGAGTGCCCGGTGAACTACCAGCCCCCAGACATTGCGCCTGAATTCCTTGGAACACCTGAGCACCCGAATGCGCGGGATCTGTCGAACTTCCTTGTCCACCTCACGAGCGACGAAGAAGCGCTTGGTAGTATTCTCGCGAACGGCATCCTCGAAGCGCGCGAGCCTCACGGCTTTACGAAGAGTCTGTGGATGGTGCGCGAACAACACCTATCAACTTGCCTGACTGAGATGCCGCTAACAGAACTTCCCCGAATGCGAAAGTATGCCGAGTATGGCATCGCGTTTCGAAAAGACTTCGTGCGAGCCGCCGGAGGGCAGCGTGTGTGGTATCTCGACGAAGGAAGTATCTCGCTAAGGGCGCTCAATGGGATCAAGGACAGTCTTATCGAGGAGAGTTCATGGGATCACTCCTTCTGGAATGTAACGCCGTACGTCGACCTCGTCGCACCCGGTCGCTACTCCTGGGAGCATGAGCGGGAGTGGCGGGTGGTTGGCGGACTTGCCTTCCAGTGGAGGGACGTGGCACTCGTGATAGCCCCATCAGGCTCTGAACTCGGTCCCGGTCAAGCGGGTATTGCGGTGTATGATCCGACGCAGGATGAGATCGGCTGGTGGGGCGGCGAAGCTCTCGAGATCAGCGCGGCGGTGGAGTTGCTGGCCGAGAGGTTCGATGTTCGTTGGATGACCGCGGACGAGGCCGGAATTCCATGGAGTAGTCGCGAAGGCGGCTACCAGAATGTGGGCATCGCCCTCTTTCAGGGGTCAGAAGCAGTTGAGGAGCAGTACGCGGAGTTTCCTGCATATGTGCGCGATCGAATTCGGGACCGACTTGCCGGCCGAATTGGGGATGTTTTCTGCGTCCGTGCCGAAGTTGCGTCTCACTGGGCCACGGTGGATGAGGAGCATCGCCGTTGGCTCGAAGAGGAAGGTCTGCCGGGCTGACATGCCGGCCGGGAGGTGCGATCCGAACGCGCTGTACCGTTGAAGGCTCTTGGTGCGACAGTTTTGGGTCGGGTCAGAACTGCCTGCTATGAGACAGCTTATGTTGTCGCTTTGTGCTGCTAGAGGTGTGGTCGAAGCAGAGGATGAGATAGGTGTCCACTACCGTTGGGCGAGCGTGATTCCTTTCATGCGCGGGAACCGGTCGGCTATTGCTCGGGTGCTTCTCAGTTCGACACAAGCCGGAGATCTGCTCCGCTACTGAAGCGGCCGGAGCGACCGTCGCCCTCGAGTGCCATGGGAACGAGCCCGACCAACAGCGAGCGTACGTCGGCTGGGCGAACATCCAGCAGGTCGGCAAGGTAGGGGAATCCGAGTTTCTGTTCCCGTAGGTCCGCAAGTACTTGAGACCAGAGGCTCGACGACTCGGGAATTAGCTTCGAACCCGGTTCGCTGCGGCGGAAACCTCGCCGTGCAAGTTCCTGGCATATGAGTCTATATGTCCAGTCGGTGATCACGCCGAGCTGATGGAGTCGGACTGCAACCGCCATGCCACTGACTCGCCACTCGTCTCTCAGAATCGGAATCTGATCCACTGTAATGTTGCCTCGCAGCGTTCCGAGCATCCCTCCTCGTGGCATGAGAAATGCTGAGGCGAAGTCATTTGCCTGTCTCTCCCGAACCTTGCGATCGGGTTCGAGTAGCGTGCCGCCATGCATGATGAGATGCCCAAGCTCGTGGGCAAGGTCAAATCGCAACCGTTCGGCAGTCTTTGTTGGATTGAGAAAGATGACTGCCTTCCCGTTGTGTCGGAACGAGAAGGCATCGATCGCCTGGTATGTGCCGCTCACAGAGAAGACCCGAGCGCCCTTCGCTTCGAGCATTGCGACCATGTTCTTGACGGGAGCTGTGCCCAAGCCCCAGTGTGACCTCAGCGACTCGGCGGCGACTTCTGGTCCCGCATTCATTTCGATGTCGGTGAGCTCCTGCAGGTCTGGGATTCCAGGTGTCGGCAGCTCATAGGTGGCGTCCATCCACTCTGAGAGTTCCGATGCAAGCGAGGCGAGAGCGCGCGCTGCGCTCTCGTCCTTCTGTGCGAGCCTCGAGGACGCGCGAAAGTGGAACTCGTCTGATTCGGGGAGCGTCGGGTTGTCGCGGTAGAAGAATCGTGTAGGTAGATTCAGGGCGTGCGCGGTCCGAGCGACGAGTTCATCGCTGGGAGTCGTGCGATTGCGCTCGACCTTTGATAGCCACTCTGGGGACACGTCGACCTCGCGAGAGAGGGCGGTGGCAGTCAGCCCGCGGATACTCCGCGCCATCTGAAGGCGCGACGGAACGAAGAATCGATTCATGATGCAGGTAAGGGTTCGGTCTCGGCCGGATCAGCGGCGCTGGATCTTGAAGTTGAAATCCTGATCGGGGATGTCGTGCACGGGGGCTTCGAACTTCCTGGTTCCACCGTCGAAGCGAGGCAGCAAGAGCCGCGCCCGCCAGTTCTCGATGTACGCGCCGGGCATGACGATCGGAAGGGAGAGTTCTGAGAAGACGTACCCCTGGCGCTGGTTGTAGAGGAAAACCCAGGTCTCCGTGATGTCGACCATCTCGCCTGACACGACCGTGTCGAAAAGTGACGCCTCCTCGTTGGCGGCGACGAGTGCGCCGAACGTCTTGCCCTTGGGGTTGCGGTTGCTGGGATCCCCAAAAGTCGCCTCGCCGGTATTCACATCACCGCTGCTGACTACCAGCGCGGTGTTGAGATTGGGGTTGATCCACGTCGGCTGGTTCATCGGATCCGCACGTTCCCAGCCGCGCTGCAGTCCAAGAATCCCATGGTGAAGTTCTTCAACGGTGCGAGACCATCGACCGAACTCTGCAGCCATGGTCGGCGCTCCGGACGAGTAGGAGGATGCCTCGGCGGCGCCAGCCGCAAGCGCATTCTCGAAGCACCAGGGTGCAAGGTGCATCCGCGAGAGTTGCTGCTGCAGTTCCTCGTGGTTGCGGGGCTGGATGACGGCCATGGGGCTCCCATCGGTGCGGAGGTGTGCAGTTCAAGATCGACAGTCACGATTGTGGCACAGAAACTTGAACCGCGCACGGCTGCTTGCACCCGGCGCGTCGGCGGCCCCCGTGCCAAGCGGCGTACTCTCGTCCGACAGGTGCGTGGTCAGACCTTCGTGCCTGACGACATACCGGTTCCCCGGACCACGAGGCGTACAGGGTTCGCCCCGTAGTGTGCCGTAGCTCGCGATTTGCCGGGGTGCTGGGAGGGCAGAAGGATTCCTTGACGGGTGCTGTCGTACCCCTCCAGGGCACGTGTCACGAACGTGTCCTGGGCCCTGCTTCAAGTGGCACGCGAGTTGCACGGCCGTTCTGAGCATGCGGGGAAACCGCGGAATTTCAACGATCCTGGCACCTCGGACTACACGATCAACTTCTGACCGGCCCGCGAACGGCGGCTTACCACGGCGTCCAGATCGGGAGCCCTCGGCACAGGGGGTGCGGACCCTGGCGCGATGAAGCAGGTCGGGCGAGGCGCGGGCGGATGAGGCTCCACCTGACCAGGTTCAGAGGTTCAGACGTGTCGGGGGTGTTATGAAACAGCGACACGACGGGGTCGGGTGTGGCTGAATACCCCCATGCCAGCGACCGCGTACTTGACCGGCCTGGGCCGGTACCTGCCCGGCGAACCGGTGTCCAACGACGACGTGGCGCGCCGGCTCGGCGGGGTCGACAAGCGCACTGACGGCCTGCGCGCGCGCATCCAGCGCGCCAACGGCATCCGGCAGCGGTACTACGCGCTGGACGACGAGGGCCGCACTACGGAACTCAACGAGGAGCTCGCCGTCCACGCGATCGAGGACGCACTGGCGGACCGGGGGATCGCCGCCTCCGACCTGGGCATGCTTGCGTGCGCCACGACGCAGGGCGACCTGCTGGTGCCGGGCTTCGCGTCGATGGTGCACGGGCGGCTGGGCGGCGGCCCGATGCAGACGCTGACGGCGAGCGGCGTGTGCGCGTCCAGCATCGCCGCGCTCGACGCGGCGGTGAGCAAGGTGCGGCTCGGTGACCACCCGCGCGCCGCGGTGGTGGGCTCGGAGCTGTCCAGCCGCTGGCTGCACCGGCGGCGCTTCGAGGGCGTCGAGGACCACCTGGACGCGCACTTCCTGCGGTGGATGCTGTCCGACGGCGCGGGCGCCGCGATCGTCGAGTTCCAGCCGCGCCCCGACAAGCCGTCGCTGCGGGTGGACTGGGTCCGCCAGGTCTCGCTCGCGCACGAGCACGAGGTCTGCATGCGGGCGGGCCTCGACGGCCCCACCGCAGTGGCGGGCCGTACGTGGCAGGACTACGACGACGTGGCCACCGCCGAGAAGGCCGGGCTGCTGCAGATCCGGCAGGAGACTGCCGTGCTCGACGAGCTCGCCGCGGCCGGGCTGGCGCAGTTCGAGGAGCTCGTGGGCCGCGGCCTGATCGACCTCAAGAAGCTCGACCACGTGCTCTGCCACTACAGCACCAACGCGTTCCGCGACGTCGTCTTCGACGCGCTGAGCGCGCGCGTCCCCGGCATGGACACGAGCCGTTGGTTCTCCAACCTGGAGACCTGCGGCAACACCGGCGCCGCGAGCATCTTCATCGCGCTGGAGGAGGCGTGGCGCACCGGGCGCTTCGCGCCGGGCGACACGATCCTCCTCGCCGTCCCTGAGTCCGGACGGTTCTCGTTCGGGTTCGCCCACCTGACCGTCGTCGCACCGCGAAGGAGCACCAGATGACCAGCACCGAGGCCAGCACGGAGACGAGCACCGCGACCGTCGAGGGCTACCGCCCGCCCCAGCCGGAACGGGCCGCCGGGCTGCTCGCCCGGCTCTCCGACGTCTGGACGGAATTCGAGGCCCGGCTGGCCGAGGTGCCGATCCTGCGGGCGCTCGACGCCGGCGACGTGACGGTGGCGGACTACCAGCGCCTGCTGCACAACCTGCGCCAGCAGGTGGTCGACGGGTCGCTGTGGATCGCGCGGGCGGCGTCGAACTTCGACATGGACCACTTCGACCTGCGCTCGGCCGCCATCTCGCACGCGTTGGAGGAGCACCGCGACCACCTGCTCCTGGAGCGGGATTACGTCGCCGTGGGCGGCTCCCTCGAGGCGCTGCGCGCGGGGCGGAAGAACCTCGGCTCGCAGGCGCTGTCTGGGTACATGTTCCACGAGGCGAGCCGGCCGAACCCGGTCGGGTGCCTCGGCGCGATGTTCATCATCGAGGGCCTCGGCGCGCAGAAGGCGGGCGTGTGGGCCCGGCGGTTCCAGGAGGTGCTCGGGCTGGCGGACAACCAGGTGCACTTCATGGCCTACCACCAGGACGCCGACGCCGAGCACACCGGCACGCTCGACGCCATCCTCACGTCCGACCGGATCGACGACGACGCGGCGGACGCCATCGTCACCTGCGCGCGGGTGGTGGCCCGGCTCTACGTCATGCAGCTCACCGAGCTGGACGAGATCTGATGCCCGTGAGGTCCGACCCGAGCATGTGGGAGGCGATCTACGCCGACCCCTCGGTGCCGCTCGACAAGCCGCTGGTGCGGATGATCATCGAGGACCAGCAGCGACCCTCCCGGCGGCTGCTGTACCCGATCGCGCGGATCGTCTCCCGCGTGCTGGTGGCGGTGCTCTCGGTCGTGAAGCGGGTGTTCCCCGGCAGGTGGATGACGCTGCGCACCATGGACGCGCTCTGCCTGTGGTTCCTGCGCCGGTTCGTGTCGCCGGACGCCGTCGAGCTGCTGATCCGCCACTTCGTGGTGGAGACCAACCTGGTGAACTTCATCATCCGCAACACCCCGGCCGCCATCGAACCGGTCACGCTGCGCCCGACGACGCTGTCCGGCCTGGGCGACAACGCCGTCGTCGAGCACGACGTCAACGTCTACGACGTGCTCATCGCGCTCGAGGGGATCGACATCACGGCGCCCGAGCGCCTGAACTTCGCCCAGCTCGACGTGCCGGACCTCGACCCCGAACGTCGTCGCCCCCGCCTCCTGCGCCTCGACATCCAGACGGCCCTGTGCCTGATGAACATCCCGTTCTGCATCGCGCTGAACCTCGAGGAGTTCCGCCGCGCGATCCACTCGCTGCGCTTCGACGACTCCTTCCTGAGCATCCTCGCCGTGCTGACCGACGACGAGACGTTCGAGCACTGGAAGATGGGCGCCCTGAGCCTCTGGATGGACACGAACGTGGACGTCCCCCAGCTCGTCTATCGGCACGCGCTGGTGTGCGAGTACGCCCACGCCCACCTGGTCTCGATCGCGCAGCGGAGCGGCGCGGGGGAGTAGAGGTCCGGGGCCTTTGCCGCCGGTCGCCTACGCCGACGTGACGGGGTTCTTCAGCCGCTCCCGCGCGGTGCGGCCGCGGCGGGAGGCGGGGATGCTGCCCGCGGCTCGGGCGAGGCCGAAGGGTCGGGGAGCATCGGCGTAGAGGCTCTCGTGGTGCCCGGCGGGGACGGCGTACGACTCGTGCCAGACCTGGACGGCGCCGGGCACGCGGTGCGCGCGTCGGTAGAACGCGAGCCAGGCGGGGCGGTGCCGTCGCTCGTCGGCGTTGGCGTAGCGGTAGATGTCGTCGATGCTGCGCCAGTACTGCACGACGGTGACGCCGCGCAGGTCGGCGTCGATCGTGGTGCGCGCGTGGAGGAGGCCGGCGTCGGGGTCGCGACCGAGCTCGGCGAGCATCGGTCCCATCGCGGCGAACGCGGGGAGCCAGGCGTCGGGGCGCCAGGGCTTGACCACCCGCGCGCCGATGAGGAAGACGGCGAGGCCGCCCTCGTGCTGGTGGGTCGTCAGCGTGCTCATGGGAACCTCCACTCAAACGGATAGTAGAACTCTCCAATATTGGATAGTGCTACTCTCCAAAGTCAAGAGGTACGGACGGAGGAGCATGCGCATCTCGGGTCTCGCGGAACGGACCGGTGTCCCGGTCGCGACGCTGAAGTTCTACGTGCGGGAGGGGCTGCTGCACGCGGGCACGGCTACCGCCCGCACCCAGGCCGTGTACGACACGTCGCACGTCGAGCGGGTGCGGCTCGTCCGTGCTCTCACCGAGTCCGCCGGCCTGACGCTGGGCGCGGTGCGCGAGGTGCTCGCCGTGCTGGACGACCCGCCGACCAGCCGGCACGAGCTCCTCGGGGCGGCGCAGCACGTCATGCTCGCGCGGGAGGATGGGCGCCCGCAGAGCCGCGCCGAGCAGGGTGAGCCGGCCTCCGAGGAGCCCGATCGCTGGGCGGCCCGCGCGGCCGAACTGGTCGCGGCCCGGGAATGGTGCGCCGACGACGACCCGCTCGTCGCCCGCCTCGCGGGCCAGCTCCGGGCCGCGGACGCCGCCGGCATCGACCTTTCGGACGCCCACCTCGCGGCCCTCGCCAGGGCGGCGGACGCGGTCGCCGCCGCCGATGTCGCCTCCGTGCCCGCGGACCGTGCCGGGGCCGTGCGGCAGGTCGTCGTCGGCACCCTGCTCACCGACCCCGTGCTGCTCACGCTGCGTCGCATGGCGCAGCAGCGCGCGAGCGCCGGCGTCGTGCGGACGGGCTGAGGGAGCGTCGCCCCGGCGTCGGACGCACGGCCGCTTTCACCCACGCCCCTGGGCCGGCGACGCCGCCCGCGGTGACAGACTTCGCGGATGCGGCGGCGTCTCCCGGTGGTCCTGGTGCTGGTCACGTCGGCGCTGCTGGCCGGGTGCAGCGTGCTCGGGATGGGGCCGTCCCCGACGACGACGTACACGGACGCGAACGGCGAGACCGTCACGGTGGACTGGAAGGACTACCCGGCCGCCGAGGGGTCGGACGCCGAGGCTCTGCTCGACGCCCCGGACCAGGCGGAGCTGGAAGCCCCCGCCAGGCAGCTGGTGAACGACCTCCGCGACGCGGTGGAGGAGGCGGCGGGGACGCCACTGGTGCCGCAGCGTGCGGAGGAGTCCTGGTTCGACGACGAGGACTGGTACCCGGAGGAGGGCAACGGGTACGGGGGAGAGCCCCTGCTGACGACGGTGAACTGCTGCCGGCTCAGCAGCGACCGGGTGCCTGACCTGGAGCAGTGGCGGGCGGTCGTCGACGCCGCCAGCCGGGTGACCGAGGAGGCCGGGCTGGGGCCGTTGGTGCTCGAGCACGAGTCAGAGGCGATGGCGGATGACCCGGCCTGGCGTAAGGAGTACCGCGACCGGTTCTGCAACGTCGTCGGCGGCGGTTGCTGGTGGTGGTCGGCCGTGGCCGCCGACGGCTACCGGTGGATCAGCCTCGATCTCCAGGACGCGTCCCTCGACCCGACGGGCGACGGCCTCGACGAGGCCGAGGAGCTCGACCTCCCGGCGGCCTCGATCACCCTCGACTACGGCGCGACGGTGGTGCGCACCGGGATGAAGCCTGCCTACGAGGAGGCGCTCGCCCCCTTCCGCGGGCTCGAGCAGCCGGAGGCGACCCGGTCGGAATGAAGGGGGCGAGCGCCGGCGTCGCTACAGGGTCGCCGTGTCGATGACGAACCGGTAGCGCACGTCGCTGGACAGCACGCGCTCGTAGGCGTCGTTGATCTGGTCGGCGCCGATGAGCTCGGTCTCCGGCGCGATGCCGTGCTCGGCGCAGAAGTCGAGCATCTCCTGGGTCTCGGCGATGGAGCCGATGCTGGAGCCGGCGAACGACCGGCGGTTGTTGAACAGCGAGAACACCTGGATGGGCAGCGGCTCCGGCGGGGCGCCGACGTTGACCATGGTGCCGTCGAGGCGCAGCAGCCGCAGGTACTGGTTCAGGTCGAGCGGCGCGCTGACGGTGTTGACGATGAGGTCGAAGCGGTTGGCGAGCGCCTCGAACGTGGCGGCGTCGTCGGTCGCGTAGTAGTCGGTCGCGCCGAAGGCGAGGCCGTCGTCCTTCTTCGCCAGGGTGCGCGAGAGCACGGTGACCTCGGCGCCCATCGCGGCGGCGATCTTGACGGCCATGTGGCCGAGGCCGCCCATGCCGACGACCGCGACCTGCTTGCCGGGGCCGGCGTTCCAGTGCGCGAGCGGCGAGTAGGTGGTGATGCCGGCGCAGAGCAGGGGCGCCGCAGCGGCGTAGTCGATGGCGGCGGGGACGCGGAGCACGAAGTCCTCGTCGACGACCACGTGCGTCGAGTAGCCGCCCTGGGTGATGGTGCCGTCGCGGTCCACGGCGGCGTACGTGCCGGTGTTGCCCGCGAGGCAGTAGTTCTCCATGCCGGCGAGGCAGTTCTCGCACTCGCGGCACGAGTTCACCATGCAGCCGACGCCGACGCGGTCGCCCACGGCGTGCTTCGTGACGGCGGGGCCGACCTCGACGACCTCGCCGACGATCTCGTGGCCGACGACCTGCGGGTAGGTGATCGGGCCCCAGTCGCCGCGCACGGTGTGGATGTCGGAGTGGCAGATCCCCGCGTAGCGGATGGCGATCAGGACGTCCTTCGGGCCGACGTCGCGACGCTCGATGGTCGTGGGGACCAGCGGCTCGGTCGCGGACGGGGCGGCGTAGGCGTTGACGGTGCGCAAAGAGTTCTCCTCGGTCGATGGTGCGTGCCCACCGTAGATGCCGGCGGCCCGCCCCGGGAGACCCTCTCAGGGCACCCCTGGGCGGCTGAACCAGCCCGCGACGACGTCGACGGCGCGGTCCACGGTCTGGTCGACGTCGACCATCACGCCGGTCTCGTCGGAGCCCAGGGGCTCGAGCGTGGCGAGCTGCGAGTCGAGGAGCGCCGGCGGCATGAAGTGGTCCGCGCGCGCCGCGATGCGCCGCGCGAGCAGGTCGCGGTCGCCGTGCAGGTGGACGAACGCGACGTCGCCGCCCGCGCCGGCCCGCAGGATGTCCCGGTACGACCGGCGCAGGGCCGAGCAGGCCACGACCGCCGGTGCGCCGTCGTCGCCGCCGCGGAGCACCTCCGCGACGCGGGCGAGCCAGGGGCGCCGGTCGTCGTCGGTGAGCGGGGTCCCCGCCGACATCTTCGCGACGTTCGACGGCGGGTGCAGGTCGTCGGCGTCCACGAACTGCAGGCCCAGGCGGGCAGCGAGGAGCCACCCGACCGTCGACTTGCCGCAGCCCGCGACGCCCATGACGACGACGCCGCGCACGTCGCCCGGGCCCGCTCCGGCCACGTCAGTACCCGGCGGCGGGGTCGACGACGCCTTCGAGCGTGCCGCCCGCGACGAAGCGGCGGAGGTTCTCCTCGACCCGTGCGCGCAGCAGCGGCGCGACCATCTCGGCGGTGTCCGCCGTGTGCGGGGTGATCAGCGCGGTCGGCAGGTCCCACAGCGGGTGGCCGTCGGGCAGGGGCTCGGGGTCGGTGACGTCCAGCGCCGCGCCGCCGAGCCGGCCGGAGGCCAGGGCGGCGACGAGGGCGTCGGTGTCGACGAGCCCGCCGCGCGCGATGTTCACGAGCACGGCGCCGGGCTTCAAGGCGGCCAGCTCCTCGGCGCCCAGCAGCGCGCGGGTCTGCGTGGTCAGCGCCGCGGCGACCATGACGACGTCCGCCCGGGCGAGCTCCGCGCCCAGGTGCTCCGTGGTGACGGTCCGCTCGGCGCCGGGCACCGGCTCGGCCCGACGGCGGACGACGACGGTGCGCGTGCCGAACGGCGCGAGCAGGTCGAGGTACGTCCGGGCGATGCCGCCTGCGCCGAGGACGAGCACGTCGGCCCCGAACAGGGACGTCCCGGCGGACCTGCCCCACGAGCGGGCGCGGGCGCGCTCCGGCAGGTGCCGGAGCAGCGCCAGGGTCAGCGCGAGGGCGTGCTCGGCTACGGGGCGGGCGAAGGAGCCCTTCGCGGAGGTCCAGGTGATGCCGGGCGCCTCGAGCAGCCCGCCGTCGGCGTACGCGTCGACCCCGGCCGACGGGAGCTGGACCCAGCGGGTGCCCGGCGCGGACGCCAGCGCCGCCCGCAGGTCGGCGAGGTCGCCGCCGAACCAGAGCAGGCCGTCGGTCTCCGGACCGGGCGGGACCAGTCGGGCGCCGGCAGCCGCCACGGCGTCCGGCAGCCAGCCGGCCAGGTCCGAGCCGGGGCTCGCGACGCTGACGCCGGGGCCCGCCGTCGTGCCGCTCATGCCGCGACCCGCGCGACGCCGTCCGCGGCCTCGGCGCGGGCGCCGCCCACGACCTCGACCGACCAGCCCGCGCCGAGCGCCGACTCGACGACGACCTCGTCGCCGTCGCGCCGGACGGTGAACGCCACGGCCTCGCCGTCGGCGCCGTCGACCTCGACGTGCCGCGACCAGCCGTCCACGCCGGGGTGCACGAGCAGCGTCAGCCCGTCGAGGTGATCGGCGTCCGGGCGCTCCTCGTGGGCGCTGAGCGGGACGACGCCGCCGGTGCGGACGTAGACCGGCAGCGAGTCGAAGCCGTGGTTCTCCCGCACCCAGCGGCCACCGGCGACGCGCTCGCCGGTGAGGAGGCCGGCCCACTCGCCCTCGGGGAGGTAGAGGTCGACGTCGCCCTCGGCGTTGAACACCGGCGCCACGAGCAGGTCGGACCCGAGCATGTACTGGCGGTCCAGGTGCGGCACCGCGGGGTCGTCGGGGAACTCCAGCAGCATGGGCCGCATCATCGGCGTGCCCGACCGGTGCGCCTCGTGCCCGGTGGCGACGAGGTAGGGCGCGAGCCGGTTCTTGAACCGCGCGAACGTGCGGGTCACGGCGACGGCGCTCGTCGGGTCGGACTCGTCCTCGCCGAACATCCACGGCACGCGGTAGGACCCGCTCCCGTGCATGCGGCTGTGGCTGGAGAACAGGCCGAACGCCGTCCAGCGCTTGAACACGCCGGCGTCCGGCGTCATCTCGAAGCCGCCGATGTCGTGGCTCCAGTACCCGAACCCGCTGTACGCGAGCGACAGGCCGCCGCGCAGCGACTCGGCCATCGACACGTACGACGCCGTGGAGTCGCCGCCCCAGTGCACCGGGAACTGCTGCCCGCCGGCGGTGGCCGAGCGGGCGAACAGCACGGCCTCGCCGGTGCCGCGCTCCTCGGCGAGCACCTCGTGCACCGCCTCGTTGTAGAGGTGGGTGTAGTAGTTGTGCATCCGCTCCGGGTCGGAGCCGTCGAAGTACTCGACGTCCACCGGGATCCGCTCGCCGAAGTCGGTCTTGAACGCGTCGACGCCCTGGCGCACGAGCACGCGCAGCTTGTCCTTGTACCAGGAGGCGGCGTCCGGGTTGGTGAAGTCCACCAGGGCCATGCCGCCCTGCCAGCGGTCCCACTGCCAGACCGAGCCGTCCCGACGCTTCACCAGGTAGCCGGCCGCCATGCCCTCGTCGAAGAGGGGCGACTGCTGGGCGATGTACGGGTTGATCCACACGCACACCCGCAGGTCGCGGTCGTGGAGACGGGCCAGCATGCCCTCCGGGTCGGGGAAGGTGCGCTCGTCCCACTCGAAGTCGCACCAGTTGAACTCGCGCATCCAGAAGCAGTCGAAGTGGAACAGGCTCAGCGGGATGTCCCGCTCCGCCATCCCGTCGATGAACGAGTTGACCGTGGCCTCGTCGTAGTCCGTGGTGAAGCTCGTGGACAGCCACAGCCCGTACGTCCAGGCAGGGATCTCGGCGGGGCGGCCCGTGAGCGCGGTGTAGCGCTGGAGGATCGTCTTCGGGTCCGGCCCGTAGACGACGAAGTAGTCGAGGGCCTCGCCGAGCACCGAGAACTGCACCCGCTCGACGGCCTCGGAGCCCACCTCGAACGAGACGTGGCCGGGGTCGTTGACGAACACCCCGTACCCGCCGGTGGTCAGGTAGAACGGCACGTTCTTGTACGCCTGCTCGCTCGACGTGCCACCGTCGTAGTTCCAGATGTCGACCGTCTGGCCGTTCTTCACCACCGGGCCGAAGCGCTCGCCCAGGCCGTAGACGAGCTCGCCCACGCCCAGGTCGAGCTGGTCGAACACGTAGCTGGTGCGCCCGTCGCGGCGCAGCTCGATCGGGCCGTGGTCGACGGAGGCGTCGGGCGCGACGTCGGCCCACGCGGCCGACTTGCCGCTCGACCCGGTGAGGCGGCGCCCGTCGGCGTGGAACGACAGCTCCCAGGACTTCCCGACGGACAGCTGCACGTTGAGGTCGCCGGTGGTGAGCGTGCCCTGGCCGTCGACGACCTTCGCCTCGCCGACGCCGTCCAGCAGGTCCAGCTCGAAGCGGCGGGGCTCCTGGCGGCCCTTGTGGTGGACGTGCTGCACCCGCACGACGTTCTCCATCGGCGACGACACCGTGGTCGTGATGACCGGGTTGTTCAGGGTGTCGCCGCGGTGCCGCACGACCTTGGTCGGCGCGACGGAGCGCAGGCTCGCGCCGTCGGCGGCGACCCGGTCCACCTCGCGGGCGTAGTGGATCGCGACGCCGGGGCGGGCGTGCCAGAAACCGTCGGTGAACTTCATGGGGGAGGGCCTTCCGTGGTGCGGGTGGTGCGGGGCGCCGGCGGGCGTCAGCGGGCGTCGGCGGTGGAGCCGACGAGCTGGAGCGTGCCGGGCAGGAGGTCGTGGGTGGGGGCGGCGGACGGGTCGGCGAGGCGGTCGACGAGGTCCTGGACGCTGCGGGAGCCGAGCTCGGCGCCGGGCGCGACGACGGCGCTGACGGCGGGGTCCGCCGTCGCGAGGTCGGCCGCGGACGTCGCGAGCGCGAGAACGGAGACGTCGCCCGGGACGGCGCGGCCGGCCGCGCCGAGCCCGTTCACGAACCCGGAGAGGGCCGCCTCGTTGAGGACGAGGACCGCCGTGACGTCGGGGTGGTCGGCGGCCAGGGCGGTGGCGGCCCGCCGTCCGGAGCGCGGGTCCTGGGTGGCGCGGACGACGAGCGGGTCGAGGCCACGGCGCGCCGCCTCGGCCAGGTACGCCTGCTCGGTGCGGACGACCGGCCCGTACCCCGACCACGCGGGGCCGGAGGGGCCGCCCGGCTCGCCGAGGACCAGGGCCACGCGGCGGTGCCCGAGGTCGGTGAGGTGGTCGAGACCGGTGGCGACCATGCCGGCGAAGTCCATGTCGACGTACGACAGCCCGGTCGGGTCCTCGGTCCGGCCGATCAGCCCGAAGGGAACCTCGCGCTCGGCGAGCAGCGCGACGCGCGGGTCGTCGGCGGTGACCTCCATGAGCAGGACGCCGTCGACGAGCCCGCCGGACAGGTAGTCGTCGAGCTGGGCGACGTCGTCGACCGGCCACAGCACCACGTTGAAGCCGCGCTCGGTCGCGGCGCTCGCGGCGGCGGTGACGATGCTCAGCGCGGTGCTGCCGAGGCGGTGCTGCAGGGCGGGGAAGACCAGCGCCACGATGTGGCTGCGGCGGCTCGCCAGAGCCCGGGCGTGCACGTTGCGCCGGTACCCCAGGTCGGCCATCGCGTCCTCGACGCGGGCGCGCGTCGCCGGGGCGACGCGCTTGGTCCCGTTGACGACGAACGACACGGTCGTCAGGGAGACGCCGGCCCGGTCGGCCACGTCCTGCATGGTCACCACGGGGCACTCCTCACGTCGGGAACAGATCGGGATCAGGGCTCGGGAACGGTGCTGCGGATCGATGATCACACAGCCGGACGAGATTGGTAAAGCGCTTTGACAGCCTCGCCGGGTCGTGCCTAACCTCGCCGTCACGTGAACCGAGCGAAGGAGCTACGACTGTGCGACGAACCCACACCGCCGTCGGCGCGGCGTCGGCCGCCGTCGTCGTCCTGGGGCTGTCAGCCTGCAGCGGCGGTGCCCGTGCGGACGACGGCACGCTCGTCGTGACCGACACGCTGTCCGACACCAGCGCGCCCGTCTACCAGGAGGTCTACGACGCCTGCGCCGCCGAAGTCGGCATGAAGGTGCAGGCCAACCACGTGGCGGGCTCCGGGCTCATCGCGACCGTGCTGCAGCAGGCGTCGTCCGACACGCTCCCCGACGTCCTCATGCTCGACAACCCCGACGTGCAGCAGATCGCGTCGTCCGGCGCGCTCAGCCCGCTGACCGACTACGGCATCACGGGCGAGGGGTTCCCGCAGGGCGTCGTCGACGCGGGCACCTACGACGGCGACCTGTACGGCATCGCGCCCGTCGTCAACACGGTCGGCCTGTTCTACGACGTCGACGCGCTCGCCGAGGCGGGGATCGAGCCGCCCACCACCTGGGACGAGCTGCGCGCGGCGGCCGAGGCGCTGACCACCGACGGGCGCTACGGCCTGGCGTTCAGCGCCGCCAACACGTTCGAGGGCACCTGGCAGTTCCTGCCCTACCTGTGGAGCAACGGGGCGGACGAGGACGACCTCACGTCGCCCGAGGCGGTCGAGGCGCTCTCCTTCGTCAACGGCCTCGTGCAGGACGGGTACGCGTCGTCGAGCGTCGTCAACTGGTCGCAGAACGACGTCAACGACCAGTTCATCGCGGGCAAGGCCGCCATGATGGTCAACGGGCCGTGGAACATGCCCGCGCTGGAGGCCGCCGAGGGCCTCGACTACGCCGCCGTCCCGCTGCCCGTCCCGGAGGCGGGTGACACGCTCGAGGCGCCGCTCGGCGGCGAGGCGTTCACCGTCCCGCGCACCGGGAACCCCGACAAGATGGCGAAGGCCGGCGACTTCGTCGCCTGCGTGACCCGCGGCGAGCACCAGCTCGCCATGGCCACCGGCCGGGGCGCCGTCCCGTCGGACACCGAGGTCGCCGCCGAGGCGGCTGCCGAGAACCCGGTCGTGGCGACGTTCGTCGACACCGTGCAGACCGCCCGGTCGCGCACCGCGCTGCTCGGGCCGGACTGGCCCGGCGCCGCCACCCAGATCTACACCGCCCAGCAGCTCGCGCTGACCGGGAGCGAGCCTCCCGCGGAAGCCCTCGAGCGGGCGACGGAGCACTGATGCGCACGCCGACCTCGCGCGCGTCGTCACCGAGGAAGGATCGACGATGACCACCACCCTCGCCGGCCCGGCGCCCGTCGTCGCGCCCGGTCTCAGTGCCGACCGTCGGCGCAGCCGCGCCCGGGTGCGCGAGCGGACGGCCCAGTGGCTGTTCCTCGTGCCGGCGATCGCGTACGTGCTCGTGTTCTTCGGGTACCCGATCGTCAAGAACCTCGTGATGGGGTCGCAGGACTACACCGTGCGGACCTTCGTCTCGGGCGAGGCGCCGTGGGTCGGGCTCGACAACTACGTCGAGGTCGTCACGAGCAGCCTGTTCCGCACGACCGTGCTCAACACGGCGCTGTTCACCGTCGGCTCGATCGTCGGCCAGTTCGTCATCGGGCTCATGTTCGCCCTGTTCTTCAAGCGGCGGTTCCCGCTGGGGAACGTGCTGCGGTCCCTGCTCCTGCTGCCCTGGCTGCTGCCGATGATCGCGGGCACCGCGGTGTGGAAGTGGATCCTCGACCAGGACGGCGGCGTCCTCAACGAAGCGCTGGGCTCGATCGGCATCGCGCCGGTCCACTGGCTCACCAGCCCCGACGTCGCGCTCGTCGCCGTCGTCCTGGTGAACGTCTGGGTGGGCATCCCGTTCAACATGACGCTGCTGTACTCCGGGCTGCAGAACATCCCCGACGAGCTCTACGAGGCCGGCGCCCTCGACGGCGCCACCGGCGCCAAGGCGTTCTGGCACATCACGTGGCCCAACCTGCGGCCCGTGGTCAGCGTCGTCCTCGTGCTCGGCGTGATCTACACCCTTAAGGTGCTCGACATCATCCTGGGCCTCACCGGCGGCGGACCCGCCAACGCGACCCAGACCCTGGCCACCGACTCCTACCGACGCTCGTTCCAGGAGTTCTCCTTCGGCACCGGCGCCGCGGTCAGCAACATCCTCATCGTGGTGTCGCTGCTGTTCGCCGTCGTGTACCTGCGCGTCAACAAGCGCGCCGTGGTGAGTGAGGTTCATCGTGAATCAGACGACCGACGCCCGGAAGCTGCGGTACACGATCGTCGGGATCGTGCTCCTCGCGGTCATGCTGTTCCCCGTCTACTGGATGGTCAACGTGTCCCTCCAGGGCGGCGGTACGGCGGCGAACAGCTCGTTCTTCCCGACGAACGTCACGTTCGAGGGCTACCAGCGCGCGTGGGAGGACCAGACGGGCAACCTCGTCACCAGCATGATCGTGGCCCTCGGCGCGGTGCTCGTGTCCCTGGTGATCGCAACGCCCGCCGCCTACGCGCTGTCGCGGTTCCGGCTGCGCGGCATGGGGGTCTTCCTGTTCGTGCTGCTGCTGGCGCAGATGATCCCCGGCATCGTCATCGCGAACTCGCTCTACACGCTGTTCAACGACCTGGGCCTGCTCAACACGTACGTCGGCCTGATCCTCGCGAACGCCACGCACGGCATCCCGTTCGCGATCCTCATCATGAGCGCGTTCATGCGGTCCATCCCGCCGGCGCTCACCGAGGCGGCGCGCGTCGACGGCGCCGGCCACTTCCGCGCGTTCTGGTCGATCATCGTGCCCGTGAGCAAGAACTCGCTCATCACCGCCGGGCTGTTCAGCTTCCTCTTCGCGTGGAGCGACTTCATGTTCGGCCTCACCCTCACCACGGGTGCGGACATCAAGCCCATCACCCTCGGCATCTACGACTACCTGCAGGGCAACGTCCAGAGCTGGGGGCCCGTGATGGCGAGCGCCGTCATCTCCTCCGTGCCGGCGATCGTGCTCCTCGTCCTCGCCCAGCGGTACATCGCCGCCGGCGCGCTCGGCGGCGCGGTGAAGTGACGTGAGATGACCTCGGCACCTCAGCCGAGGGCCGCGGCCCAGAGCCCGCTGCTCGTGTAGAGCTCGGCGACCTCGTCGAGGTCTACCGGGGGCGCCGAGTCGCCGGTGCCGACGGCCGCTGCCACCCACCAGTCGGCGCCGGGCAGGCCCGCCGAGGCGTAGGCGCGCACGCCTGGTTCGAGGTGGGGGCAGCCGGGGCGCGGCCGTGCGAGGACCTCGCCGTGCGCCGGCTCCCACAGGCGCACCGACCCGTCGCGCTCCTCGTCGAGGACGACGGCGTCGTACCACCGCCACACGACGACGTGGCGCCCGCCGGCGGGTGCCGCGATCGCGACCAGGTGGCCGGGGGAGAAGCGTTCGGTGTGCGGCGAGGGGACCGTCGCGGCGAACGGGACCGTGGCGGCGCGGCCGTCGTGCCACACGTCGCAGGCGGTCTCGCTGACGCGCAGCACCCGCGCGGTGCGGAGGGAGGGCGTCGGGCCGGGGCCGCCGTCGCGCCCGTCGTCGGTCGTCATGCGCGGGAGTCTGGCAGGACGGCGCGTCGTGGGCGACGGGAATTCCCCGCGTCCTCTGGTCGGTGGCGCCCTGGGAATAATGTGTCCATTTTGTGGTATAAACGTGACCGACGGCCATTGATCGGCGCGCTGTGCCGCGCCCGGAGGAACCCCGACACCACGTCTCGTCGGCGCGCTCTCGCGAGAGTTCCCGCTTGGTCCCCGTCACGAACCGCCGGCCCCTCCGTGCGCCGGCACCCGCACGCCCCGACCGCGGCGCATCGCCGTGCGCCCTGGTCAGGACGGTTGACGAACGGAAGGAGCGTCGTGCTGTCGACCCAGCCGGCACGGTACGCACTGCCCTGTGCGTGCCGCCCCGTCTGCCCCCGGCGAGTGCCGCCCGCCTAGCTGTCGTTCCCGCTGTCCCCGTCCCGCCGGACCCGCATCGGGCCTCCGGTTCCCTGACGAGAGAGTGAGAACCCCTTGGGCAACCTGCAACAGATCCCTGGACCGATCGTGATCCTCATCCTGCTGCTGTTCTTCGGCGGCAGCTTCTACATGTCGGTCCGCATCAGTCGCAAGAAGGAGAACGCGGACGGCTACATGACGGGCGGCGGAAAGATCGGCTTCGGGATCTCCGCTGCGTCGATGACCGCCACCTGGATCTGGGCGTCGTCGATGTACGCCTCCGCCACGTCCGGCTACACCTACGGCGTCTCCGGCCCCATCCACTACGGGCTCTGGGGCGCGCTGATGATCCTGCTCATCTACCCGTTCGGGCGCCGCATCCGCGCCGTCGCGCCGCGCGCGCACACGATCGCGGAGGTGATGTTCGCCCGCCACGGCCGCTCGAGCCAGCTCATGCTCGCCGGGTCCAACGTGCTCGGCAGCGTCATCAGCCTCACGTCCAACCTCATCGCCGGCGGCGCCCTCGTCGCCATGCTCACGCCCTACACCTTCACGCAGGGCATCGTCGCCATCGCGGCCGGCGTGCTCCTGTACACGCTCTGGTCGGGCTTCCGGGCGTCGGTCCTCACCGACTTCGCCCAGGTGGTGGCGCTGCTGGGCGCGGTCGTGGTCATCATCCCGGTGGTGTTCTTCGCGGCCGGCGGGCCCAGCCTGTTCGAGACGGGCGCGGCGAACCTTACGGCCCAGCAGAAGGACTTCTTCTCCTCGGACGCGTTCTTCAACCAGGGCGCCCCGTACATCGCGGCCGTGCTGGCCTACGCGATCGGCAACCAGACCATCGCCCAACGGCTGTTCGCGGTCCGTGAGGACCTCATCAAGAAGACGTTCGTGACCGCGACCTTCGGCTACGGCGCGACGATCATCGGTATCGGGATGCTCGGCGTCATCGCCCTGTACGCGGGCATCGAGCCGCTCGGCGGGGACATGAACAACCTCGTCCCGCAGATGGCCGCGAACTATCTGAACCCCGCGCTCCTGTGCCTGTTCTTCGTGATGATCATCGGGTCGCTCTCCTCGACGGCGGACTCCGACCTGACGGCCCTCTCGTCGATCGTCATGGCCGACATCTACGGCCAGAACGTCGCCGGCAAGAAGCGCGCCAACCCGCGGACCATGGTCCTCATCGGCCGGATCACGATGGTCGTCTCCATCGCCGCGGGACTGGTGTTCGCCGGGTCGAAGTTCAACATCCTCGACCTGCTGGTGTTCGTCGGTGCGTTGTGGGGCGCCCTCGTGTTCCCCGTCATCGCGAGCTTCTACTGGGACCGGGTCACGAACGTGGCCTTCAGCGCCGCGGTCGTCGCGGGGCTCGCGTGCTTCCTGCCCGTGCGCTTCTCGTGGGTCGACCTCTCGGGCGGGCTGGGCCTCGCGTCGGACGTCCTGTCCACGCTCGGCATCGGGATCGTGCTCGGCCTGATGGCCTTCGGCTTCTTCGGCAAGCGGGTCGCCCTCGTCGTCGGGACGGTCGCCACGGTGGCGGCCGCGCCGTTCGCGATCGGGTTTCTGCACACCTACCCGGTGCTGTCGGGCTCGCTCGTGGCGTACGCGGTCAGCACGATCGTCTGCGTCGCCCTGACGCTGCTGAGCAAGGACCGGTTCGACTTCGTCCTGATCAAGGAGCGCACCGGCAACTTCGACGAGGAGGAGACGGCTGCGAGCCGTCCGGCCGAGGAGCCGCGACGGGGCGAGCCCGTCGCGGCAGGAGAGGGGATCTGATGACGTTCCTGCTGACGGTGTACGTGCTCGTCTGGCCCGTCGTCGTGGCCGGCGTGCTCTTCGTGATCAGCCGCGCGTTCTACCGCGAGCTGCGCAAGGCCAGGGCCGAGGGGCGCAGCGTGATCTAGCGCGGGCCCCCTGGCCCGGCGCCCGCCGTGTGGGGGGGGGGGGGTGGGCGCAGCCGGGCCGACGGGGGAAGTGGGAGGAGGGGTAAACGACGCTGTGAGCAATGTCGGTCCTATTAGAGCGGGC
>NZ_JBHVSQ010000011.1:131667-156792 GCF_042885055.1 Isoptericola sp. NPDC058082 | reverse complement strand
GGCACCTGCTGCGCCACGGGCCGCGCCGCCGCGCCGGACGGAGCCGCCGAGGCGGACGGCACCGACGTGATCGGGCCCTGGGGCGCCGCCGCGGGGCGCGCGTCCTGGGCCGCGGCCGGGGCGCTGCCCAGCACGCTCTGCCGCTGCGGGGCGCCGACCGCCGCCGGCGCTCCACCGGCCACCGGCGCGCTCACGGCACCGAAGGCCGGGGACACCGGAGCCCACGCCGGGGACATGCCCCCGGAGGCTCCGGGCGCCGGGCTGTCAGAGGGCGGAAATGCCATTGAGAACACTCTCCAAGACGCTCAGAGACAGGCCCGAGTGGGAACTGCCGTGACCCGTGTGGACGTTCACCGGGGTCGAGGTGTGCACGGTGATGTGCCCCTCCTCCTGCATGTCCGCGACCAGGATGCGGACGACGCCGAGGGGCAGTCGCAGCAGCGCGGAGAGCTCCGCGATCGAGACGTAGGTGTGCGCGGCGTGCTGCAGGATCGCCCGCTTCTCCGGGGTGAGCCCGACGCTCGTGACGGCACCGGGCATCACCTCGACCAGCGCCTCGAGCGGCAGGTCGGACAGGGCGGATCGGACGCGGCCACCGGTCACCGCATAAGGACGCACCGTCGAGGCCTCGTAGCCGTCTGCCGAGTGCGCACCCAGAGAACCGAACGATGCGTGCGTCATGGTCGCGACCTCATCCCACCCGCGCGGAGCGCGTCGAGCCGTCCACCGGAAGGTTCCCGCGCATCTCCGAGATCAGCTGCGGGGTGAGCGTGGCCTCGGTACGGGAGACGAGCAGCGCCATCTCGTAGCCGATGAGCCCGATGTCGCAGGACGACTCGGCCACCACGGCGAGGACCGACCCGTTCGAGACGTTCATCAGGAAGAGGAACCCGTTGTCCATCTCGATGACGGCCTGCCGCACGTTGCCGCCGTCGAGCTGACGCGCCGCCCCGCGCGTCAGGCTCGACATGCCGGAGACGATCGCCGCGAGCTGGTCACCGCTGGTGCGGTCGAGCTGGTCGGACATCGCCATGAGCAGACCGTCCGCCGAGACCACCAGGGTGTGGCGGCTGCCCGGGACGGTGCGCACGAAGTTGTCGAGAAGCCACCCGAAGTTGGTCGCTTCAGTACTGAGGGTCACGCTTCCTCCTCGTCGATACGCCGAAGGCGCAGGTCACCGCTGGTGCGGCGCGGATCCAGGGACATCATTCACGGTAGGGGCGGCCTGCGTCGAGGCCCTGACGGCCCCGGCGTCGTTCCGGCCGCGGCTCGTGGCGGACTGGAACGCCGACAGTCGCGACCTCAGCTGCTCCGGGTCCCGCTCGATGCGGGCCGTGAACCGCTCGGTCGACGCGGTCGACTCCCCCGCCCGCTGGCGTCGAGCGAGGCCGCCGGCCTCGTTCGCGACCGTCGTCGGGCGGTACGTCTGCTCGTTCGTCGAAGTCACGTTCCCTTCCTGGAAGACGCCGCGCTGCAGCATCGTGGACATCTCCTCGTACAGGACGGCCGAGGCCATCCACTCCGACCGCGCCTCGACGGTGTCGGGGACGAAGTGCGGGTCCAGCGGGTCGTACCCCGCCGGCTCCGTCGGGCGAAGCGGCAGCACCGAGCCCCCGTACGACGTCGCCGCCGAGGGCGCCGGGTCGTCGACCGGCGCGTGCCGCGGTGCGTCGTCCTGCGGCGTCTCGTACGCGTGGGCCGCCCCGAAGGCCGGTGCCTCGGGCCGGGTCGGCTCCGGCGCGGCCTGGGGGGCCGGCGGGAACGGCGACGCGGTCGGGGCCGCCGGGGCCGCGGGCTCCTCTGCCGAGGGCTTGCGTCCGAACAGGCCGCGCTTGCGACCGCCCTGCGTCGGCGCCTCGCGGCCGGCACGACGTCCCGGCAGGTCGGCGATGAGGTCCTCGAACGGCGGCAGCTCCTGGAACGCGTCCCGCCCCTGCGCCTCCGTCGGCGCGAGCGAGTCCGTCGGCGCGAACGGGCCCGAGGACGGGGGCGTCACCGGGTCGAACGACGGCCCGGGGACGGGAGCCGAGACCGGCCCCGCCGCAGGCTCCGTGACCTCGCGCACGACCGGGTCGAACGACGACGCCACGGGCTCCGCGTAGGGGACGGGCGCGGGCTCGTGCCGGACCGGCTCCACGACCGGAGGCGCGGGCTCGACCGGGGCGGCGGGCGCGACGTCCCGCGTCGGCAGCGCCACGGCGGGCGCCGCCTCGGTGGCCGGTCGGTACGGCTCCGGCTGCACGGGCGCGAACGGCTGGGCCGCAGCCGACTCGACGGGCGCGTCGACGGGCGGGTCGACGGGCACCGGCGCGGGCGCGGCCGCGAACGGGACGTCCTGCACGGAGACCGGCGCGACGGGCTCGACGAGGGCCGGCGGCAAGGGCGCCGGCGCGGCCGGCGTCAGGGGGGCGAGCTCGTCCGGGAGGGCCGCAGGGTCCTCCGTCACCGCGTCGAGCTGGAGCGTGCTCTCGGTCTCGGAGACGTCGAGAGACCCCATCGAGCGGAAGCTCGAGAACAGGCCCGCCCGCTGGTCGACGCCGAGGACCGGTGCCGACACGGGCTCCGGCTCGGCGACGGGCTCGGGCTGCGCGCGGTGCCGGCTCGGCAGCGAACCCGCCGAGGCCTCGACCTCCGCCGGCGGCCGCCAGGAGTCGGTGGTCGTCTCGTCCACGAGGTCCGGCAGGTCCGGCGTCGCGAGCGGCGGCAGCACGATCGGGCCCGTGTCCGGCCGCGTCACGGCGTCACCGGAACCGACGCCGGAGCGCCGCCGGCGGGGCATGCCGATCGACGTCGTGCCGTCGGTGAGCGCGTCCAGGTCGACGGGCACCGCGGCCGGCGGCTCGGGCTCGACCGGGAGGGCCGCCTGCGCCACGGGGGCGACCGGGGCGACCGCCGGGGTCGGCATCGTGGGGGGCTCCACCGCGTCCGGGACCCCGAACGACGGGGCGGGCTCCGCAGCCTCGAAGGGCACCGCGGCGACCGGCCCGGAGGTGTGCTCCTCGAACGCCTCCGCGATCTGGCCGCCGAGGTCGGCCGCGGCGTTCTGCGTGGCCGCCTCCAGCGGGTCGGTCGGCTGCGGGAGCGGCAGCGCGTCGTCGGGCAGGAACAGCTCCGTCGGGAAGACGACGGTGACCTCCGTGCCCGACCCCGACGCCCCGGTCTGGAACCGGACCTGCGCGTTGAGGCGGTCGGCCAGGCGGCCGACCACGAAGAGGCCGAGGCGCTGGGCGCCGACGGCGTCCGACGCGGAGCGGCTGGAGACCTTGGTGTTCGCGTCCGCGAGCTCCTCGGGGCTCATGCCGAGCCCGTGGTCGCGGACCATGACGACGACCCCGCGCTCGTCGCGCGACGTCGACACCTCGACGGGCGTGTGCGGCTCGGAGAACATCGTCGCGTTCTCCAGCAGCTCCGCCAGCAGGTGCGCGGAGCTCAGCGCGTTGTGGCCGAGCATGTGCGGGTCCACGCCCAGGTCGAGGCGGACGCGGTCGTAGAGCTCGATCTCGGACGACGCGGTACGCACGACGTCGGAGATCGGCATCGGGTTGCGCACGCGACGGCCCGAGTCGATGCCCGCGAGCACCAGGAGCGACTCGGCGTTACGGCGCATTCGCGTGGCCAGGTGGTCCAGGCGGAAGAGGTTCGACAGCGTGCTCGGGTCCTCCTCGGACCGCTCGAGCTCGTCGAGGAAGGAGAGCTGGCGGTTGAGCAGCACCTGGTCGCGGCGGGCCACGTTGACGAACATCTCCGCGATGGAGCCGCGGAGCGCCGCCTGCTCGCGCGCGACGACCATCGTGGTCTCGTTCACCTCGTTGAACGCGGCCGCGAGACGCCCGATCTCGTCGCTCGACTCGACCGGCACCTGCACGAGGTCGATCGACGGCGCCTGCCCGGGCACGGCCATCTGCTCCACCATGCGGGGAAGACGGTCGCGCACCTCCGCCGTCGCGGAGGTCAGGCGGGCCAGCGGCTGCACGATGCGGCGCGCGATGAGCAGCGCCAGCAGGAACGACACGAGCACGACACCGAACGCCGCGGCTCCGGTCAGCAGCGCGGCCGTCTGGGCGCTGCCCGCGAGGTCCTTCGAGTACTCGACCACACCGTCGCGGGTCTCGTCGCGCACCGGCTGCGTCGATTCGACCCAGCCCTGCGAGAGCTCGTTCCACTGGCTCGCGACCTCGGGGTCGATGCCGGAGAAGTTCAGGTACCGCAGCTGGAGGCGGGCCCGGTCGAGGTCCGCCTCGTAGCCGGGCACCTCGAGCCCGCCCGGGATCAGGTCGAGCTGCTCCTGCGCGGTCGCGATCAGGGCGTCGGTGGTCTGCAGCAGGCTCACCATGCGGCCGTTGAGGTCCGACGGCGGAGCATCGCCCTGCGCGAGGAAGTTCAGGGCCGCGCCGGCGACCGGTCGCTCCATGGTGTTGGCGAGCATCGCCTCGTCGAGGGAGACGTAGGCGTTGATGCGGCGCGTGAGGCCGGCGTCGTCGCTGCTCTGCGCCACGGCGCGCGGGACGTCGAGCGCGTTCTCGCTCAGCGCGGTGTACCGCTCGGTCGCGCGCGACTCCGAGAGCTGGCCGGAGATGACGTTGCGCTGCAGGTCGTCGAGGACCGTGCGGTCGCGGAGCGTCCGGTTCACCGCGTCCTGCACGTTGGTGGGCAGCGCGCTGATGTCGAGCACCTCGAGCGCCTCGTCGCGCTCGTCGAGCGCGCGGTCGGTCGCCTCCTGCGCCTCGACGAGCGCCTTCTTGGCGCCCGGGATCCCCTTGTCGGCAGCGATGTTCGTGGCGCGCTCCGCGGCCACGGCGGAGCCGGCGTCGTCCTGCAGCTGCAGCGACTCCATGAGGGCCGCGGTCTGCTCGGCGCTGCGGTTCTCCTGCAGCGACTGCCAGGTGATCCAGCCCGCCGTCAACGCCAGGACGAAGATCGGCACGGCGAGTGTCGCAAGAATCTTCCCGCGAACGCCCAACCTGCGGAGCATCTGAACCTCTCTCCAACACTGTTCGTCGAGGCGGCCGGCCGTCGCCGTCCGATCCTCGGGTGGGTGCCATCACGTCCGGCACCACCCCCCGCGCCCGGCTGGGCTTCCAGGCACGCGAGTAGGCTCCATCGGTGTGCGAGCGGTCACGATATCGGCACCTGGCGGTCCAGGGAAACTCACCCTATCCCTCGTCAACCTGGGCAAACCGGGCCACGGCGAGGTTCTGATCGATGTGGCCGCTGCGGGGGTCAACCGCGCTGACCTGCTGCAACGTGCCGGAAACTACCCTCCGCCGGCCGGCGCTCCCGAGTGGCCGGGCCTGGAGATCTCGGGTACGGTCCGCGCGCTCGGGCCGGGGGTGACCACCTGGGCGCCCGGTGACCGCGTGGTCGCGCTGCTCGAGGGCGGGGGCTACGCCGAGCAGGTCGTGGCGCGCGCCAGCCAGCTGCTGCCGCTGCCCGACGGCGTCGACCTCGTCGACGGCGCCGCGCTGCCGGAGGCCGTCTGCACCGCCTGGACCAACCTCGTCGACACCGGCCGGCTGCACGCCGGCGAGACGCTCCTGGTGCAGGGCGGCTCGGGCGGGGTCGGCAGCGTCGCGATCCAGCTCGCCGCAGCGCTCGGGGCGCGCGTGGTCGCCACCGCGGGCGGCCCGGACCGCGCGGCCCGCTGCGTCGAGCTCGGCGCGGACGTCGCCGTCGACCATCGCACGCAGGACGTCGTGGCCGCGGTGCGCGACGCGACCGACGGGCGCGGGGCCGACGTCGTGCTGGACGTGCTCGGGGGCGGCGGGCTCGCCGACAACGTGCGCGCGCTCGCCCCCGGCGGCCGGCTCGTCGTCATCGGGCTCCAGCAGGGACGCCGGGGCGAGCTCGACCTCAACGCCCTCATGGCCAAGCACGCGTGGGTCACCGGGACCCTGCTGCGCCCGCGCAGCGCCGAGGAGAAGGCGGCGCTGGTCGCGACCGTGTGCGAGCGGGTGTGGCCCCTGGTCGCCGACGGCCGGGTCCGGCCCGTGGTGCACGCCCGCGTGCCCTTCGCCGAGGCACCGGCCGCGCACGAGCTGCTCGAGTCCGGCGCCGTGTTCGGCAAGGTGCTGCTGGTGCCCTGACGCCCTCGACCGCCGTCCGGCCGGCCCGACCGGCCCCTGTCCGTCCCGTGGGCCACACTGGGGAGCATGACCGAGAGCGACGACGGCACTCGCGACACCGACGACACGGCTCCGCGCGTGGTCACCCCGGACGGGGAGGCCACCGGGCCCGAAGGGGTCGCCGCCCCCGCCGAGGAGGTCGCGCCGGCGGAGGAGACGTCCCGCATCGAGGAACCCGCCAAGGTGATGCGCATCGGCGGCATGATCAAGCGGCTGCTCGACGAGGTGCGCGACGCCCCGCTCGACGACGCCGCCCGCACCCGGCTCGCCGAGATCCACGAGCGCTCCCTCACCGAGCTGGAGGAGGGCCTCTCGCCCGACCTCGTCGAGGAGCTGCACCGCATCACGCTGCCGTTCTCGGACGAGGGCGTGCCGTCGGACGCCGAGCTGCGCGTGGCGCAGGCCCAGCTGGTCGGCTGGCTCGAGGGCCTGTTCCACGGCATCCAGACGGCGCTGGTCGCCCAGCAGATGGCCGCGCAGGCGCAGCTCTCGCAGATGCGGCGCGCGCTGCCGCCCGGGGCGCACCCTGCACCGTTCGGCCCCGGTGGGCCGGCGGGCCCGGGGCAGCCGGGCCAGCCGGGGCAGGACGACCGGCGCCCCTCCCCCGGTCAGTACCTGTAGGGCCGCCGAGGGAACGCCGTCAGGACCGCGCCGTCATGGCGATCGCGCCGGAGACGAGCGCGAGGCCGGCCAGCTCCGGCCAGGTGGGCACCTGTCGCAGCACGACCGCGCCGACGAGGACGGCGGTCGCGGGCAGGAGGGCGAGCAGCACCGAGAACGTGGCCATGCCGACCCGGCGCAGCACCACCTGGTCCAGCACGTACGGGACGACGGACGAGCAGATCGCCACGACCAGCAGGAACAGCAGCAGGGGCGGGTCGGTCACGACCTCGGGCGTCGACCACGCGAAGAACGGCGCGAAGGCGACGGCGCCCGCCGCCATGCCGACCGCGAGCCCGTCGACACCGGACCCGGCGTGGGCGACGCGCTTGCCCAGGACGATGTAGCCGGCCCAGCACGCGGCGGCCACGAGGACGGCGGTCAGCCCGATCACGGCGTCCTCGCGCGGGATCCCGGAGCCCAGGGTGACGCCCGCGAGCAGCACCACGCCGGCCGCCGCCACCACGATGGCCGCCCGCTCCTGCCAGCCGCGCCCCGTGACGGCGGCGACCGCCACCGGGCCGAGGAACTCGATCGCGACGGCGACCCCGAGGGGCAGGTGGTCGACGGCCACGTAGAACACGACGTTCATCGCCGCGAGGACGACGCCGAACAGCGCGGCCGCGACGAGGTCCCGGCGGGTCCAGCGTCGTCGCCACGGGCGCCGCCACGCGAGGAGGACGACGGCGGCGAGGGCGATGCGCCACCAGCCGACGGTCGGCGCCCCCAGGCGGTCGAAGAGGCCGACCGCGACGGCCGCGCCCGCGTACAGGGTGAGCCCCGAGACCAGGAACAGCGCGGGGGCCGGCACGCGGTCCAGCGCTCCGCGCGGGGAGGGGGCGGCGGTCGACACTCCCGGAGCATACGGGCGCAGCACATCCGGCCCGAACCCGCGACGGGGAGGACTCCCCACCCACGATGTGGACGGGACGTGGACGACCCCTGGACGTCACGTGCGCACGCGCCCTACGCTCGCGGGGCTGTCAGGCCGGCGCGCGACAACGCGCGCTCGCGGAGCCATCGGCCCGCCGCCCTCCCCATCGACCCTGTGAGGCCGTCATGTCCTTCCCGGACGCCATCAAGTCCGCCTTCTCGCAGTACGCCACGTTCTCCGGCCGCGCGCGTCGCTCCGAGTTCTGGTTCTGGTACCTGTTCGTGGTGCTCGTGTTCCTGGTGGAGGGCGTCCTGCTCGGCATCGCCGGCAACGCCACGCTCGACCCGGCGACCCGCACCTACGGCGCGGCCTTCTACGTCGTCTCGGGCCTGATGAGCCTCACCGGGCTGGCCTTCGTCCTGCCGACGCTCGCCGTGATGGTGCGCCGCCTCCACGACCAGGACAAGTCGGGCTTCTTCTGGTTCATGACCTTCATCCCGCTGGCCGGCCCGATCATCATGCTGGTCTTCTACGTGACGGCCGGCACCGTGGGGCCGAACCGCTTCGGCGCGGACCCGAGGGGGCTGCAGGCCACCCCGGCCGCGCCGTACGGCGCGCCGGTCCCCCCGCCCGCGGTCTGACCGCGGCGGGCGGACGACGCACGACGACGGCGGTCCTGGCGGGTGCCCGGGCCGCCGTCGTCGTCCGTGCGTGCGGTGCGTCCCTCGCGGGCCGTCAGCCCTTGACCGCGCCCGCGAGCATCCCGCGGACGAAGAACCGCTGGAGCGCGATGAACACGATCAGCGGCACGACCATCGCGATGAACGCTCCGGCGGTGAGCAGGTACCAGTCCCCTCCTCGCGTGCCGGCCAGCTCCGCGATCTTCACCGTCAGCGGCTGATACTCGGGGGCGGCGAACGTCAGGCCGACGAGCAGGTCGTTCCACACCCACAGGAACTGGAAGATGCCGAACGACGCGATCGCCGGGACCAGCAGCGGGAACAGCACGCGGAAGAAGATCTTGACGTGCCCCGCCCCGTCGACGCGGGCCGCCTCGACGAGGGACGCCGGGATGTCCTTCATAAAGTTGTGCAGCAGGAAGATCGCCAGCGGCAGCGCGAAGATCGAGTGCGAGAGCCACACCGTCCAGAAGCTGCCGTTGACGTTCCAGTCGACGTAGTCCGCCAGCAGCGGCACCAGGGCGATCTGCAAGGGGACGACCTGCAGCGAGAAGACGGCCACGAACAGGAAGTTCCGGCCCGGGAACTTGATCCACGCGAACGCGTACGCCGCGAGCAGCGAGAGCGTGATCGGGATGAGCACCGCGGGGATCGTGATGACGAACGAGTTCACGAAGAACGTGGACAGGTCGTTGCTGTTCCCGTACAGCGCCTCGTTGTAGTTGTCCATCGTGAACTGGGCGTCCCCGGTGAACAGGTCGCCGAACACCGTCCACCAGCCCGTGCGGCGGATGTCCTCCTGCGGGCGGAACGACGTGATGAGCAGCCCGAGCGACGGGATCGTCCACAGGATGGCGATGATGATCGCGATCCCGGACGCCCACGGGGAGCTGAGCTTGCCCTTGGTGGCGATCGCCCGGCGCTCCAGGCGCGAGAGCTTGCGGACGCCCGCCTGAGGGACGTCGTCGTCGAGAGCGGAGCCGGCGACGGCCTGGCCGGGGGTGGGGGTCGAGGTCATCGGATCTCCTCCGACTTGCGCATCTGCCGCACGTTGTACGCGATGATCGGGATCACCAGGATGAACAGGACCACGGCGAGCGCCGCCGCCAGTCCCTGGTTCCCCTGCCGGAACGCCTGCGTGTAGAACTCGTTGGCCACCACCTGGGTGCCGAACTGGCCGCCCGTCATCGTGCGGACGATGTCGAAGGCCTTCAGCGTGCCCATGGCGATCGTGGTGAGCACCACCACGAGGGCGGGCCGGATGCTCGGCACCGTGATGTAGCGGAACATCCCGAAGCCGTGCAGCCCGTCGAGGCGGGCGGCCTCGACGATGTCGTCCGGGATGGCCTTGATCGCCGCGGACAGCACCGTCATCGCGAACCCGGTCTGGATCCAGATCATCACCACGATGAGGAACCAGGTGTTCCACGGCTGGCCGATGAGGAACTGCTGGGGCGGCAGGCCGACCCACACCAGCAGCTGGTTGAGCAGCCCGATCTGGTTGATGTTCGCCTGGTCGGGACGGAACTCGTAGACGAACTTCCAGATGATCGAGGCGCCGACCATCGAGATCGCCATCGGCACGAACACGAGCGCCTTGGCGAGCTTCTCGAACCGGGTGCGGTCGACCAGCACCGCGTACCCGAGGCCGATGACCGCGCTCAGCAGGGGCGCGAGGATCACCCAGGCGGCGGTGACCAGCAGCACCTGCTGGAACTGGCTCTGCGTGAACGCCGTGACGTAGTTGTCGAGCCCGATGAACTCGGTGCCGTTGCGGTTGAAGAAGGACTGCCAGAGGGTGATCAGGCCGGGGCGGAGCAGCCCGTACGCGAGGAAGAGCAGCGGCACGCCGACGAAGCCGGCCGCCACCACCCACGACGGGATGCGCTTCGGCCGGTCCACCAGGAACAGGATGAGGCCCATCACCGCGGCGAAGAGCACCACGGCGACCACCATGAGCAAGAACTTCTGCCCCGTGGTGTCAGGCTCGAGCAACCAGGTCATCGATGACCTCCTCGAGGAGTCGGGACGGAGACGCGAGCGGCGCGCGTCCTGGGGACGTCCGACGACCCCCCCGGACCGCGCGGTCGAGCGGGATCACGCGGCGAGCCGGCTCACTTCGGCCAGGACGCCTCGATCTTGTCGGTGACCTCCTGGGTACTCGACCCGGTCAGCCAGTTCACGATGCCGGTCCAGAACGTGCCGGCACCCACCTCGCCCGGCATGAGGTCGGACGCGTCGAACGCGACGACCGTGTTCGGGTCGGCCAGCACCCCGGCGACGTACTGGTCGAACTCCGTGGAGAGGTTGTTCGGGTCGAGCCCGTTGTTGGCGCTGACCCAGCCGCCGTCCGGGGTGGACAGGGCCTTCTGGTTGGCCCAGTCCGCGCTGGAGAGGTAGGTCTGGAAGGCCTGCACCTCGGGCCGGTCGTTGAACGCCGCCACGAACTCGCCGCCGCCGAGCATCGGCTTGACGTCGGTCTGGTCGGTGGGCAGGTAGAAGGCGAAGACGTCGCCGTCCTCGGACACCTCGGTGCCCTCCGGCCACTGCGTCTGGTAGAAGTTCGCCGCCCGGTGCATCCAGCACTGCTGGTCGAGGATGCCGTTGCCCGCGTCGGTCCACGACTGCGTCGCGATGGAGTCGACCCCGCCGAGGCCCGCGTTGACGTAGTCCGGGTTCTTGAGGATCTCACCCGCCGTGTCCCACGCCTTGACGACCTTGGGGTCGTTGAACGGGATCTCGTGGGTGTACCACTTCTCGTAGTCCTCGACGCCCGCGGTGCGGAGCATCATGTCCTCGATGAAGTCGGTGCCCGGCCAGCCGGTCGCGTCACCGGACTCGACGCCCGCGCACCAGACCTGGCCGCCGGTGTCGTCGTGGATCTTCTGGGTGAGGTCCATCAGCTCGGTCCACGTCTGCGGCACCTCGTAGCCGGCGTCGGAGAACATCGACGGCGAGTACCAGACGAACGACTTCGCGTTGGCGCCCAGCGGCGCGGAGTAGAAGGTGCCGTCGACCGTGCCGTAGCCCTTCCAGGTCTCGTTCCAGAACTCGTCCACGTTCTTGGCGGTGGCGTCCGGGGCCGGCTGGATGGCGTCCGGGTAGTCCTTGACGATCGTGTTGAGCAGGCCCGGCTGCGGCAGGTACGCGATGTCGGGCGCGTTGCCCGCCTTGATGCGGACCAGCAGCTGCGCCTCGAACTCGCGCGACGCCTCGTAGTCGATCTTGACGCCCGTGCACTCGGTGAACGCCTTGTACGAGTCCTGCTGGGTGGCGCCCTCCGGGTCCACGATCGACGTGTAGACGCTCACCGTCTTGCCGTCCAGGTCGCCGAACTCGTCGTAGGCGGAGCAGTCGATCTCCGCGCTGGAGGCGCTGGTCTCCTCCTCGCCGACACCACCCTCGCCGTCGGGGTCGCTGCACGCCGCCAGCACGAGCGCGAGGCCCGCACCGCCTGCCGCCAGCGCCAGTACGCGTCGCCGCGCCGTCGTCGTTCGTCTGGTCATTGCCGAGCTCCTCCACTGCGTCGTGGTCCACGGAGGTGTTCCCGCCGATCGGCGGCCCGTGATCCCCTGGTCCCCCTGACCGGGATACTGCCTCCCTCCAGAGTTCACCGCACCCCCACCTGCAGGTGCAAGTTCCTGCAAGTCGTTTCACGGTCACGACTCGGTGACGATTCGTGACACCCTGGGACCCGGACCCCCGTCACGTACCTTCCGAGAGGACTGCCATGATCGAGCTGAGGAGCCCGCGAGAGATCGACCAGATGCGCCCCGCGGGGAGCTTCGTGGCCGAGGTGCTCACGGCTGTCCGCGACGCCGCCGACGTCGGGGTGAACCTCCTCGAGCTCGACGCCGTCGCGCACCGGATGATCCGCGACCGCGGCGCCGAGTCCTGCTACATCGACTATCACCCGTCCTTCGGCGCGATGCCCTTCGGCAAGGTGATCTGCACGTCCGTGAACGACGCCGTCCTGCACGGGCTGCCCCACGACTACGCCCTGCGCGACGGGGACCTGCTGACGCTCGACTTCGCCGCGTCGGTCGACGGCTGGGTGGCCGACTCGGCCGTCTCGTTCGTGGTCGGCACCTCTGCCTCGCCGCAGCGCGCGGCCGCGGACGCCAAGCTCATCGAGACCAGCGAGGCGGCGCTCGAGGCCGGGATCGCCGCCGCCACCGTCGGCAACAAGGTCGGCGACATCTCCGCCGCGATCGCCAAGGTGGCGCGGGGCGCGGGCTACGAGATCAACACCGACTTCGGCGGCCACGGCGTCGGGCGCACCATGCACGGCGACCCGCACATCCCGAACGACGGCCGCGCCGGCCGCGGCTTCCCGCTCAAGCCGGGCCTCGTCATCGCCATCGAGCCGTGGTTCCTCGAGACCACCGACGAGATCTTCACCGACCCCGACGGGTGGACCCTCCGCTCCGCCGACGGCTCCCGCGGCGCCCACAGCGAGCACACCATCGCCGTCACGAACGACGGCCCGGTCATCCTCACCGCGCGGGGCTGACCCCCCGGGGCAGAGAGAGGAGCACCGGCACGACGCCGTCCTCGGCGACCGTCCCGGTGACCTCGTCCGCGGCCGCACGCACGACGGCGTCGGCGTGCCCCATGGCGACGCCGCGACCGGCCCAGCGCAGCATGTCGACGTCGTTGCGCCCGTCGCCGACGGCCACGGTGTCCGCGGGGTCGACGCCGAGCCGCTCGCGCAGCCGCTCCAGGCCGGACGCCTTCGTGACGCCCTTCGGGGCCACGTCCATCCAGGCCGTCCAGCCGACGGCGTAGGTGACGTCGCCCAGCCCGATCCGGGCGGCCATCGCGCTGAACTCCTCGGGCGTCCGCTCGGGGCTGCGGATGACGACGCGCGTCACCTCGCGCGCCCACAGCTGCTCGAAGTCGACGACCTGGTGGACACCGTCCAGCTCGCCCTCGGGGAACAGGGCGTTCATGCGGAAACCGACGCCGATGTCCTCGACGGCGTAGCGAGCGTCGGGAAGCTCCTCCCGCAGCAGGCGCAGCGCCGGGCCCGGGTCGAACGTCCGCACCTCGTCGAGCTCCCAGCCGTCCGGGTGCCCGGGGTCCAGGCGCACCGTCACCGCGCCGTTGGAGCACACCATCCAACCGGTCGTGATGCCGAGCAGCTCCGCCACCGGCGTCATCGCGATGAGCGACCGGCCCGACGACAGCACCACGTGGTGCCCCGCCGCCTGGACCGCCGCAACGGCGTCGCGCACCGCGGGCGACAGGCCGCCGTCGTACCCGAGCAGGGTGCCGTCGATGTCGAGGGCGACGAGCCGCCGGGTGGCCTGCCGAGCCGGCTGCCCGCTCACGCGACCGGCTCGAGCACCTCGAGCCCGCCCAGGTAGGGCCGCAGGCCCTCGGGCACGCGGACCGAGCCGTCGGCCTGCTGGTGGTTCTCGAGGATGGCGACGATCCAGCGGGTGGTGCCCAGCGTGCCGTTCAGCGTGGCGACCGGTCGCGTGGTGCCGTCGACGGTCCGCTCGCGCACGCCCAGGCGGCGGGCCTGGAACGTGGTGCAGTTCGACGTCGACGTGAGCTCGAGGAAACGCTCCTGGGTGGGCAGCCACGCCTCGCAGTCGAACTTGCGCGCGGCGGAGGTGCCGAGGTCCCCCGCGGCGGTGTCGATGACGCGGTAGGGCAGCTCGACCTTGGCGAGCATCGCCTCCTCCCAGGCCAGCAGGCGCTGGTGCTCGGCAGCCGCGTCCTCCGGGTCGCAGTAGCTGAACATCTCGACCTTGTGGAACTGGTGCACTCGGATGATCCCGCGGGTGTCGCGGCCCGCGGCGCCGGCCTCCCGGCGGTAGCAGGCGCTCCAGCCCGCGTACCGCTTCGGGCCCGCCGAGAGGTCGATGATCTCGTCCGCGTGGTAGCCCGCGAGCGCCACCTCGCTGGTGCCGACCAGGTACAGGTCGTCCTTCTCCAGGTGGTACACCTCGTCCGCGTGGCTGCCGAGGAAGCCGGTGCCGCGCATGGTGTCCGGCTTGACCAGCGTCGGGGTGATCATCGGCGTGAAGCCCGCACCCACCGCCTGGTCGACCGCCGCGTTGAGCAGGGCCAGCTCGAGGCGCGCCCCGATGCCGGTGAGGAAGTAGAACCGCGAGCCCGACACCTTGGCGCCGCGCGCGGTGTCGATCGCCGCGAGGCCCTCGCCCAGCTCCAGGTGGTCGCGCGGGGCGAAGCCCTCGGCCACGAAGTCGCGCGGCGTGCCGACCTCCTTGACGACGACGTAGTCGTCCTCGCCCCCGGGCGGGGCGCCCTCGACGACGTTCGCGATGCCGTAGAGGAGCTCGTCGAGCTGCTTCTCGGCGCCCGACGCCTCCGCCTGGCGCGCCTTGACCTGCTCCGCGAGGTGCTTGGTGCGGGTCAGCAGCTCGGCCTTCTCCTCGCCCTGCGCCTGGGCGACCTTCTTGCCGAGCGCCTTCTGCTCGGCGCGCAGCGACTCGAACTCCGTGAGGGAGGAGCGACGGCGCGCGTCGGCGTCGAGCGCCGCGTCCACGAGGGCGGGGTCGTCGCCGCGGGCCAGCTGGCTCGCACGGACGACGTCGGGGTTGTCGCGCAGCAGTCGGAGGTCGATCACGCCCGCAAGCCTAACGGCCGGGCCGCGCACGGCCCCACGGATATCCGCGGTGGTCCGCGGTGCCGGACTACCTCGGCGGGTCCGGCGCTACCTCGGCGGGTCCGGTGCTACCTCGGCGGGTTCGGTGCCACCTCGGCGTGAGATGGGCGACTTCGCCGGGTCCGACAGCCCGATCCGTCGTAGGTTGCCGTCATGCCGGACGAGTACGCGGAGATCGTCGCGCTGGTCGTCGCGCTGGCCCTCGTGCTGAGCGCGCTCGCCGCGACGTTGGTGCTGTGGCGCAGGGCCCGCACCCGAGAGCACGTCCTCGCGGCGCGGGACGCCGGGCGCGCGCAGGAGGGCGAGGCCCGCGGGATGCGGCTCGCCGTCGTCATCAACCCCTCCAAGGAGGGCGCGGCGGACGTGCGCGCCGTCGTGGAGCGGGTGTGCGGCGACGCCGCCCTGCCCGACCCCCTGTTCTACGAGACCACGGTGGACGACCCCGGCACCGGCCAGGCCCGGCGGGCGCTGTCCGACGGGGCGGACGTCGTGGTCGCCGCGGGCGGGGACGGCACCGTGCGGGCCGTGGCGGAGGTCCTGGCCGGCACCGGCCGACCGATGGGCCTCATCCCGGTCGGCACCGGGAACCTGCTCGCCCGCAACCTCGACCTGCCGCTCACGTCGGTGACCGACGCGGTCGCCATCGTCCTGGGCGGCACCGACCGCGCCATCGACGTCGGCCGCGCCCGGGTCAGCGAGTTCGCCCCCGACGCCGAGCCCCTCGTCGACGGCGACCCCCACCAGGCGCACCTCTTCCTCGTCATCGCGGGTCTGGGCTTCGACGCCGCGATGGTGGCCGACGCCGACGACCAGCTCAAGGCCAAGGTCGGCTGGGTGGCCTACTTCCTCGCCGGGGCGCGGCACCTGCACGGCCGGCGGATGCGCGCGACCATCCGGCTCGACGACGGCGAGCCCGTCGAGGCGCGGCTGCGCAGCATCATGGTCGGCAACTGCGGCCGGCTGCCGGGCGGCATCACGCTGCTGCCCGACGCCGTCATCGACGACGGCGAGCTGGACGTCGCCGCCATCGACACCCGCGGCGGCCTGGCCGGGTGGGCGCAGCTGTTCGGCGAGGTCGTGGCGCAGGGCCTCGGCGTGCGCAACGACCTGCCCGGCAAGATCGGCCGGATCGACCACACCCGTGCCCGCCGCGCGGTGATCCGGGTGGACGACGGCGAGCAGGCGCAGGTGGACGGCGACCCCCTGGGCAACGCGGTCGAGCTGGAGACCTGGGTGGAGCCCGGCGCGCTCGTGGTCCGGACGGGATGATCGCGTGAACGTCCGGCGTCCCGCGGCGACCACGCGGCCCCCGCGACCGGGCGGTGCATAGGCTGGCCCGCGTGATCCGCCCCGCCCGCGCGCTCGTCGCGTCGACGTTCGCCCTGCTCGCCGCCCTCCTGCTCGGAGCGCCGGCGGCGTCCGCGGCCCCGGCGCCGGCGGACGCCGAGCCGCCGGAGACCCCCCTGGTGCTCGCCGGCGTGTCGGGCCTGCAGTGGTCGGACGTCGACGCGGTGCGCACCCCGCACCTGTGGCGCCTCATCGGGGGCGGCTCGGTCGCGTCGATCGCGGTGCGCACCCTCACCCCCACCTGCCCGGTCGAGGGGTGGCTGACCCTGTCCGCGGGCAGCAAGGCCGTCGCGCAGCCCACCCTCGTCGAGGGTGGGGACGCCGACGAGGAGGAGTCGGGGCGGGCCCCCGACGACGGCGCCCCCGCGCTCGGCTGCACCACCGTGCCCGTGCCCCGCACGACGGCGGGCGGCACCGAGGACGGCACGGAGCGCACGCACGTGCCGGGGTGGACGGAGCTCGCCGCGAGCGACCCCCTGACGCCGAACGCCGCCGAACCGGGCGCGCTCGGCGAGGTCACCGACGTCGCGCGGGCCTGCGCGACCGCCGTCGGCCCGGGCGCCGCCGTCGCGCTCGCCGACGCCTCCGGCGACGTGGCGCGCTACCTCCCCGACGCGGGGCGGCTCACGGCCGCGCAGGTGGCCGAGTGCCCGGCCACCGTCGTCGACCTGGGCGTGCTGCCCGACGCCGCGAACGAGCGCACGGCCGCCGTCGAGGAGCTCGACGCCCAGGTGGGCCGGCTCGCCGGCCTGCTGCCCGCCGGGGGGCGCCTCGTGGTGGCGGGGATCTCCGACACGCCGCTCGGCCCCGCCGACCTCCAGGTGGTCGTGGACTGGACGTCGCCCGGCGGCAGCGCGACGTGGCTCACCTCGACGTCGTCCCGCTGGGCCGGGGTGGTGGTGCTGGCGGACCTGTCCGCGACCCTCGCCGACACCGTGACCGGGGGCGCCCTGTCCGGGACCGCGCCCGAGGACGACGCCGCGACGGACGACGAGACCTCGACCGGCGAGGGGACCGACGAGGCCGACGACACGCTCACCCCGGCCCTCGCGCCGTTCACCGGGTCCCCGCTGGAGCGGGGCGACGACCGCCGCATCTCCGTCTCCCGCACGGTGGAGAACCGGCAGTACCTCAGCGTGCTCACGGACACCGTGCCGCGCCTGTCCCCGCTGGTGCTGGGGCTCGTCGGCCTGGCCGACGTCGTGGTGGTGGGCGCCCTGCTGCTCGCCGGCCGCCGCGGCGCCCGCCTCGACGGGCCCGACGCCGCCCGGCCGACCCGGCCGCGGTACGGCCGACGCGTGGGCCTCGCCGTGCTCGTCGTGGCGTCAAGCCTGCCCGTCGCGGCGTCGCTGGCGACCCTGTCACGCTGGTGGGCGGCGCCGTCACCGGTGACGACGCTGGTGCTGGCGCTCACCGTCGCGGCCCTGGTCGCCGCGCTGGTCGCGTGGTTCGCGCGCCGCCTGCTGCCGCCGTCGCCGTGGCGCCTCGCGACCAGCCTCGCCGGCGTGACCTGGCTGGTCGTCACGGTGGACGGGCTCACCGGCACGACGCTGCAGCAGGGCTCGCTGCTGGGCCCCGCGCCGTCGCTCGGGGCGCGGTTCTACGGCTTCTCCAACACCGTCTTCGCGGTCTACGCGGTGGTCGGCCTGGTCCTCGCCGCGGGGCTCGCGGCGGCCGTGCGCGCCCGCGGCGGCAGCCCCGCGCGGGCCGGGTGGACGGTGGCCGCCGTGGGCGTGGTGACCGTGCTGGTCGACGGCCTGCCGCCGTTCGGCGCGGACTTCGGCGGCATCCTGGCCCTCGTCCCGGGCTTCGCCGTGCTGGCGCTCGGCGTCGCCGGGGTGCGGATCACGTGGCGGCGCGTGCTCCTCGTCGCCGCGGGGACCGTGCTCCTGGTCGCCGTCGTGTCCGTCGTGGACTGGTTGCTGCCCGGACCGGGCAGCCACCTCGGCGGCTTCGTCGAGTCCGTCGTCGAGGGCAAGGCCCTCGGCGTCGTGGCCGGCAAGGCCGCCGGCGCCTGGGCCACGGTCGCCAACCCCGCCGGCGCGGCCGCGCTGCTCGTGTGCGTCGCCGCCGCGTGGGCCGTGCTCGCCCCGGGACGCGCGCGCCTGGACGGCCTCGCCCGCGCGTACCGGCAGGACCCGGTGCTGTGGCGGCTCGTCGTCGCGCTGGTCGTGACGGCCGCCGTCGGCACCCTGCTCAACGACTCCGGCGTCGCGGTGGCCGCCATCGTGCTCGCCCTCGCGGTGCCGGTGCTGCTCGCCGGGCGGCTCGCCCACGCCGACGACGCGAGCAGGGCAGCCGCGGCACCCCGGGACGACGCCGCGCGCGCCGCCGGGCCGGTGCTCTCCCGCGTGCCGGCCGTGCTCGTCGGGGCGTCGGCGGGGCTGCTCGTCGCGCTGCTCGTCGGCACCACGGCGCTGCCCGGCTCGGGGTCCGCGCGGGCGGGCGACGTCTCCGGCACGGGGACCCCCGTGGTCGACGACGCGCACCCCGTGGTCATCGTCGGGACGCAGGGCGTGCGCTGGGAGGACGTCAGCCCGTCCGCCACGCCGACGTTGTGGGAGCTGCTGCGCGACGGCGCCAGCGGTGCCGGCGTGACGCCCGCCGTCGGCGGCGCCTCGGCGACGTGCCCCGCCGCCGGGTGGCTCGGCCTGTCCTCCGGGCGCAGCCCCGTGACCGGCCAGACCACGGATGGCGCCTGGTCGTGCGCGCCGTGGGACGTCACGCCCGGTGACGCGGGCGGCGGCACGGGAGACGACGGCGCCGCGACCGTCGACGGGTGGGACGACCTCGCCGCGCTCCAGTCGTCGTCCGAGTTCCGCCCGACCCTCGGCGTGCTCGGCGACGCCCTCGACGACGGCGGCGTCTGCGCGACCGCCGTCGCCCCCGGCGCGGCCCTCGCCCTCGCCGGCCGCGACGGGACGGTGGCCCGCTACCGCGACCTCGACGCGGCGCTCGCCGACCCGGCCGGGACCTTCTCCTGCCCCGTCACCCTGGTCGACGCCGGCAGCGCGCCGTACCACCCGGACCCCGACGTCTACACGGGCCTCGTCCCGCTGACCGACGACGCCACGGCTGACGGCCCCGCCCGCGACACCGCCCTGCGCGCCGTCGACGCGACCGTCGGCCGGGTGCTGGCGGCGGTGCCCGCGGACGCGACCGTGCTGGTGATGGACGTCGGCAACCCGGCCCCCGGTCGCCCGTCCCTCGGCATCGGCGTGGCCGACGCGGACGCGGACGACGCGCCCGCCTACCTCACGTCCGGCGCCACGCACTGGCTGGGCGTCGTGCGGCTGCTCGACGTGCCGACCACGCTCGTCACGGCGTTCGGCCTGCCCGTGCCCGCCGACCTCAGCGGCTCGCCGATCGAGCTCGCCGCCGAGCGCCCCGGTGGCACCGGGGCCACCGTGCGCGAGCTCGCCGGCCTCACCGAGCGCGACCACATGCTGCGGGTCACGACCGGCACGGTCACGACCACCCCGGCCTACGTGGGGCTCGCGGCGTTCGCCCTGGTCGTCCTGCTGCTGCCGCGCCTGCGCCGCACGTGGCCGCGGGCCGCGGGGAGGTCGGCGCGCGTGCTCGACGCCGTCCTGCTGGTGTGCGCCGCGGTGCCCGCCGCCGCGTTCCTCATGACCGCGTGGGGCTGGTGGCGCCTCGCCGAGCCCGCCACCTCCCTCTGGGTGACGCTCGGCCTGAGCACCGTCGTCGTGGCGCTCGTCGGCGCGCTCGCGCCCCGCCGGCCCGCGTGGGCGGGCGCGACGGTGATCGCCACGCTCACCTTCCTCGTCCTCACGATCGACGCGGTGCTCGGCACGCCCCTGCACCGCGGCAGCCCGCTGGGCTCCGCCCCGACCCTGGGCGGCCGCTACTACGGCTTCGGCAACCCCACGTACTCGATCTACGCGACGGCCGCCGTGGTCGCGGCCGCCGGGCTCGCCACGGCCGTGCGGCGCCGCTGGGGCAGGATCCCCGCCGGGGTGGTCGCCTCGGCGGTCGGCCTCGTGACCCTGGTCGTGAGCGTCTGGCCCACCCTCGGCGCCGACGTCGGCGGCGGACTCGTGCTGGTGCCCGTGTTCGTCGTCCTCGTGCTCGGCGTCGTCGAGGCCCGCGTCACGTGGAAGCGGCTGATCCTCGCCGGGCTCGCGGGCGTGGCGCTCGTCGCCGCGATCGGCGTCGTCGACTGGCTGCGGCCCCCGGCCGAACGCACGCACCTCGGCGCGTTCGTGCAGTCCGTGGTCGACGGCACCGCCCTCGAGACCATCGCCCGCAAGGCCGGCTACGCCCTGCGCTCGTTGGGCGGCGGCGTGCCCGCGTGGCTGGCGCTCGCCGTCCTCGTCGGCCTCGCCGCGGTGCTGTGGGGCGGGCCCCGCCTGCGGGCCCGGTGGCTGCAGCGCACCGAGGACGGTTGGCCGCTGCTGCGGCCCGTGCTCGTCAGCCTGATCATCGCGGGCGTCGGCGGCGCCGTCGTCAACGACTACGGCATCCGCATGGTCTCGATCATGCTCGCCGCCGCCGTGCCGCTCGTCGGGTCGATCGTGCTGCGGTCGTGGATGACCGGCGACCCCGACGAGCCGCGTCAGCCGGCGTCGCCCGAGCGGGTGCCGGCGTCGTCCGAGGGACCCGCGCCGGCGGAGGTGTCGGCGTCGTCAGGGGCCTCTGCCGTGTCCGACGAGGGGGAGCGACCCGGCACGTAGACGGACGTCTCGGGCTCCGGGTGCTGCCGGCCTCGGACGACGAACAGCGCCACGCCCAGCGCGACGGCGACGAACGACGTCCAGATGTTCGCCGGGATGCCGAGCCACTCGTTGCTCGTGGGGTCGATGCGGAGCGCCTCGAGCCAGCTGCGACCGAGCCCGTACCAGACCAGGTACAGGGCGAACAGCCGGCCCCAGCGCAGCCCGTACCCGGGCTCGCCGACGGCGTCCGCCCGGACCTCGGCGCGCCGCCGCACCGCCCGCTCGACGAGGAGCAGGACGGCGACGCCCAGCAGGTTCCAGAGCATCTCGTAGAGGAACAGCGGGTGGAACAGGGTGTCGTCCGGGAACCCGGCCACCGGGTGGTCGATCTCGAGGCCCCAGGGCAGCGTCGTGGGTGCCCCGAACAGCTCCTGGTTCATGTAGTTGCCGAGCCGGCCGACCGCCTGGGCCGCGAGCATGCCGGGCGCGAGCGCGTCCGCGAACGACCAGAAGCGCAGGCCCGCCCGCCGGCACCCGATCCACACGCCGAGCGCACCGCCGAGGAGGGCGCCGTAGATGGCGATCCCGCCGTCCCAGATGCGCACCCACTCCCAGTAGCCCCACGGCCCGGTACCGTCCGAGTAGTCGCCCAGGTGGGTGAGCACGTGGTAGATCCGCGCGACGACGATGCCCAGCGGCACCGCCCACATCACGATGTCGAGGGTCACCTCCGGGCTCGCGCCGCGCGCGACCAGGCGCCGGTGCGTGATCCACGTGGCCAGCGCGATGCCGGCGAGCAGGCACAGCGCGTAGACGTGGACCGAGAACGGCCCGAGCTCGAGCACCGCCCACGCGGGGTCGGGGCTGGGGATCGAGGTGGGGAGTCCTCCGACAGCGGGCATCGCGGTCATCGAGGGCATGGGGGGCATGGCCCGAACCTACCGTGCGGGTGTCGTCCTCCGGGCCACCGCCGAGGTCAGTGGCCGGCGCCGAGCCGGCCCGCGAGGCGCTCGAGCCGCCGCGCGCTGTCGGCGTTCAGGCCGCGGAACTCCACCGTCGTGCCGTGCTCGGCGTACCTGTGCTGGACGGCGTCCAGCGCGGCGACGGTGGAGGCGTCCCACACGTGCGCGTCGGTCAGGTCGATCACGACGCGTCCCGGGTCGCGGACGTAGTCGAACTGGTAGACGAGGTCGTTCGAGGAGGCGAAGAACAGCTCGCCGACGACGGCGTAGACGCGCTCGCCGGGGTCTCCGGCGGCCTCGTCGGCGTCGAGGCGCGTGACCGTGGTCAGGTGCGCGACGCGGCGCACGAACAGGACGGCCGCGACGACGACCCCGACGACGACGCCGTACGCCAGGTTGTGGGTGGCGACGGTGACGGCGACGGTGGCCAGCATGACCGCCGTCTCCGAGAGGGGCATGCGCCGCAGCGTCGAGGGCCGGACCGAGTGCCAGTCGAACGTGCCGACCGAGACCATGATCATCACGGCGACCAGCGCCGCCATCGGGATGATCGCGACGACGTCCCCCAGCCCGACCACGAGGACCAGGAGGAAGGCGCCGGCGAGGAACGTCGACAGGCGGGTGCGGGCGCCCGAGACCTTCACGTTGATCATGGTCTGGCCGATCATGGCGCAGCCGCCCATGCCGCCGAAGAGGCCGGTGACGACGTTCGCGACGCCCTGCCCCCACGACTCGCGGGTCTTGTTCGAGCGGGAGTCCGTGATGTCGTCGACGAGCTTGGCGGTCAGCATCGACTCGATGAGCCCGACCAGCGCCATGGCGAGCGCGTAGGGGGCGATGATCCGCAGCGTGTCGAGGGTGGGCGGGACGTCGGGCAGGAACAGGGTGGGCAACGAGTCGGGCAGCGCGCCCTCGTCGCCCACGGTGGGGACGGCGAGGGACGCGCCCACGGTGACGAGCGTGAGGAGCACGATCGCCACGAGCGGGGCGGGGACGACGCGGGTGAGGCGCGGGAACAGCACGATGAGCGCGATGCCCGCCGCGACGAGCGGGTAGACGGCCCACGGGACGCCCACCAGGTGCGGCACCTGCGAGGTGAGGATGAGGATCGCCAGCGCGTTGACGAAGCCGACCATCACGGAGCGCGGGATGAACCGCATGAGCCTCGCGACGCCCAGCAGGCCGAGCACCACCTGGAGGATCCCGCCCAGGATGACGGTCGCGACGAGGTGGTCGAGGCCGTGGTCGCGCACGACGGGCGCGACCACCAGCGCGACCGCTCCCGTGGCGGCCGAGATCATCGCCGGGCGGCCGCCGACGAACGAGATCGTCACCGCCATCGTGAACGCGGCGAACAGGCCGATCCGCGGGTCGACGCCGGCGATGATCGAGAACGCGATCGCCTCGGGGATCAGCGCGACGGCCACCACCAGGCCGGCCAGGACCTCCGTGCGCAGGCGGCGGGCCGAGGAGAACGCCGCGCGGAAGGAGCCCTCGGAGCCCGCCTCCGGCGGCCCGGCGACCGAGCGCGCCGAGCGTTCCGTCAGGGCGGCGGAGTGGTCGGCGGGGTAGTCGGCGCGCTGGTCGGCGCGCTGGTCGGCGCGCTGGTCGCGGGGCACGCGGTCTCCGTTCGATCGGGTGGGGACGCGCGTCGTCGCGACGTGGGGCGGGGGCGCCACGACGTGCGGGCTCGACGGCCGGGCGCGCGCAGACTCTACCCGGCCGCCCCTTCGCGCGAACGGCTCGGCGCCCGCCGGTGGGACGGCGGGAGCGGCGGACGGCGGGGCACGCCGCCCGCCGGGCTGCGACGATGGTCGTCGCCCGTCCCCAGCCGACAGCCCGTGAAAGGCGACCGCCCCGCCGTGTACTCGCTCCTCCTGGCGATCATCTACGTCGCCTTCGTCAGCCTCGGGCTCCCGGACTCCCTCGTCGGGGCCGGCTGGCCCGTCATGCACCAGGACCTCGGCGTCCCCGTCGCGTTCGCGGGCATCATCACCATGATCATCGCCGGCGGGACGATCCTCTCCAGCCTGGCGTCCGAGCGGACGACGCGGCGGTTCGGCGCCGGCGTCGTCACCGCCGTCAGCGTCGGGCTGACCGCCGCCGCGCTCGTGGGCTTCTCCGTCTCGGGCTCGTTCTGGCTGCTGTGCCTGTGGGCCGTCCCGTACGGGCTCGGAGCGGGCGCGGTGGACGCCGCGCTCAACAACTTCGTGGCCCTGCACTACGCCGCGAGGCACATGAACTGGCTGCACAGCTTCTGGGGCCTCGGCGCCTCGATCAGCCCGTTCATCATGAGCTACGCCCTCACCTCGGGCCTGGGCTGGTCCAGCGCCTACCGCATCGTGGGTGTCACGCAGGCCGTGCTGACGGCCGTGCTGATCCTCAGCATCCCGCTGTGGAAGAAGGCCCGGCCCGCCCCCCAGGCCGACCACGCCGCCGACGCCGGGCCGTCGGGGAGCGGCAGCTCTCACGTCCCGCTCGCGCAGGCGCTACGGATCCCCGGGGTCGCCCTGGTCCTGGCCGCGTTCTTCGCCTACTGCGCGCTCGAGAGCACCGCGATCCTGTGGGCCTCGACGTACCTGGTCACCGACCGCGGCGTCGAGGACGCCACCGCGGCCGCGTTCGCCTCCCTCTTCCTCCTCGGCATCACCGCCGGGCGGTTCCTCGCCGGCTTCTTCGCCGACCGCGTCGGCGACAAGCAGCTGATCCGCGGCGGCTTCGCGGCGGTCGGCCTCGGGGTCCTGCTGATCGGCCTGCCCGTCGGCACGCCGGTCCCCGCCCTGGCCGGGCTCGTGGTGGCGGGGCTCGGGTGCGCACCGATCTACCCCGCGATCATCCACTCCACGCCGGCCAACTTCGGCGCCCGCAGCTCCCAGGCGATCATCGGGATCCAGATGGCCGCGGCCTACACCGGCTCGACGCTCGCGCCGCCCGCGTTCGGCGTGCTCTCGGCGTGGGCGGGAGCCTGGGTGTTCCCCCTGTTCCTCGCCGTGCTCGTGGCCCTCGGCCTGCTGATGTCCGAGCGCCTCAACCGGCTCGTCGCGCGGCGCGCCCCCGCTGCCGAACAGGCGGTTGACAACGTTATGGACGCGAACCGCGCCCCCCAACAGTGTCCACCACCCTTTCGGCACCCCACCTCCGACAGGGATGGAGACAAAAAAAAA
>NZ_JBHVSQ010000011.1:68871-131657 GCF_042885055.1 Isoptericola sp. NPDC058082 | reverse complement strand
GCATCGAGCGCGGGGTAGGCGACACCCCGGTCCGGAAAGGAGAGGACACGCCTGTAGAAAGCGGGAGGCAAGCCGAAGGGCCCGTCAACCTCCCTGTTCGGCACCCCGCGTCCGCAGGGGATAGAGCCAGAAGCAGACGAAGGCGAGGACGGCCAGGACCACCGGCACCCCACCGATGAGGAGGCGGATGCCGGTGGCCACCTGCGGTGCCTGCGTCGCCGCGCCCTCGGCGTACCCGCTCGCGGCCAGCACGCCGGCCACGACGACCGCCTGCACCACGACGGACCCGCGCACCACGAAACCGTTGGCACCGAAGTACATGCCCTCGCGGCGCAGCCCGGTGCGGCGCTCGTCGTCGTCGATCACCTGGCCGAGGGCCACCTCCAGCACCTGCATCAGGCCGGCGACGCCGAGACCCACGGCGAGCCCCGCCGCCGCCGCGCCGAGCACGGTCGTGGGCAGCAGGTACAGGCAGGTCGCGAGCCCGTAGACGGCGACGACGGCGAGCATCGTGGTGCGCGGCCCGAGCCGCCGCACCACCCACGACCAGCCCCAGATCGCGGGGATGGCGGCCACGAAGATCGGCGCCAGCAGCAGCGTCGCGTCGGCGTCCGTGCCGCCCACGGTGTACTTCACGTAGAACGGGATCCCGGCCAGCAGCACCGCCGTGGTGCTCTGCAGCAGCAGCGACCCGAGCACGTACGTGACGAACGCGCGGTTGGCGAACGTGTACCGCAGCTGGTCGCGCAGCCCGACGGCGGACTCCCGGGCCCGGACCGCGTCGTCGGCGTCGCGCTCCACCATCCCCAGCAGCGACCAGGCGAAGAACCCGGCGCACACCACGGCGAGCGCCACGCCCATCCCGGCCCAGCCGATCGCGTCGTACAGCAGCGGCGCGCCCGCCGTGCCGAGGATCATCCCGACCAGCGCGAAGAGCTGCCGCGGGCTGTTGCCGCGCGCCCGCTCCGCCGTCGTGCGGAAGATCTCCGGGAACAGCGCAGACACGTTGAGCACGACCGCCACGTACGCGACGTCGAACACCGCGACGACGAGCAGGAACCACACGACCAGCCCCGCCGGCGGCAGGGACGGCGGGGCCCACACCAGCGCGAACGATACGACGAGCGGCACGATGCCCAGCACGATCCACGGCACCCGCCGGCCCCAGCGCGTGCGGCGACGGTCGGAGGCCGCGCCCACCACCGGGTTGAGGACGGCGTTGAGGACGCCGTGCGCCACCATCGCGCCCGCGACCCAGCCGGCGGGCACGCCCAGGTGGTCGACGTAGAAGAAGACGACGAACGCGGAGAACGTCTGCAGCATGAGGTTCGCCGGGAAGGCCGACGCCCCGTAGGCCACGGCCTGCGCCCGGGTCGGCGCCCCCTCGAGGCGCCGGTCGCGCAGCCGGGCGAGCCCGCCCGTCCTGGCCTCGGTGCCGCTCACCGCTCGCCCCGCTGCACGGCACGCAGGTCGCGCCAGCCGATGCGGACCACGCCCTCCGCGGCGATCACGGCGGCCACGTCCGGGTCGCGCAGCAGCCGCTCCTCGTAGCCGCGCTTGGGTGCCGCGTAGTCGACGGCGTCGCGCAGCTCGTCGTCGTGCAGCATCGGGTGCAGGAAGATCTCCGTGACGCCCGGGTGCACGCCGCGCAGCAGGTCGAGGAAGCCCGCCTTCACGGCCTCGTACCCCTCCGCGTCGGAGGTGCCCTCCCCCGCCAGCTCGAACGGGTGCGTCCACAGCCGGTCGAGGATGACGACGCCCGCCGCGTCGGCAGCCGCGGTCGCGGTGTCGAGGATCGCCTGCGACCCCGGCGCGTCGGGGTCGGCGCCCATCGCCCCGAGGCCGTCCAGCGAGCGCGGCAGCCGGAACGGCAGGCCGCGCGTCGCCGCGAGCCCGAGGACCTGCGGCAGGAACGAGCGCCCGGTGGCCAGCCCGTAGACCGAGCCCATGTGGTTGTCCAGGTGGCTGACGTCGACCCCCGCGTCGAGGGCCGCGTCGAGCTGCGCCGCGAGCTCCGCCGCGACGTCCTCGTCGCGCGCCTGCCGCTCGACGACGTCGACCGCCGACGGGAAGTAGCCCGCGTCGTCCACCAGCGACGTGCCCGTGCCGGTGAGCGGGCGCCACCGGTAGCGGGTCCACTCGCTGGTGAGGACCAGGTGCACGCCCACGTCCAGCCCGGGGTCGGCCGCGGCCGCCGCGAGGGCGTCCGGCGCCCACGGGCACGGCACCATCACCGTCGCCGAGTCCAGGAACCCGTCGCCGAGCAGCGGCAGGATCGCGCGGTTGGCGGCGCGGCACATGCCCAGGTCGTCCGCGTTGAGGATGATCGCGCGGGCATCGGGGGCGAGCCCGAGCCGGGCGACGAGGTCGGACGGCGGCGCGTCGGCCGCGCTCACCGGGCGACCCCGTCGACGGCCGACGCCGCGGCGTCGGCCACGCGGGCGCGCAGCGCCTCGCCGGCCGCCCACGCAGCACCCAGCACGGCGCCGTCCGCCCCGAGCGGCGAGGCGTCGACGTGCACGGGCAGGACGCTGATGCGGTCGCGGAGGTAGGTGGCGACCCGCTCGTGGATCGCGGGGCGCGCGGCCTGGTCGGCCAGGACGAAGGCCTCCGGGTCGAGCACGATCGCCAGCGACGCGACGATGACCGCGACCCGGCGCGCCAGCTCCGCGACGACCTCGTCGGCCACGCCGTCGCCGTGCTCCGCACGGTCGAGCAGCTCACGGACGGTGATGTCCTCCGGCAGGTCGTGGTCCTTCGCCAGCGCGGCGATCGCGGCGTCGCCCAGCACCTGCTCGCCGAGGGCGTGCCCCGGCTGCGGCAGGAAGGCCACCTCGCCCGCGATGCCCGCGGCGCCCCGGTGCACCCGGCCGTCGAGCACGATGCCCGCCCCGAAGCCCTCGCCGAACGAGACCGTCACGAACGACGAGCGCCCGCGCCCGGCCCCCCGGTGCTGCTCCGCCACGGCGGCCAGGTTCACGTCGTTGTCCAGCGTCACGGGGCAGCCCAGGGCGTCCACCAGGGCGTCGTGCAGGGCCGTGCCGCCCTTCTCGTACCCGGGCACGTGCAGCACCGTGGTCCAGTCGGCGCCCACGACGGCGGGGAACGCCACGACCGCGCGGCTCACCTCGACGCGGCGGCCCGGCTCGAGCCGCGCCTCGACGTCCTCCCGGCAGGAGTTCGCCAGCACCGCCGCGGCCCGCGCCCGTGCCACGGGGGTGCGCTGCACGTCCCGCCGCTCCGCCCGCGCCCGGACGGCGCCGGTCGCGTCCACCAGGGCCACCCGCACCCGGTCGCGGGCGACGTCCACCCCCAGCCCGAACGCGGCGTCCGGGTCCACCCGGAACCCGCCCTCGGTGTCGTCGGCGGCAGCCGCGCCGCTCGCCCGGAGCGCTGCGAGCGCGGCCGCGACGGTCGGGCGCGGCAGGCCCGTCGCCTCGGCCGCGGAGGCCTCGTCGGCGGGGCCGTGCGTCACCAGCGCGTCGAGCACCTCCAGGACGTCGGACCCGCGCAGCGGGCCGGGAGTTCCGGTGTCAGGGGTGGTGGGCATCTGGCCTCCGTCGGGGCGGGACGGGACGCATTCGTCCCGGCGCTGCGAGCCTAGCCACGCCCCGGCGACATTGTCGACGCGAGGTGTCGGCGCTGCTCAGGCACCAGATCGGCACCCGAGAGCCCCGGTCAGGACTGCGCGCTCTCGTGCGAGCGCCCGATGCCGCGCACCGCGTCCACCGCCCCGCGCACGCGGCGCGCGTTGACCGCGAGCACCACGTCCCGGTACTGCCCGGCCCGGTGCAGCTGGCCCTTGAGGTCGTTCGACGACGCGCGGTGCTTGAGATCGCACGGCACCTCGACGGCCACGTACCCCTGCCGCAGGAGGTCGATCGTCATGCCCGTCTCGACGCCCCACCCGTGCGCCAGCGGCGTCGCCGCCTCGAACGCCTCGCGGGTGAGGCAGCGCATGCCGGACAGCGGCTGGCTGGGGCTCCACCCGGTGAGGTGCTGGATGGCGCGCCGCGCCGTGCCGACGACGATGCCGCGGCCGCCCGCCCCGGTCTGCTTCGGCAGCAGCGCGATCGCGAGGTCGGCAACGCCCTCGCGCACCGGGGCGACGAGGGGCGCCGTGTTGACGGCGGTGTCGCCGAGGTCCCCGTCCACGAACAGCAGGAGCCGCGGGGCGCGGCCGTCGGCGTCGCGCATCGCGACCACCGCCGCGCCGGTCTCCATCGCGGCCGCCTTGCCACGGTTGTGCGAGTGCCGGACGACGACGGCGCCCGCGTCGCGCGCGACGTGCTGCGTGTCGTCGGTCGAGCCGTCGTCGACCACGAGCACGAGGTCGACGTGCGGGATCGCGCGGGCCGAGCGCACGGTCGCCGCGATGCGCGCCGCCTCGTCCTTCGCGGGGATGATCACCGCGACGCGCTGCGGGTTGCGCCGCCCCTGCGCGGCCGGCGGCCGCGGGGTCTTGGCGACCGGCAGCGCGCCCACGCGCGTCGTCGCGACGCTGCCGTCTCCGCCGGCGACGGAGTTCCGCTCGCCGGCCTCGTCCTGGCTGGTGGACACCTCAGCGCCCGTGCGGGTCGCCCCGTGGTCCGTGTTCACGACTCCCTGCCTGTTGGGTTCTCGCCCGTGTCGGCCGGCGGTCCGCCGGCGTGCTGTGCGGTGCCCCCTTGGGGGAATCACCGGGGATCAGAAGAGCAATCTTTTCCTGAGAAACTGTACTCCCCCGGAACGCCCGACCTAGGGTCAAGAAACGGTGTCGACCGGGACGGTCCGTGAAGATCGTGCGGAGCCCGCGACGATGCGGGGTACCGCCGACGACCGAGGCCGCCGGGCGGCGCCGCGTCAGCGCAACGTCACCTGTCGGGAGACGATACCGGCCCGGGCCCGTCGCTCGTTCGCGTCCAGCGGCTCGGTGACCGCGAGCGCCTCCTCGAGCCTGCCCGCGAGCTCCGCCACCGGCTCCTCCAGCTCCGCCGCCTCGGTGCCGCGCGGCAGCTCCCAGACCGGCACCACGAGCCCGCAGGCGCGGAACATCCCGAGGAACTTGCCGCCCACGAGACCCGACTCGCGGCGCGCGTGCAGCCGCGCGATCGCGTCGACGACGGCGTCCTCGTCCTCCGTGCGCGCCCAGCGCAGGAACTCGCGCGACATCCGGCACCAGTACGCCGCGGGGACCGAGGCCAGCTTCACGGTGGGGATGGACGACTCCGCCGCCTCGTCGAGGGACTCGCGGATCTCGTCCGTCATCTGCGTGCCGGCGTCGATCCAGTAGTCGTAGCCGTCGTGCACGGTCACCTCGAACGGGACGTCGAGGTCGAGCACGTCCTGGAGGCGCGGGTCGTCGTCCGCCGGGGCCGGCAGGTCCTCGGGCAGCACGCCCGAGCCGGGCTCGGCGGCGAGCGCCGCGAGGAGCGCGGCGGCCAGGTCGCGGCTGAGGTCGTCGGACGCGCCCAGGCCCTGCAGCGCGAGCAGCACCGTGCCGTCCTCGCGGTGCAGCGCGCACCAGCCGCCGGGCAGGACGGTCGTGACGGTGACGTCGCTCCCGCCGTGGTCGGCGGTCGTGCGCGCCGTGGCCGTGGCGGACGGCACGACCTCGCGCAGCGCGACCCAGTCGGCCTCCCCGGGAAGACCCTCGAACGGACGCAGGACAGGGGCGGTCGCAGAGCTCTTGGCCATGCCCGCGATCCTATCGGCCCGGCCACCCCCTCCGCCCTCGCCGGGCGTGGGTACGGTGACGGGATGGAGCCGTGGCGCCGCCTCGTGGCGGACTACCGGGCGGGCCTCGGCGACGGCGCCCCGCCCGACGACGACGTCCCGCCGCTCGACGGCGCGCGGGACGCCTGGCTCGCCGCCACGCTGCCCGCCCTGGACCTGGCGCTGGGGTCGGTCGCGGCCCTCGCCTCGGCCGCCCGACGCGCGGGCGCGACGGGCCCGCTGGTGGAGCGGGGGCCGGCGCCGGCCCGGGTCGCGGCGTCGTTCGGTTCCGACCGGGTGCTGCGGCTCGACGGGCGACCCGTCCCGGGGTTCGCGCCGCTGTCCGGCTTCTTCCGCACCCGCGACGGCTGGGTGCGCACGCACGCCAACTACCCGCACCACCGGGCCCGGCTGCTGCACCTGCTCGGCATGCCCGACGGCACAGGCCGCGACGCCCTCGCGGCCCGGGTCGCGGACGCCTCCGCCGCGGCGCTGGAGGACGATGCCGCCGCCACGGGCGCGATCGTCGTCCGCGTGCGCGCCGAGCCGGAGTGGCGCGCGTCCGCGCCCGGCCGGGCCGCGGGGCGAGGGCCCCTGGTGCGGACGGAGGCGCGCGACGACGTCGTCGCACGACCCGCCGTCCTCCCGGGCGGGGCCGCGCCGCTCGCGGGCGTGCGCGGGCTCGACCTCACCCGGGTCATCGCCGGCCCCGTCGCCACCCGGGCGCTGGCCGCGCTCGGTGCCGACGTGCTGCGCGTCGACCCGCCCGTGCCCGCCGAGATCCGCCACCAGCACCTCGACGTCGGGCAGGGCAAGCGCACCACCCTGCTCGACCTGCGCGACCCCGGCGACCGCGAGCGCGCGCAGGCGCTGCTCGACGACGCCGACGTGCTCGTCACCGGCTACCGTCCCGGCGCGCTCGACCGGTTCGGGCTCGTGCCACCGCCCGGGGCCGTCGTCGCGCACGTGTCCGCCTGGGGCGACGCCGGGCCGTGGGCGCACCGGCGCGGCTTCGACTCGATCGTGCAGGCGGCGTCGGGCGTCGCGCTGCTCGAGTCCGCGGACGGCGTCGCTCCCGGCGCGCTGCCCGCGCAGGCGCTGGACCACGCGACGGGCTACCTGCTCGCCGCCGGCATCGTGGACGCGCTCGCCGCCCGCGGCGCCGACGGGCGCGGCCGCGACGTCGCGGCGGCGCTCGCACGCACCGCCGCGTGGCTGCTCGACGCCGACCCCCGGGCCCCCGGGTCCCCGCCGGCCGCCGAGCCCGGCCCGGAGTCGGTCGTGAGCCACGGCCGCCGCCCGCGCGTCACGACCGCCCGCCCCGCGCTGCCCGGCCACGACGACCACCCGGCGCCGGCGCGCCCGTGGGGCGCCGACCACGCCGCGTGGTCGACAGGACCCGCGCGCGGATGATCCTCGCCCGCGGCACGTGCGAGACGGCCGCGCCTCTGGTCTGATCGGACCAGCACCGGCCGACCGACACCGCAGGGCCGGGCACCCGCGAGAGGGGACGTCGATGGGCATCGTCACGCGGGGCTTCGGGGGCCGGCGCCCCGAGCCCGAGCACCAGGTCCCGCCGGGGCAGTTCGTCACGGACGACTTCCCCGTGCTGTCGGCGGGGCCGACCCCGAACGTGGACGAGTCCCGCTGGGAGCTCACCGTCCGCACCGAGACGGGCGAGGGCGTCTCGTGGACGTGGGAGCAGCTGATGGCGCTGCCGGCCGAGGACGTCGTGACCGACATCCACTGCGTCACGCACTGGACCAAGCTCGGCACCACCTGGCGCGGCGTCTCCCTGGACACCCTGCTGGCCGACGTCGAGACCAGCGCGGAGTTCGTCATGGCGCGCTCGTACGGCGGGTACACGACGAACGTGCCGCTCCAGGACCTGCTCGACGGGCAGGCATGGGTGGCGTTCGAGTTCGAGGGCGAGCCGCTGGAGCCGGTGCACGGCGGGCCGGCCCGGCTCCTGGTGCCGCACCTGTACTTCTGGAAGAGCGCCAAGTGGCTGCGCGGCCTCGACCTCATGGACGACGACGACCTGGGCTTCTGGGAGCAGAACGGCTACCACGCCTACGGCGACCCCTGGCTCGAGCAGCGGTACGCGTGAGCTGGCACGTCGCGACGGTCGTCGGCGCACGACCGCTGACGCGCACGGCCCGCGCCCTGACCCTGTCGGTGCCGGGGTTCGTCGGCGCGCTGCCCGGCCAGCACGTCGACCTGCGGCTCACCGCCCCCGACGGCTACCAGGCCACCCGCGCCTACTCCCTCGCCGAGACGGGGCACGACGAGCGGGTCGACCTCGTGGTGGACGAGGTGCCCGACGGCGAGGTGTCGCCCTACCTCGTCCGCGACGCCCGGCCGGGAGACCAGCTCGAGGTGCGCGGCCCGCTCGGCGGGTACTTCGTGTGGCACGACGCCGACACCGCCCCGGTGCTGCTCGTGGCCGGCGGCTCCGGCGTCGTGCCGTTCCTCGCGATGCTGCGCGCCCGGCGCAGCACCGGGCGCCGGGCGCCGTTCCGCCTCGTGTGCTCGGTGCGCACGCCCGCCGACGCGATCGAGCGCGGGGAGGTCGACACCCCCGACCGGGGGTTCGACGTGCGCTGGGTCTTCACCCGCGAGGCCCCGCCGGGCTGGCCGGCGCCGCCGCGCCGGATCACGACCGACGACCTCGTCGCCCCGGGCTTCGGACCCGCCGACGGCACCTCCGTGTTCGTCTGCGGCCCCACCGGCTTCGTGGAGGCGGCGGCCGGCCTGCTCACCGGCCTCGGGCACCCGCCCGACCGGGTCCGCACCGAGCGTTTCGGAGGTGCCTGATGTCGTCCCCCGAGCCGACCCTCCCCGGCGGGCCCGCCCTCGACGGGTCGGCCCTGGCCGGCGCGCTGAGCGAGGTCTACGCCTTCGAGACCACGCGCGCCGTCGTGCGCTGCGCGAGCTGCGGGCACACCGACGTCCTCGCCCGCACCACCGTGCACCTGTCCGCGATGGGCGGTGTCGTGCGCTGCGCGACCTGCGCCGCCGTCCTGCTCGTCGTCGTCGAACGCCCCGACGGGGTCCGCGTGTCGGCGTCCGGCGCGGCATGGGTGCAGGGCCCCTCCCGCTGATCCCGGCCCTGCCGACGGGCGCCCGCAGGTCGGGCGCCTACAGGTGGTCGAGCCACTGCAGCACGGCGCCCTCGCGCAGCGCCCACGGGCAGATCTCGACCTCGTCGACGCCGAGCGCGCGCATGGTCTCCTCCGCCACGACCGCGCCGCCGACGATCTGGTACGTGCGCTCGGGCGTCACGCCCGGCAGCGCGGTGCGTCCCTCGGCGGTGAGGCGGGCCAGGCGCGGCACCCAGTCCGCGAGCTGGACGAGGCGCATCCGCCACCGGTCGTCCGGGCCGACGGCCTCCACCTGCATGCCGGCCAGCCGCGCGAGCGAGCGGAACGTCTTCGACGTCGCGACCACGTGGTCGGGCGCCGGCACGGTGGCGAGCCGGTCGACGACGGGCGCCAGCAGCGCGCGGGCGTGCACGCGCAGGGCCTGCACCTGCTCAGGCGGGGGCGGGTCGTCGGGCAGGTACTCGCGCGTGGTCCGTCCGGCGCCGAGCGGCACGGACGCGGCGAGGTCCGGCTCCTCGTCGACGCCGGACGCGATCTCCAGCGAGCCGCCGCCGACGTCGAGCACCAGCAGCCGCCCGGCCGCCCACCCGTGCCAGCGGCGGGCGGCGAGGAACGTGAGCCGCGCCTCGTCCTCGCCGGAGAGCACCACCACCTCGCGGCCCACCCGCCCGGCGATCTCGGCGAGCACCGCGGCACCGTTGGCCGCGTCCCGGAGTGCGGAGGTCGCCATCGGCAGCAGCTCGTCGACCGCCGACTCGCGCGCGAGCTCCATGACGTCGTCGACGGCCGCCAGCATCGCCCGCCGCCCCTCGTCGGACAGCGCGCCGTCGGCGTCGAGATAGCGCATCAGGCGCACGGTGATCTTGCGCTCCGCGTGCGGCACGGGCCGCACGCCGTACCGGGCGTCCAGCACGAGCAGGTGCACCGTGTTGGAGCCGATGTCGATCACGCCGAGGCGGGGCGCCGGGGCCGGGGCTGCGCTGCTCATGGCAGCCGAGCGTAGCGGCGCGGTCGGACACCGGGACCCGCGCACGACGACGCCCGGTCCCGCGGGGCGGGGCCGGGCGTCGTGAGCCGGTCAGCGGTGGGCGGTCAGGAGAGGGCCTTCGCCTTGAGGCGCTCGTACTCCTCGGGCGTGATCGTGCCCTCGTCGAGCAGCTTCTTCGCCGACGAGATGTGCTCGGCCGGGGAGCCCGCCACCTCCCGGATGTACGCGTCGGTGCCGGCCTTGGCCTCCTTCACCGCCGCGAGCTGACGCTCCGACATCCCCCGGCCGCGGGCGATGAGGTAGATCAGCGCGGTGATCATCGGCACGAAGATCAGGAAGACGACCCACACCGCCTTCCACCAGCCCGACAGGTCCCGGTCGCGGAACAGGTCGGTGAGGATCTGGAAGAGGACGATCAGGTAGGCCACGAACAGGAAGATCCAGACGAGGTACCAGAAGAAGTCCCAGAAGGTGTCCATGTTCAGCGCGTCCTTTCGAAGGCGGTTCCCACACCGTCGACGGCCGACAGGGGCGGCCAGGTGCCCGCTTTCGGCACGCTAGTGCTGACATGCCGGACGCGCGCGCTGAAACAGGGTGATCTGGGCCCCCACCCGGCGAACCGGGCTCTGTGGGAGGTTCGCGACAGTGCTGCGTCGGAACGGGACCGTCAGCGGCGACCGGTGCGCTCGGCGCCCTCGACGAGCTCCTCGGCGCCCGCCACGACGGCGGCCTCCTCGGCCCGCGCCCGGGCCAGCGCCTCCGCGCGCACCGCCACGATCTCGCCGTGCAGGGCGGCGTGCACCCGCCTGCGGACGTCGCGCGCGATGGCGTCGACGTCGGCCTCGTCGGGGGTCCCGCCGCGTGCCGCGAGCTCGGTCGTGAGGCGGTCGACCGCCGCGTCGACCTCGCGCCGGACCTCGACCTCCGCCGCGTCGAACAGGGCCACGACGGCGGCGTCCGCCGCGCGGCCCAGGCGGGTCTCCTCGAAGCCCGCGGCCGCGTCGTCCACGATCCGGCGGGCCCGGTCGACGACGTCCGCGGCGGTGGCCGGGGCGTGCGCCTTGAGCGTGCCGAGGTCGTACAGCAGCACGCCCTCGACGTCCGCGACGCGCGGGTCCACGTCGCGGTGCAGCGCCAGGTCGAGCACCACCAGGGGGCGCGGCTCCGGCTCGTCGCCCGCGGCGGCCGCGGCCCGCTCCCGCGAGCGCACCACGGCGGCCGCGTCGAGCACGTACTCCAGGGACGCCTCGGCCTGCCCGTCCGCGACGCCGCCCGAGGGCCGGCGGCCGCGCGCGCCCGAGCACGAGACCACGAGGTCGGCGTCGGCGAGCGCCTCGACCAGGTCCGGCGCCGCCACGACGTCGTGGCCCGCCGCGAAGGCCTCGGCGCGGCCGGAGCGCGAGTACACCCGCACGTCGTCGCAGCCGCGGGCGCGCAGGGCCGCCACCGACGCCCCCGCGTACGAGCCCGTGCCGATGAGCACCGTCCGCACGCCCCGCCACGACCCGTCCTGGTCGGCACGGCCGCCCGGGACGTCCCGGCCAGCGGAGCCCGGGACGACGTCCCGCCCGGCGAGGTCGAGGCCGAGCGACACGACGGACCGCCCTGCGGCGCCGAGCTCCGTCCGCGTGCCGACGCGCTTCGAGGTGCGCGACGCCGTCTGGAACAGCAGCTCGAGGGTCTTGGACGTGGTGCCGTCCGTCCGGGCCTCGGAGAGGGCGCGCTTCACCTGCCCGGCGATCTCCCGCTCCCCCACGACCATCGAGTCCAGCCCCGCGGCCACGGTGAACAGGTGCGAGGTGACCTCCGGCCCGGTCCGGACCGTGAAGGAGTCCGCCGCGACCTCCTCGGACACCCCGGAGCCGGCGGCGACGAGCGCCGCGACGTGCCGCGTGGTGTGCCGCACGGCGTCGCCCTGCAGCGGCGCGTCGACGTCCAGGTAGAGCTCGAAACGGTTGCACGTGGAGATCACCACGGCGCCCTGCACGGGCCCGCACGACCCCACGGCGACGCGCCCGACGGAGCCGGACCCGGTGGACAGCCGCTCGAGCGCGTCCAGGTCCAGCTCGCGGTGCGAGGCGGTGAGGGAGAGGAGTACCACAGTGGCTCCACTTTAAGAGGGCCGAACAAGCGGGGCAGAATCATGAACCGTGACATCCCCCACGATCGCTCCCGAGCCGAGTCGCGAGACCCACCCGCTCCCCGCCGACCACCCCCTGGTCGACGGCCGGACGACGCGTGCCCCGCTGGTGCGTGCCCTGCGGGGCGAGCGTCCGGACGTGACCCCCGTGTGGTTCATGCGGCAGGCCGGCAGGTCCCTGCCCGAGTACCGCGAGGTCCGTCAGGGGGTAGGGATGCTCGACTCCTGCCTCCGGCCACCGCTCGCCGCGGAAATCACCCTCCAGCCCGTGCGCCGCCACCACGTGGACGCCGCCGTCTTCTTCAGCGACATCGTCGTGCCGCTGCGGCTCGCGGGCGTGGACGTGGACATCAAGCCCGGGGTGGGGCCCGTGATGGACCAGCCGTACCGCACGGCCGAGGACGTCGCCCGGCTCACGTCGCGCACGCTCGACGACGGCGCGCTCGCCCCCATCGCGGAGGCCGTGCGCCTCACCGTGGCCGAGCTGGGGGACGTGCCGCTGCTCGGGTTCGGCGGCGCGCCGTTCACGCTCGCCGCCTACCTGGTCGAGGGCCGGCCGTCGCGCGACCACCTCGCCGCCCGCACCCTCATGCACGCCGACCCGGAGACGTGGGCCCGCCTCACCGCCTGGACCGCCGAGCTCACCGGCCGGTTCCTGCGCACGCAGGTGCTCGCCGGCGCCTCGGCCGTGCAGCTCTTCGACTCCTGGGCGGGCTCCCTGTCCCTGGCCGACTACACCGCGCACGTGGCGCCGTCGTCGACCGCCGCGCTGGCGCACGTCGCCGACCTGCGTCTCCCCGGCGACGACGGCGGCCTCCCGGCCATCCACTTCGGCACCGGCACCGGGCACCTGCTGCCGGCGCTGCGCGACGTGCTCGACGCCGCCGGCGTCACGCACCCCGCGGTCGGCGTGGACTACCGCACCCCGCTGGACGAGGCCGCCGCCCTGCTCGCCGACCACCCGCGCGGCGCCGTCCCCGTGCAGGGCAACATCGACCCCGCGCTGCTGGGCGCCCCGTGGCCGGTGCTCGAGGCGCACGTGCGCGACGTCGTCGCGCGCGGCGCCGGGGCCCCCGGGCACGTGGTCAACCTCGGCCACGGCGTGCCGCCGGACACCGACCCCACCGTGCTCACGCGCGTCGTCGAGCTGGTGCACGCGCTGTGACGCCCCTCCCGCCGCTCGGCGCCCCCGACGACATGCCCTCCGGCCGGCCCGCCCGGCCGCCCGAGCACGTCGACGCGGTGGTGGTCGGCGGCGGGATCGGCGGGCTCGTCGCGGCCCGCACCCTCGTCCACCGCGGCCTGCAGGTGGTGCTGCTCGAGGCGTCCGACCGCGTGGGCGGGCCCGTGCGCGGCGGCGCGTTCGGCTCGCTGCCCGTGCGCCTCGACCTCGGCGCCGAGTCGTTCGCGGCGCGCGGCACCGCCGTCACGGACCTGGCCGAGGAGCTCGGGCTGGACGTCGTGAGCCCGGCCCCGCTGTCCGCGCGGGGGTACGCCGCGGGCCACGCCTTCCCGCTGCCGAAGGCCGGCGTGCTCGGCATCCCCTCCGTGCCGTGGGCGCCCGACGTCCGCCGCGCGATCGGCTGGCCCGGCGTCGCACGAGCGGCCTTGGACCGCGTGCTGCCGCGGTTCGTCGCCGACACCACCGACCTCGGGACGCTGGTGCGGTCCCGGCTCGGACGGCGCGTGGCCGACCGGCTCGTCGCGCCCGTCGCCACCGGGGTGCACTCGGCGCCGCTCGACCGCCTCGACGTGGCCGCCGTCGCACCCGGGCTGCTCGACGCGTTCGCGCGCACCGCGTCGCTGTCGCGCGCCGTCGGGGAGCTGCGGGCGGCTGCGCCCGCCGGGTCCGCCGTGCGCGGCATCGACGGCGGCATCCACGCGATCGTCGAGGCCCTCACCGGTGAGATCGCCGCGAGCGCCGAGGAGTTCGCCGACTCCCCGCGCACCGACGCGACCGGCCCGATCCACGCGGCCGTGCGCGTGGGGCAGCAGGTCGACGGCGTGGAGCGGGTCGGCGCGGACTGGCAGGTCACCACGACCGTCGGCGACACCGTGCGCGCGCCGCGGCTGGTCGTGACGACGCCGCAGGTCGCACCGCTGCTGGCCCCGTGGGTGACGGCTCCGGGCGCGGTCGGGCCGGGGTCCGTGCCCGCGCCGACGCCGGAGGCCGGCGCCGACATCTGGCTCGCGACGCTCCTGCTCGACGCGCCCGAGCTCGACGACGCCCCGCGCGGCTCCGGGCTCCTCGTCGCACCCGACGGCGCCGGGGCGGACGAGGTGCGCGCCAAGGCGCTGACACACGCGACCGCGAAGTGGCCGTGGCTGGCCGACCGCGTGCGCGCCGTGGCCGGGCCGGGGGTGCACGTGGTGCGGCTGTCGTACGGCCGGATCGGCACCGCGACCGAGCCGCCGTCGGCCGACGAGGCCGCCCGCGACGCGTCCGCGCTGCTCGGCGTCGACCTCACCGACCGGGTCCGCGACCACCTGCTCCAGCGCTGGGCCGGCTCCCTCCCCCCGCCCACCCCCGACTACCGCGCGCAGGTCGGCGCCTTCACCGCCGCCGTCGGGCACACGCCGGGGCTGGCCGTGACCGGCGGCTGGGTGGCCGGCACCGGCCTCGCGGCGATCGTCGCGCACGCGCAGGCCGCCGTCGCCGCCCTCTGACCCGCGACCTGTCAGGATGAGCGCGCGGTATGCCCGGCGCACATCCTGACAACTCGGGGGCGGTGGTGACGCATCGTCATGACCCGGCGTCAGGACGACGGGAGAAGCGTGTGAGATCGGCCTCCGGGCCGCCCGGGAGTTGTCCACAGGCCGTGCCGCTGCGCGACACTGGACCGGTGAGCACCCCCGAGACCGCCCCCGCCCCGCTGCGCCTCGGCACCCGCGGCAGCGCCCTCGCGACGACGCAGTCCGGCCTGGTCGCGCGCCGGCTGGAGGAGCTGCTGGGCCGGCCGGTCGAGCTGGTGCGCATCCGCACGGAGGGTGACGTGAAGACGGGCTCGCTCGCCTCGCTGGGCGGCACGGGCGTGTTCGTCACCGCGCTGCGGGAGGCGCTGCTCGACGGGCGCTGCGACGTGGCCGTGCACTCGCTCAAGGACCTGCCGACGGCGCAGCCCGCCGAGCTCACGATCGTCACCCCGGAGCGGGAGGACCCGCGCGACGCGCTGTGCGCCCGCGACGGCCTCACGCTCGACACCCTGCCCCGAGGCGCCCGCGTCGGCACCGGCTCCCCGCGCCGGGCGGCGCAGGTGCAGGCCGCGCGGCCCGACGTCGAGCTGGTGGACATCCGCGGCAACGTCGAGACCCGCCTGGCCCGCGCGCTCGGCCCGGACGCCGACCTCGACGCCGTCGTGCTCGCGCTCGCCGGCCTGTCGCGGCTGGGCCGCACCGAGGTGGTCTCGCAGGCGCTCGACCCGGTCGTCGTGGCCCCCGCCCCCGGGCAGGGCGCCCTCGCCGTCGAGGCCCGCACCGCCGACCTGGCGCCCGGCACCCCCCTGGCCGACGCGTTCGCCGCCCTCGACCACCGTCCGACCCGGCTCGCCGTGCTGGCCGAGCGCGCGGTGCTCGCGCGGCTCGAGGCCGGGTGCGCGGCGCCGGTCGGCGCGCACGCCCGCGTCGAGGCGGGCGAGCTGCAGCTCACCGCCGTCGTCGCGCGCGTCGACGGGACCGAGCAGCTCACGCACAGCGCGTCGGCGGCCCTCGCCGCGGACGCCGGCCCCCGCGACCAGGCTGCGCAGGACGACGCCGCGACCGCCCTGGGCGTCCGCGTGGCCGAGTCGCTGCTCGCCGACGGCGCGGCCCGCCTCGCGCCGCTGGTGGGCGGCACGGGCGAGCCCCGCACCGGGGAGGACGACGACGTCGCGCCGCGGTCCGACGTCGAGCCCCTGCACACCCCCACCGGCACCGACGACCCGGAGGGCGCGTGACCGCCGAGGACGCCACCCCCGCCACCTCGCCCCCGGCGAGGTCCGTCCTCGTGGCGCGCGCGCCGGAGCGCGGCGCCGGCCTCGTGGCACGGCTGCGCGACCTGGGGCTGGAGGTCGTCGCGGCCCCCGTGATCGAGCGCGCGCCGGCGGACGACCTCGCCCCGCTCGACGACGCCGTCCGCGGCCTGGCCCGGGGCGCCTACGTCTGGGCGGTCGTGACCAGCGTCAACGCCGTCGACGCGCTCGCCGACGCCGCCGCCCGGACCGGCACGAGCCTCGCGGAGACCCCCGCGCGGTGGGCCGCCGTCGGGCCCGCGACGACCCGTGCCCTCACCGCGGTCGGCGTCACGACCGACCTCGTGCCCGAGGACGACGCCACCGCCGCCGGCCTGGTCGCGGCGTTCCCCGACCCGGCCGTCACGGACCCGGAGACGCCGGCCGTGCTGCTGCCGCTCGGCGACCTCGCCCGCCCGACCCTCGACGACGGGCTCGCCGACCGCGGCTGGGCGCCGCACGTCGTGACGGCGTACCGCACCGTGCGCCACGCGCTGCCCACGGACCTCGCGGAGCGCGCCCGCGCCGGCGGCTTCGACGTCGTCGTCGTCTCGTCCGGCTCCGTCGCGCGCGAGATCGCCGCGCAGGCGGGCACCGGCACGCCCGTCGTCGCCATCGGCACGCCCTCGGCCGACGCCGCCCGCGACGCCGGGCTGCACGTCGCCGCGGTCGCGGCGCACCCCACCGACGAGGCGCTCGCCGCCGCCGTCGAGCGGGCGCTGTCAGGGCTCGCCCCGTCAGACCCGGCACTGTCAGACACTCGGCCCACGGGAACGAACCGTGCGCCCGACACCTCAGCGAAGGAGCACCCGTGAGCACCTCGGGCACCGGCATCGTGTACCGACCGCGCCGCCTGCGCACCACCCCCCGGATGCGGCGCCTGGCCGCCGAGACCCGCCTGCACGCGGCGGACCTCGTGCTGCCGCTGTTCGTCAAGGAGGGCCTGGCCGAGCCCGCGCCGATCACGTCGATGCCCGGCCAGGTGCAGCACACCGAGGCCACGCTGCGCGACGCCGTCGCCGACGCGGCCCGCGCGGGCCTGGGCGGCGTCATGCTGTTCGGCATCCCCGCCGAGCGCGACGCGACGGGCACCGCCGGCGACGACCCCGACGGGATCCTCCAGCGCGGCATCCGCGTCGCGCGCGAGGCCGTCGCCGCCGTCGAGGCGGAGGCTCCAGCGGGCTCGTCCGGGCGCCCGGGCCCCGTCGTCATGGCGGACACGTGCCTGGACGAGTTCACCGACCACGGCCACTGCGGCGTGCTCGCCGCCGACGGCACCGTGGACAACGACGCGACCCTCGACCGGTACGCGGCGATGGCCGTCGCCCAGGCGCGGGCGGGCGCGGAGGTCGTGGCGCCCTCCGGGATGATGGACGGCCAGGTCGCCGTCATCCGGGACGCGCTCGACGACGCGGGCTTCGACCAGGTGAGCATCCTCGCCTACAGCGCCAAGTACGCGAGCGCGTTCTACGGCCCGTTCCGCGAGGCCGTCGACAGCTCCCTCCAGGGCGACCGCCGCACGTACCAGATGGACGCCGCCAACGCCCGCGAGGGCCTGCGCGAGGCGGACCTCGACCTCGCCGAGGGCGCGGACATGGTCATGGTGAAGCCGGCCGGGACGTCGCTCGACGTGCTGCGCTCCGTCGCGGACCGGTCCGACGTGCCGGTCGCGGCGTACCAGGTCTCGGGCGAGTACGCGATGATCGAGGCGGCCGCCGCGAACGGCTGGATCGACCGGAAGGCCGCCGTGCTCGAGTCCGTGACCGCCATCAAGCGCGCCGGCGCCGACGTCGTCCTCACCTACTGGGCCAACGAGATCGCGGAGTGGATCAAGTGACCGCCAGCACGCACACCACCGACAACCACGCCGCGTTCCTGCGCGCCCAGGCCGCCATCCCCGGGGGCGTGAACTCCCCCGTCCGGGCGTACGGCTCGGTGGGCGGCGACCCGCGGTTCCTCGCGAGCGCGCGCGGCCCGTACGTCACGGACGTCGCGGGGCGCGAGTACGTGGACCTCGTCTGCTCGTGGGGGCCGGCGCTGCTGGGCCACGCGCACCCCGAGGTCGTCGCGGCCGTGCAGGACGCCGCGGCGCGCGGCCTGTCGTTCGGCGCGCCCACGGTGGCCGAGGTGGAGCTCGCGGAGGAGATCCGCCGCCGGGTGCCCGTCGCGGAGCGCGTCCGCCTCGTCTCCACGGGCACCGAGGCGACGATGACGGCCGTCCGCCTGGCGCGCGGCGTCACCGGTCGCCCGCTCGTCGTGAAGTTCGCCGGCTGCTACCACGGCCACGTCGACGCGCTGCTGGCGGAGGCCGGGTCGGGCGTCGCGACGCTCGCCATGCCGGGCACCGCCGGGGTCACCGAGGCGTCGGCGGCCGAGACCCTCGTGCTGCCGTACAACGACCTCGCCGCCGTCGAGGCCGCGTTCGCGCAGCACGGCTCGCGCATCGCCGCCGTCATCACCGAGGCGAGCCCCGCCAACATGGGCGTGGTGCCCCCGGCCGAGGGGTTCAACGAGGGGCTGCGCCGCGTCACGCGCGCGCACGGCGCCCTGTTCGTCATGGACGAGGTGCTCACCGGCTTCCGCGTCGGCCCGTCCGGCTGGTGGGGGCTGGAGAACGCCCGGATCCGTCGCGAGGGCGGCGAGGGGTACACGCCCGACCTGATCACCTTCGGCAAGGTCGTGGGCGGCGGCATGCCCGTGGCGGGGCTGGGCGGCCCGGCGTCGATCATGGACCAGCTCGCCCCCACCGGACCCGTCTACCAGGCGGGCACGCTCTCCGGGAACCCGGTGGCCGTCGCCGCCGGCCTCACGACGCTGCGCCTGGCCGACGACGGCGTCTACGCGCGGGTCGACGCCGTCGCGGACACGATCGCCACCGCGCTCGGCGACGCCCTGTCCGCCGAGGGCGTGGAGCACCGGGTGCAGCGCGCCGGCTCCCTCTTCTCGACGTTCTTCGGGCCGTTCGCCGCCGCCGAGGGCGTCCGCGACTACGCGCAGGCCCAGGCGCAGGAGGCGTACCGCTACCGCGCGCTGTTCCACGCCCTGCTCGACGCGGGCGTCAACCTGCCGCCGTCGGTCTTCGAGGCGTGGTTCGTCTCCGCCGCGCACGACGACGCCGCCGTGAACCGCATCCTCGACGCCCTGCCGGCCGGCGCCCGCGCCGCCGCGGCGGCGACCGCCTGACCGACGGTGGACACGACTCCGGCGCCCCGGTCGACCGCGACCGGGCGGACCGTGCTGCTGGTGATCGATCTGCAGGTCGGGGTGCTCGACGGGTGCCTCGACGCCGACGGCGTCGTGCGCCGCACGGCCGCGCTGGTGGACCGCGCACGCCGTGCGGGCACCCCGGTGGTGTGGGTGCAGGACCACGGCGACCTGCCCGAGGGCACCCCGGGCTGGCAGCTCGCCGCGCCCCTCGAGCGAGCCCCCGGCGAGCCCCTGGTGCGCAAGGCGTACCGCGACGCGTTCGCGGGCACGGATCTCGACGTCGTGCTGCACGACCTCGCCGCGACGCGCCTCGTCGTCGCCGGGGCGCAGTCCGACTACTGCATCCGGACCACCACGCAGGCTGCCGCCGCCCGCGATCTCGACGTCACCCTGGTGAGCGACGCCCACACGACGACCGACGCCGAGTGGGAGGGCGTCGTCGTCCCCGCCGAGCACATCGTCGCCCACACGACCCTGTACTTCTCCGGGCTGCGGTACCCGGGCCGCTCGCACGGCGTCGCCCCGCACGACCAGGTCGCGCTGCACGGCTGACCGCGCGGGGGCCCGTCAGGGGGCGAGCGCCTTGTCCACCGTGCGCATCAGCTGCTGCACGACGTCGTGGCGCGACTCGTGGCCCTCGCGCAGCGTCTCCCAGGCCAGGTAGAGCTGCGCCCAGATCGTGCCGATCACCCACGCCGGGCTGAGCTCGGGGTCGAGGCTGCCGTCGGCGCGCCCGCGCTCGACCAGCGCGACCATCGGGTCGTCGTCCGCGCACCCGTCGGCGGGGCCGTCGGGCACCACCTCCGTGAACAGCAGCGTGAGGTGATCGCCGAGCAGCAGGTACTCGGGGCAGAGCCGGCGCAGCGCCTCGCGGGCGGTGCCCTGGTCGAGCCGGGCGCGGTCGTGGGCCTCCTCCAGCCGCGCCGCGGTCTCGGCGCCGACGGCCTCGAGCAGGTCGGAGCGCTCCGGGAAGTAGCGGTGCAGCGTGGTGCGGCCGACCCCTGCGGCGTCGGCGACCTGCCCGAGGGCCACCCCGGGGTCGCGCGCGAGCTGGGTCACCGCGGCCTCGACGATCGCTCGGCGCGTGCGCGCGCGGGCTCCCGTCTCGACGTCCTGCACCTCCGTCATGCGGCGAACGCTACACCCGTGGAATGGAATAGTGCTTGACCGGGTTGGAACACTCGTGTTCCACTTTGGAATCCGGCCGACCGCTGCGAACCGCCGCCAATACCGTCAACCAGGGTTGACGAGACCGAGGAGCGTCAACGATGGTTGACAGCATGACCGCCACCGCACCGCCGACCCCCGAGACGTCCGGCCGCGAGCGCCTGCGCATCCTGCTCGGCTTCGTGCGCCCGCACCGCCGCACCCTCGCGCTCGGGCTGGTGCTCGGCCTGCTGGCCACCGCGATGAGCCTCGCCACCCCGATGGTCACCAAGTGGGTGCTCGACACCCTGTCGACCGGCGCGTCGCTGGGCGGGCCGGTCGCCTGGCTGCTCGCGCTCATGGTCGTCGGCTCCGTCGTGGGGCTGTTCCAGTGGATCCTGCTGGGCCGCCTCGCGGAGGACGTCGTCTACGAGGCCCGGTCGTCGATCGTCACGCGCTACCTGCGGGCCAAGGTCGGCGCCATCACGTCCAAGCCGGCCGGCGAGCTCGTCACCCGGGTCACCTCCGACACCCTGCTGCTGCGCGAGGCGACGTCGAACAGCCTGGTCAGCCTCGTCAACGGGTTCATCTCGCTGGTCGGCACGCTCGTGCTCATGGCGGTGCTCGACCTCACGCTGCTCGGCTCCACCGTCGTGGCGATCGTCGTCGTGGCCGTCGCGATGGGCCTGCTCCTGCCCGGCATCGGCAAGGCGCAGCACCGCACGCAGGAGGCGGTGGGCCGCCTGGGCGGCGCCGTCGAGGGCGCGGTGCGCGCCGTGCGCACGGTCAAGGCCAGCGGGGCCGAGGAGCGCCAGGGGACGAAGATCCTCGGCGACGCGCGGGAGGCGCGGAAGCACGCGGTGACGGCGGTCAAGACCGAGGCGGTCGCGTGGACCGTCTCGTGGGGCGGCATCCAGCTCGCCATCATCGTGATCCTCGGGCTGGGCGCCTGGCGCGTCTCGCAGGACCTGCTCGCCGTCTCCAGCCTCGTGGCCTTCCTGCTCTACGCGTTCAACATCGTGGGGCCGATCTCGGAGCTCACCCAGGCGTTCACCACCCTCCAGTCCGGCCTCGCCGCGGCGGAGCGGATCCGGGAGGTCGGGACGATGGAGCTCGAGGAGGACGACGCCGCGCGCCCGGCCGTCGCGCCGCGCGCCGCGGGGGCCGCGCACCACGACGGCGACGACGACCGGGACCGACCGGCCAGGCCGGTCCTCGTGCTCGACGGCGTCACGGCGGGCTACGCCGAGGACACGCCGGTGGTGCACGACGTCACGCTCGAGGTGCCGCGCCGCGGGCACGTGGCGCTCGTCGGCCCCTCCGGGGCGGGCAAGACGACGCTGCTCTCGCTGCTGCTGCGCTTCCTCGAGCCGACCGGCGGCGAGGTGCGGCTCGACGGCGTGCCGTACCGCGACCTGACCCACGCGCAGGTGCGCGCCCGGTTCGCCTACGTGGAGCAGGAGACGCCGGTGGTGCCGGGCACCATCCGGGAGAACCTGCTGTTCAGCCGCCCCGACGCCACCGACGACGAGGTGCGCGCGGTGCTCGAGGCGGTGCGCCTGGCCGCCGACCTCGACGCCCTGCCCGACGGCCTGGACACCTCCCTGGTGTCGTCGGCCGTCTCGGGCGGGCAGCGGCAGCGGATCGCCCTGGCGCGCGCGCTGCTCAAGGAGCCGGACGTGCTGCTGCTCGACGAGGCGACGTCGCAGGTGGACGGCCTCACCGAGGCGGCGATCCACGACGCGATCCGCGCGCACACCCGGCACGGCGCCGTCGTGACCGTCGCGCACCGGCTGTCCACGGTGCTCGACGCCGACCGGATCCTCGTCATGGAGGGCGGCCGCGTGCGCGCGAGCGGCACCCACGAGGAGCTGCACGCCACGGACGAGCTGTACCGCGACCTGGTGGCGGCGCTGCGCATCGCCGTCGACGCCGAGCCCGCCCCCGCCGCCTGACAGCACCCGCGGCGGGGCGCTGACCGGCCGCGATGCCGGGATGTATGCGCAGTCACTATCGTGGGACCGCTCGCACGGCCGTGCGGGCGACGCATGCGGTCAAGGAGTTCCGGTGGCGAAGGCCCCCACGGTGTACGACGTCGCGCAGCGCGCGGGGGTCTCGATCGCGACGGTCTCGCGGGTGCTGCGCCGCCCCGACGACGTGCGCGAGCGCACCCGCACGGTGGTGCACGAGGCGATCCGCGAGCTGGGTTACGTGCCGTCCGGAGCGGCACGCGGGCTGGCCGCGCGCTCGACGGGCGTGCTGGGCCTGTGCTTCCCCGACGTGGACGGCATCGACGAGGCCGCCGACCTGCCCGACCCGGTGCGGGTGGGCGAGGCGGTCGAGGTGGTGCGCGACGTCGGCGGCCCGGTGACCGCGCGGTGGAGCAACCTGTACCTGGGCGAGGTGATGCGCGGCGCGGAGCTGGAGGCGTGGCGCACCGGCCACGCGGTGATGATCGGCGTGGCGCGCGGGCTGCGCCGCGCGCAGGCGGTCAACGAGCTCGCCGGCCGCGTGGACGGCCTGGCGGTGCTGTCGAAGTCGGTGCCCGACGACCTGCTGGCGCACATCGCGCGCCGGGTCCCCGTCGTCGTGATGGCCGGCCCGCCGCAGGACGACGCCTACGACCACATCTCGGTGGACAACCGCGCGGGCACCCGCGCCCTGGTGGACCACCTGATCGCCGACCACGGCCTGCGCGACCTCGCGTTCGTGGGCGGGCCGTTCGACTCCCCCGACGCGCACGAGCGCTTCCAGGGCTTCCGCGACGCGCTCGCCGCGGCGGGGCTCGAGGTGCCCGCCGAGCCGGCCGCCCGCAGCGACTTCACGCGGGCCGGGGCGCGGGACCTCGCCCGCACGATGCTCGCGGCCCACGTGACCGGCCGCGGCACGGGGACCACCGGGCACGCGCTCCCCCGCGCGCTGGTGTGCTCCAACGACCAGACGGCGCTCGGTTTCCTCGACGTGCTCACCGAGGCGGGCGTCGACGTCCCGGGCGACGTCGTCCTCACCGGGTTCGACGGCATCGACGCCACGCAGGCCTCGATCCCCCGGCTCACCACGGTGAGCCAGCCGATGGTCGAGCTCGGGCGCGCGGCGGTGGAGCTGCTCCGCACCCGGCTGGCCGACCCGTCGTCGCCGGCGGCGACGGTGAACCTGCCCGTGCGCGTGCTGCTGCGCGAGAGCTGCGGCTGCTCGTGACCCCTGCCGCCCGGGAGGGCCACGGAGCACGTCCGGGCCACTGGCCACACGGTTTGCCGCTCCGAAATGTATGCGCATACACTCGCCGGGACGTCGCACGCCGACCCCGGCGTGCGCGGGCCCTCACAGGAGAGGCCTCGACGAAGAGGAGTGGATGTCCATGACGCGCACAGCGCGCTCGGGGCGGCGCCTGGCCGCCATCGCGGCCACCGTCGCGGTGCTGGCCACGGCGGCCTGCTCGGCACCGGTGCAGAACAAGGGGGACGACGGCGCCGCTGGTGGCGCGACGTCGATGCTCATCGCGGCCGACAACGGCTCGCCGACGTTCGACCGGAACTTCAACCCGTACTCGTCCGGCAAGCGCAACACGACGACGTACATGTACGAGCCGCTGGTCATCATCAACGAGATGAGCGGCGAGGAGACCCCCTGGCTCGCCACGGGGTACGAGCAGCCCGACGCGAAGACCGTCGTCTTCACCATCCGTGACGGCGTGACGTGGTCCGACGGCGAGCCCCTCACCGCCGAGGACGTCAAGTACTCCTTCGACCTCGTCAAGAAGCACCCCGAGATGGACCTCAAGGGCGCGTGGTCGCACCTGAAGTCGGTCGAGGTGGACGGCACGACCGTCGTCGCGCACCTGCAGACCGAGGACGTCCCCGCCGCGAAGATCCTCGCCCAGCAGCTCATCGTGCCGGAGCACATCTGGTCCGAGGTCGACGACCCGGTCACCTGGACCAACGAGGAGCCCGTCGGGTCCGGCCCCTACACGCTCGGCGAGTTCACGCCGAACCAGTACACGCTGAAGAAGAACGCGTCGTACTGGCAGGCGGACAAGGTGGCCGTCGAGGAGCTCGTGCAGCCCGCCGCCAACTCCGAGCTGGACATCGTCAACAACGGCTACGACTGGGCCTACGCGTTCATGAGCGACGTCGAGGACACCTGGGTCAAGGCCGACCCCGAGAACAACACCTACTGGTTCCCGGCGGGCGCGGCGATCTCCCTCATCCCGAACATGACGAAGGCCCCGTACGACGACGTCGACTTCCGCAAGGGCATCGCGCTGGCCCTGGACAAGCAGGTCATCGCCGACAAGGCCGAGCAGGGCTACGTCGACCGGGCCAGCCAGACCGGCCTCATGCTGCCCAACCAGGAGGCGATCCTCGACACGTCGATCCCGAACCAGGGGTACATCGACCAGGACACGGACGCCGCCCTCGCGTCGTTCGAGAAGGCCGGGTACACGAAGAAGGGCGACAAGCTCGTCGACTCGTCCGGCAAGCCGCTGAAGATCACGATCACGACCCCGAACGGCTGGTCGGACTGGCTGCAGGGCGTCGAGCAGGTCAAGGGCCAGCTCACCGCGATCGGCATCGACGTCAGCGTCGTGCAGCCGCAGGCCGCCGCGTACCAGAAGGAGCTCCGCACGGGCGACTTCGACATGATCATGGGCACCGTCGGCGGCACCGGGCAGCCGTTCCAGGACTACAACGGCCTCATGGGCTCGGAGTTCCTGCTGCCCGTCGGCAAGACCTCCGCCGGCAACTTCGGCCGCTTCGAGTCGAAGGAGGCCGACGAGCTCCTCGCCGAGCTCAAGGTGACCACCGACGAGGCGAAGCAGCTCGAGATCACGCACCAGCTCGAGCAGATCACGTACGAGCAGCTGCCGATGATCGCCCTGTTCTACGGCGGCTCGTGGGGCCTGTTCTCGAACAAGAACTTCACCGGCTGGCCCAGCGCGGACGACCCCTACGCCTCCCCCAAGACGTGGGACTCCACCCCGCTGCTGATCCTCACGCACCTCCAGCCCGCCCAGGGCTGACCCCCGCGCGCCGGCCGGGCCCGACGACCGTCGTCAGGCCCGGCCGGCACCCCCTGCCCCACCGAACCGACCGACCCGGAGGCTCCGTTGCGCTACGCGCTCCGCAAGCTCGGCCTGCTGGTCCTCACGCTGTGGGCGGCGGTGACGCTGAACTTCGTCATCCCGCGCCTCATGCCCGGCTCCCCCGCTGACGCGGCCATCGCCAAGCTCGCCCAGAACGGCCCCGTGACGCCGTCGGTGCAGGCGGCGATCGAGGCCCAGCTCGGCGTGCCCGGCGGCAGCATCTGGGACCAGTACGTCACGTACCTGAACAACGTCATCCACCTCGACTTCGGGGTGTCGTACACCTTCTTCCCGCAGCAGGTCTCCGAGCTCGTGGCCGGCGCCCTGCCCTGGACGCTGATCATGGTCGGCGCCGTCACCGTCGTGGCGTTCGTGCTCGGCACCCTGATCGGCATCGGGGCGGCCTGGAAGCGCGGCACCTGGATGGACTCCCTGCCCACGGTGGCCGGCAGCTTCCTCTCCGCGTTCCCCTACTTCTGGACCGCGCTCCTCATCGTCTTCTTCCTCGGCTACGTGCTCGGCTGGTTCCCCACCTCGGGCGCCTACTCCGCCACCGCGGTGCCGAACCTGTCGTGGGAGTTCCTCGGCGACGTGCTGTACCACGCGGCCCTGCCCGCGGTGACGATCCTCATCACGTCGCTCGGCGGCTGGATCCTCGGCATGCGCAACACGATGATCAACACGCTCGGCGACGACTACGTGACGTTCGCCGAGGCCAACGGCCTGCGCGGCCGCACCGTCGCGATCCGCTACGCCGCCCGCAACGCGATCCTGCCGAACCTCACCGGCTTCGGCATGGCCCTCGGCGGCGTCGTCGGCGGGTCCCTGCTCGTGGAGCAGGTGTTCGCCTACCCCGGCGTCGGCTACCTGCTGTTCAACGCCGTCACCAACCAGGACTTCCCGCTGATGCAGGCGCTCTTCCTCATGATCACCGTGAGCGTGCTGCTCGCGAACTTCCTGGTGGAGATCCTCTACGGCGTCCTCGACCCCCGAACGAGGCGGTGACCCCGATGGCTGACCCGACCACCACGACCACCGCGACGATCCCGGACCCCGAGGGCCCCGCCCCCGAGTCCGTGCAGGGCCCCTCCCGGCCCGCCCGCACCCGCCTCGGCCGCACCGGCCAGGTGCTCGGCCGCGCGTTCGCGACCGTCTGGGCCAACCCCAAGGCCCGCGTGGGGCTCGTCATCCTGGGGATGTTCGTCCTCATGGCGATCTTCGCGCCCTTGCTCGCCCCGTACTCCCCGCACGACGACTCGTTCGCCCGCAACGAGCCCGGCAGCGCCGCGCACTGGCTCGGCACCACCGGCGCCGGCGAGGACGTGCTGTCCCAGGTGATCTACGGCGCCCGCGTCTCGCTGCTGGTCGGCTTCGTCGCCGGCGGCCTGTCGACGCTCGTCGCCGTCGTCATCGGCCTGTCGTGGGGCTACCTGCGCGGCTGGGGCAACGACGTCGTCAACTTCCTCGTCAACCTGTTCCTCGTGATGCCGGGCCTGCCGCTGATGATCATCATCGCGGCGTACCTGCAGAACGGCGGGCTGCCGATGATCATCCTGGTCGTCGTCATCACCGGCTGGGCCTGGGGCGCCCGCGTGCTGCGCTCGCAGACGCAGTCGCTGCGCTCGCGCGACTTCGTCACGGCGGCGATCTTCTCCGGCGAGAGCTCGGCCCGCGTCATCTTCCGCGAGATCCTGCCGAACATGACCTCGATGATCGCGGGGTCGTTCTTCGGCGCCGCGACGTCGGCGGTGCTCGCCGAGTCCGGCCTGTCGTTCCTCGGCCTGGGCGACATGGCCACCGTGAGCTGGGGCTCGATGATCTTCTGGGCCCAGAACTCGATGGCGATCCTCACCGGCCAGTGGATCCTCCTGTTCGCCCCGGGCCTGTGCATCGCGCTGCTGGCGACCTCCATGACCCTCGTGAACTTCGGCGTCGACGGGTTGTCCAACCCGCGCCTGCGGGAAGGGACCGGCCGATGAGCCTGCTCGAGATCCAGGACCTGTCCGTCGTCTACGAGCCCCGCGGGGCCACCCCGACGCACGCCGTCAAGAACGCGAGCCTCACCCTGGAGCAGGGCGAGTTCGTGGGCCTGGTCGGCGAGTCCGGCTCCGGCAAGTCGACGCTCGGCTTCGCGATCACGCGGCTCGCCAAGGCCCCCGCGCGCATCTCCGGCGGGCGCATCGTGTTCGACGGCACCGACATCGCGCACCTGGACGCCGAGGAGCTGCGCGCGCAGCGCCGCGGCGGGTTCGCGATGGTGCTCCAGTCGGGCATGAACGCGCTCAACCCGGTGCGCAGCATCGCGAACCACTTCGGCGACATCTTCGCCGCGCACGGTCACGTGCCGAAGGGGAAGCGCCGCCAGCGCGCCGTCGAGCTGCTCGACAAGGTGCAGCTGCCCTCCACGGTGCTCGACCGCTACCCCGGCGAGCTCTCCGGTGGCATGCGCCAGCGCGTCTCGATCGCGCTCGCCCTGTCTCTCGAGCCGCGGCTGATGGTGTTCGACGAGCCCACCACGGCCCTCGACGTGCTGGTGCAGCACGCGGTCATGGACACCACCCGCGAGCTGCAGGCCGCGGAGGGCTTCACCGCCGTGCTCATCTCGCACGACCTCGGCGTGGTGCTGGAGTCGGCGGAGCGCGTCGTCGTCATGCACGACGGCGAGATCGTCGAGGACGGCGCGTCGCGGCAGATCTTCTCCGCGCCCGCCCACCCGTACACGCAGATGCTGCTGAGCCACTACGCCGACCCGCGGGCCGAGGTCGTGGAGCTGCCCGGCTTCGAGCGCAAGGCGCCGGCCGCCGGGCGCGCGAGCGGGGACGGCGAGGCCCGCCCCGGCGATCACGAGGGGCGGGCCGCCGCCCACGACGCGATCGTCGTGGACCACGTGTCGAAGGTGTACCCGCCGCCGCGCCGCGGCGAGCAGGCCGTCACCGCCGTCGACGACGTCTCGTTCCGGCTGGAGCCGGGGGCGGCGATGGCTCTGGTGGGCCAGTCGGGCTCCGGCAAGTCGACCATCGCGAAGATGGTCACCGGCGTGGAGCGGCCGACGTCGGGCACCGTGACCTTCGGCGACCTGCGGGTCGACCGGCTGCGCCGGCGCCGGCTCAAGACGCTGCACGCCGACGTCCAGATGGTCTTCCAGGACCCGTACTCGGCGCTCAACCCGCTGCACACCGTGGAGTACACGCTCACCCGGCCGGTGGAGAACTTCACCGCGCTCAAGGGCGAGGCCGCGCGCGAGCGCGTGCTGGAGCTGCTGGAGACCGTGGGCCTCACGCCCGTCGAGCAGTACGCGGCCAAGCTGCCGCACCAGCTGTCGGGCGGGCAGCGCCAGCGCGTCGTCGTCGCGCGCGCCCTGGCCTCGAACCCGCAGGTGCTCATCGCCGACGAGCCGGTCTCCATGCTCGACGTGTCGCTGCGCGCCGGCGTGCTCAGCCTGCTGGAGGACCTGCGCGCCGACCTCGGCGTCTCGCTGCTGTACATCACGCACGACCTGCTGTCGGCGCGCGTCGTGACCGACCAGATCATGGTGCTGCACCACGGCAGGGTCGTGGAGTCCGGCGGCACCACCCAGGTGCTGCGGTTCCCCGAGGACGCGTACACGACGCGGCTGCTGGACGCGATCCCGCAGCCCGCGCGCCGCTTCTCCGACGGGGCTGCGTCGTGACGGCGCCCGCCTCGACGGCCGTCCGGCCGGGCACGCCGTTCTCGGTGCTGCCGCTGCCGGACGGCGTCGAGCCGCTGGTGCTCGACGTGCCGGTGGGGCCGCTCACCGCGCTCCGGTCGGTCGTGCCGGCCGGCGTGGAGCGCCGCGCCGTGGCCCTGCTCGTGCCCGGGTTCACCGGGTCGCGGGAGGACCACCGGCTGCTGCTGCCGCTGCTGGCCGAGCGCGGCGTCGAGGCGTGGACGTACTCCCAGCGCGGGCAGGCCGACTCGGCCGCCCCGCGCGGGGTGGGCGCGTACCGCCGCGACGACTTCACGGGCGACGCGCTCGACGTCGCGGCCCTCGTGACCGCGGCGGCCGGGATCGAGCCCGGCGCCCTGCACCTGCTGGGGCACAGCTTCGGCGGCACGGTCGCGGCGGCCACCGTCGTGCGCGACGCCGCGCCGTTCGCCAGCCTCACGATGCTCTGCTCGGGCCCGCACGGCTGGCCCGGGCGCAAGGACGCCGAGCGCGACCGGCTGCTCGCCGCCGCCGGGCTGGTCGACCTGTGGACGCTCGACAACCCCGGGCTCGCCCGGCGGCTGGCCGAGGACCCGCAGGAGCTGGCCGACCTCGACGTCGACGCCCGCTTCCACCGGGACCGCTCGGTCGCGACCAGCGTGGACAACCTCCTGGGCGCCATCGACGTCCTCGCCGACGTCCGCGACGTCACGCCCGACCTGGCCGCCACCGGCCTCCCGGTGCTGGTCGCGCACGGCGTGGACGACGCCGCGTGGCCGCAGCCGTGGCAGCGCGCCATGGCCGAACGGCTCGCCGCCCGCTACGCCGTCGTCGACGGCGCCGGGCACCTGCCCAACGTCGAGAACCCCGCCGCGACGGCGGACCTCCTGGCCGGCTTCTGGACCACCACCCGCTGAACCGCCACTCCGCGCCGGGCCGCCGCGCCCGCGCCTCTTTGCACCGCACCACAACGTAAGGACCATCCCGTGCTGCACTTCCCCGAGGGCTTCCGCTGGGGCGCCGCCACCGCGGCCCACCAGATCGAGGGCAACAACGTCTCCAGCGACTGGTGGGTGCGCGAGCACGCCGCCGGCACGTCGATCGTCGAGCCCAGCGGCGACGCCGCGGACAGCTACCACCGCTACCGCGAGGACATGACGCTCCTGCGCGACGCCGGCCTGGACACCTACCGCTTCTCCATCGAGTGGGCGCGGATCGAGCCCGAGGAGGGCTTCGTCTCCCGCGCCGAGATCGCGCACTACCGCCGCATGGTGGAGACGTGCCTCGAGCTCGGCATCACGCCGATGGTCACGCTCATGCACTTCACGGTGCCGCGCTGGTTCTACGCCGAGGGCATGTGGCGCTCCCCGAAGGCGGCGGACCGCTTCGCCCGCTTCACCGAGCTCGCCCTGCCGATCCTCGGGAACGACGTCGACTACGTCTGCACCATCAACGAGCCGAACATCGCCGCGATGATCGCGGGCGGCGAGGACCCGGCCAACCTGGTCGCGTACGGACTGCCCGACCCCGACCTCCAGGTCGCGGACACGCTGCTCGAGTGCCACACCCGCTCTCGGGAGATCCTCGCCGGCGTCGGCGGCATCAACTCGGGCTGGACCATCGCGACGCAGGACTTCCAGCCGGAGCCCGGCTGCGAGGACGTGGCGCACGAGTACGGCCACCAGCGCGACGACTGGTACCTCGAGGCCGCCCGCGGCGACGACTGGGTGGGCGTCCAGGCCTACACCCGCACGATCATCGGCCCCGACGGCCCGCGCCAGGTGCCCGACGGCGTCGAGACCACGCTGACCGGCTGGGAGTTCTACCCCCTCGCCCTGGAGCACGGCGTCCGCGCCGCGTGGGAGAAGACCGAGGGCGTCCCCGTGTTCGTCACCGAGAACGGCATGGCGACCCAGGACGACGCGCGTCGCATCGACTACACCGAGGGCGCGCTGGCCGGCCTGCACTCCGCCATTTCCGACGGCGTCGACGTGCGCGGCTACCTGCACTGGAGCCTGCTGGACAACTACGAGTGGGCCTCCGGGTTCCGCCCGACGTTCGGCCTGGTCGAGTTCGACAAGGAGACCTTCGAGCGCCGCCCGAAGCCGTCGCTGGGCTGGCTCGGCTCCGTCGCACAGGCGAACGGCCTCACCGTCCGCTGACCTCCGCCGAGGTAGTTCCGTACTCCGCGAGGTAGTTCCGGACTCCGCGAGGTAGCTCCGGGATCCGCGAGGTAGCTCCGGGATCCGCGAGGTAGTTCGCATCCTGGCGAGGTAGTCGACTACCTCGCGGGATCTCGAACTACCTCGGCAAATCTCGAACTACCTCGCGGATCTCTGGACTACCTCGCGGCCGGCTGAACTACCTCGGCACGCCCGCCCCCGACGGAAGACTCTGCGCCATGACCGACCTGCCGTACCGCGACCCGTCCCTGTCCCCCGCCGACCGCGTGGACGACCTGCTGCGCCGCATGACGCTGCCCGAGAAGGTGGGGCAGATGCTGCAGCTCAACGCGATGGACGACCTCGAGGACATCGTCGTCGGGCGGCTGGCGGGGTCGATCCTGCACGCGTCGCCGTCGCGCGTCGTCGAGGCGATCGAGCTGGCGCGCGGCACGCGGCTGGCGATCCCGCTGCTGGTGGCCGACGACGCCATCCACGGGCACGGGTTCTTCCCCGGCGCGACGGTCTTCCCCAGCCAGCTGGGGATGGCGGCGACCTGGGATCTCGACCTGGTGGAGCGGGCGGCGCGGGCGACGGCGGTCGAGGCCGCCGCGACCGGCCTGCACTGGACGTTCTCCCCCGTGCTGTGCGCGACGCGCGACCTGCGCTGGGGCCGCGTCAACGAGACGTTCGGCGAGGACCCGTACCTCATCGGGGAGCTGGGCGCCGCGATGGTGCGCGGCTACCAGGGCGACGGGCTGACCGACCCCACCGCCGTCCTGGCGACGGCGAAGCACTTCGCCGGCTACTCCGAGACGCAGGGCGGCCGCGACGCCACGGAGGCCGACCTCACGCCGCGCAAGCTGCGCTCCTGGTTCCTGCCGCCGTTCGAGCGCGTGGTCCGCGAGGGCGTGCGCACCGTGATGATCGGCTACCAGGCCATCGACGGCGTCCCGATCACCACGAGCCGCTGGCTGCTGCAGGGCGTGCTCAAGGACGAGTGGGGCTTCGACGGCACCCTCGTCACCGACTGGGACAACGTGGGCCGCATGGTGTGGGAGCAGTTCGTCAGCCCCGACCACGCCGCCGCGTCGGCCGCCGCCGTCGGCGCCGGCAACGACGTGATCATGGCGACGCCGAGGTTCTTCGAGGGCGCGCAGGAGGCCGTCGCCGACGGCCGGATCGACGTGGCACGGCTCGACGACGCGGTACGGCGCGTCCTGCGCCTCAAGGTCGACCTCGGGCTGTTCGAGGACCCGCGCGCGCCCGTCGCCGAGCGCATCGAGGCGGTCGTCGGGTCCGCCGCGCACCGCGACCTGGCGCTCGACGTCGCGCGCGGCTCCCTCGTGCTGCTGGAGAACGACGGCACGCTGCCGCTCGACCCGGCCCGCCCGCACCGCGTCGCCGTCGTCGGGCCGAACGCCGACGACCCGCACGCCCAGCTCGGCGACTGGGCCGGTGCGTCGGGCCAGGTGAGCTGGATCCGCGACGGCCACCCGCGCGAGCTGACCGAGACGGTGCTGGACGGGCTGCGCGCCGTCGCGCCGGCGTCGTGGGAGGTCACCTACGCCCGGGGCGCGAACGTCGTGGAGCTGGGCCCCGACCCGGACGGCACCCACTACCCCGACGGGCAGCCCCGGCCGCCGGCCGCGCTGCCCGCCCCGTCCGACCCGGCCCTGCTGGCCGAGGCGGAGGAGGCGGCCCGCGCCGCGGACGTCGTCGTCGCCGTGCTGGGCGACGAGGTCGCGCTCGCCGGCGAGGGGAAGTCCACCGCCACCCTGGAGCTCCAGGGCGGCCAGGTGGAGCTGCTGGAGCGGCTGGTCGCGACCGGCACGCCCGTGGTCGTCGTCCTCGTCGCCTCCAAGCCGCTCGTGCTGCCCGCGGCCGTGGCCGAGGCCGCCGCCCTGGTGCACGCCGCCAACCCCGGCATGCGCGGCGGCCGGGCCGTCGCGGAGCTGCTGCTCGGGCTGGTCGAGCCGACCGGCCGCCTGCCGATCTCCTACGCCCTGCACGCCGGGCAGCAGCCCGTCTTCTACCACCAGGTGCGCGGCCAGCACGGCACGCGGTACGCCGACCTCACGCAGCGCCCGCCGTACGTGTTCGGCGAGGGCCGGTCGTACACGACCGTCGAGTACTCGGGTCTCGTGCTGGACGCCGCCGACGTGGCGGCCGACGGCGTGGTGCGCGGCCGCGTCACCGTGGCCAACACCGGCCCCCGCCCGGCGGTCGAGACCGTGCAGGTCTACGTGAGCGACAAGGTCACGTCGGTGACGTGGGCCGACCGCGAGCTCAAGACGTTCCGCCGCGTGCCGCTGACGCCCGGCGAGCGCGTCGTCGTCGAGATCGAGGTGCCCGCCACGGACTGCACGATCGTCGACGCCGGCGGGCGCCGCGTCGTCGAGCCCGGCGAGTTCGAGCTGCTCGTCGGCCCGAGCTCGCGCCGCGACGACCTCCTGGTCGCTCCCTTCCGCATCTCCTGACGGCTTCCGGCGCGGGGCCTCCTCGTCGGCGCGGTCAGCCCTCCCGGCGGCGCCGCGCGGCGGCGAGCAGCGCGAGCCCGACACCGGTCACGACCAGCGCCGCGATCGCCCACCCGACCACCTGCGCGCCCGTGACCGGCAGCGGCCCGGACGCCGACGGGGGCGCGGTCGTCGTGCCACCGGGGTCCCCGGGGCCGGGCGGCACCGCGGGGGCGCCCGACGTGGGGCCGGGCGACGACGGCACGCCGGACGGGCTGGGCGAGGGGCTCGGGGACGCGCTCGGCGACGGGCTCGGCGACGGGCTCGGCGACGGGCTCGGCTCCACGATGAGGATCTGCGCCTCGTCGGTGTCGTTGGGTTCGACCGTGTCCGGCTCGTCGTGGGTGACGACGCCGTCCACGGGCAGCACGTCGCCGGGGCTGCCGGTCGCCGTCCCGACGACCCGGTACACGACCGCCTCGCCCGGCGCGAGGTCCCCGACGTCGAGCGTCAGCGAGCCGACCACCCCGTCGGGCGGCTGTGGCCTCCCGGCCGGCCAGGACACCGCCACCCCGCTGTAGTCCGTCAGCCCGGGCGGCACGTCGAGCACGGCCACGACGTCGGTGGCGTCCCCGGGCCCCTCGTTGCGCACCGTCGCGGTGAGCTCCGCGCGCTCGCCGGACAGGTGGGTCTGCGTGGGCGGCGACAGCACCAGCGAGACGTCGGTGCCCGGCGGCGCGACGACCTCGCCGCAGCTCTCGCCCTCGTTGTCCGCGGCGGCCGGGTCGAGGGAGCCGGAGCCGACCAGCGCCGAGTTGCACAGGTTCTCGCCCGCCTGGTCGGCGGCCACGTCGAACGTCACGAGCACCGACGCCGACTCCCCCACCGGGATCCGGCCCACCGGACAGCGCACGATCGTCTCGGTGTCGCCGTTCGGGAGGCCGTGCGTCTCCGGGACGGGACAGTCGGCGCCGCCCTCGAGCTCCGCGGACACGAACGTCATGCCGCCCGGCACGGTGTCCGACACGACGACGTCCTCGGCGACGGACGGCCCGGCGTTGCGCATCGTCAGCCGCCACGTCGCCGGGCTCCCGGCGACCATCGGGTGCGGTTCGACGAGGTCCTTGACGAGGCTGGTGTCCGAGACGTGCTGGACGGTCAGCGTCAGCGGGGCCTCGTTGTCCTCCTCCGTGGTCTCCGGCGTGTCCGAGCGGATCACCGCCCGGCCGGAGTAGCTGCCCGCGGGGGTGTCGCCGGGGACGTGCACGGTCACGACGTTGGTGGTCGCGCCCCCTGCCTCCCACCGGGCCCCGGGCGTCAGGGGCTCGCAGTGCAGCACGTACCGGAAGTCCTCCCACGACGCCGTCGTGGGGTCGTCGGGCGGCGTGCGGTTCCAGGTGCAGTCGTTGAACGGCACGTCGACGCTGTCCGCGTAGGGCACGAACCCCGGCGGGAAGACGGTGTCGCCGTTCGTCCCGTCGGCCGTGGACGGGCCGTTGTTCACGGCGAAGCCGGTGAACGTCACGTCCTGGCCGGCCGCCGGCGTCAGCGTGCTCGCGGAGGCGGAGATACCGAGGTTCGTCACGCGCCGCACGTCGACGTCGGCCGTGGCGGTGTTGTCGTCCGGCGCGGCCTCGTTCGCCAGCAGGCCGACCGTGGCGGTGTTCGTCGCCGTGCCCGCCGCCAACGTGTCCGGCGTCGAGGCCACCACGTGGATCGTGGCCGAGCCGCCCGCCGGGACCGCGCCCAGCCGGCACGCGATCTCCTGGCCGGGCCCGTCGGGCACCTGCGGCCGGGCCTCGGTCTCGTCCACCGGCGTCGTCTGCGGCGGCGTGCAGTCCGACAGGGCGTCCACCAGCGTGAACCCGGCCGGCAGGGAGTCGGTGACGACCGCGTGCTCCACGCCGGACGCCCCCGAGTTCACGACGGTCAGCGTGTACCCGACCGTACCGCCCGCGTTGACGGTGGCCGCGTCGGGCGTCTTGACCAGGTGGAGGTCGGCGATCTCGACGACGTCGACCGCGGCGGCGTCCTGCACGCTCGTCGCGCCGCCGGCCAGCGGGGTGCCGGTGGTGGCCGTGGCGGTGTTCGGCACCTGCTCGGCGAACCGGTCGCCCCCGTTGAGGTTGTTGGCGTCCGGGTCCAGCGTGCCGTGCACGGTGACGACCACCGGGGCGGGCGCGGTCGCCCCCGACCAGCCGTGCACCGTGCCGAGCGAGCACGAGAGCGCGCTGCGCACGCCCCCGCCCGACTCCACCACGGGGGTGATCGTGCAGGTTCCACTGCCGGTGCTGGCCCCGGTGGCGACGAAGCCGAGCGGCAGCAGGTCCTCCACGACGACGTCCTGCGCGTCCGCGTACCCGGCACCCGGCACGGCGGCCTCGGGCACGGCGACCGCGATGCGGTAGGTGAAGGCGCCGCCGGCCACGAACGAGTCGTGCGTGCCGGTGGCCTCGTCCGGGTTGGGGACGGTGCCGGTCGCCGTCTTGGTGACGGCCAGGTCGGTCACGGGGGCGCCCACGACGGTGGACGCCTGCTGCGTGTTGTTCGTGAGGTCGGTGTCCGGGGTGGAGCTCGAGACCTGCGCCGTCTTCACGTAGGTGCCCGGGTCGACGTAGCTCGCCACCTCCAGGACGTAGTCGATGTCGACCGACTCGCCGGGCGCGAGGTCACGGCCGTCCAGGGTGCAGACGATCTCCCGTGCCGTCGCGGTGCAGTCCGTGGGCAGCGTCCCGGGGTCCACGAGCACGCCGTCCTCGGTGCGCTCGATGCGCAGGGTCACGTCGCGGGCGACCGACGGCCCCTCGTTGGACACCGTGAGGTGGACCCGGCGATGGGTGCCGGGGCCGGTCGCGTCCGGGTCCACGGGCTCGACGGAGAGCCCGGTGACCGCCACGTCCGCCTCGGCGACCACGGTGCTGGACGCCTGCGCGCTGTTGTTCGCCAGGTTGTTGTCGGGGTTGGTCTCCATGTTCCCCGTGACGACCGTGGCCGCGTTCACCAGCGTGGCCCCGGCCGCGACGTCCGGCGCCACGTCGACCGTGACCTCGACCGTCGCCGACGTCCCGGCGTCCAGGTTGGCCCCCAGCTGGCAGGTGAGCGTCTGCCCGCTGGTGCCGCAGGCGACGCTCTGACCGCCGCCGGAGGTGACGGTCGCGCCCTGGAAGGTCATGCCGTCCGGCAGCGTGTCCGTGAGGACCGGGCGGAGGGCGGCGAGGTTCTCGGTGACGTCGGCGGGGTCGTTCGTGTTGGTCACGACGAGGTCGTAGGTGGCGGTGCCGCCGGCCGTCACCGTGGCGTCCGCCGTCTTGGCGAGCGACAGGTCCACGAACGGGAGCCCGCTGAGCGTCCACGACGCCTCGTCGTTCGACGGGTCGGTGTCCCCCGGCGCGTCGATCGTGACCGTCTGCACGACGTCCGGGCCGCCCGCGAGCACCTCGTCGGCCTGCATCGCCACGGTGACGACGGCGGTCTCGCCGGGCGCGACCGGGCCGGGCACCGTGCACGTGAACCCGTCCGCGGTGACGTCCGCCGCGCACCCGGTGACGGGGTCCGCCCCGCGCAGGTCCAGCGCGTCCGGCAGGGCGTCGCTCACGTCGATGTCCCGCGCCGCGGACGGGCCGTTGTTGGTGATCGTGATCCGGTAGTCGACCGGCCGCGGCGCCTCGCCCGGCAGGGTCGTGCGGTTGGCCGTCTTGGTCACGGCGAGGTCGTACTCGGCGCGCACCGCGGTGTCGGACGTGGCGGTGTCGTTCCCGCCCGCCGGGTCGGTGGAGGTGGACGTCGCCGTCGCGGTGTTGCGGAGCGTGCCGGTCGTCCCGGGCGCCACGAGGCCGGTCACCGTGATCGTCACCGCCGCTCCCGCCGTGCCCGCGCCGGCGGACGGCAGGGCGCCGACCGGGCACGTGACCGTCCGGTCCTCGACGGTGCACGCGTCGCCGCGGGACGTCGTCGCCCCGATGCCGGTGACCCCGTCGGGGACGGCGTCCGTGACCACCACCCCGGTCGCGTCCGCGGGCCCGTAGTTCGTGGCGGTCACCGTCCATGCGATGCTCCGGCCCGCCACCACGTCGGCCGGGCCCGCCTTGGTGACCCGGACGTCGGCCTCCGGGTCGGCCGCCGTCACGGTCGCCGTCGCGGTGTTGTCGCCGGTCGCCTGGTCGGGCGTCGCCGACGTCACGGTCGCCGTGTTGCCGACCGTGACGCCCTCCGTGAGGTTCGTCGCGAGCGTCCCCGTCACGGTCACGGTCGCCGTCGCGCCCGCGGGGAGCGTGTCGAGCGTGCAGGTCGCCCCGCGGCCGGTCGGCTCCTCGCACGCGGGGGCGGACCCGTCCGCCGACGTGATCGTCGCGCCGGTGAGCGTGGCCCGGCCGGCGTCGTCGAGCGCGTCGGTGATCCGCACGGCACGTGCGTCGGACGGCCCGGCGTTCGACACCCGAAGGGTCCAGGTCGTCTCGGCGCCCGGGCCGGCCGTCGTCGGGGACGCCGTCTTGGTGACCGACAGGTCGGCCCTCCGCGCGAGCGTGACGGTGGCGCCGGAGACGTTGTTCGCGGGCGTCGGGTCCAGGGACGACGTGCTCACCGTCGCGACGTTGGTCAGGGACGTCGCCGTCGAGCCCGACGACGTCGTGCCGGTGAGGGTCACGGTCGCGGTCGCCCCGTCGGCGAGGTCACCGAGCGCGCAGCTCACGGTCCCGTCGGCCACGGAGCAGGTCCCGGCCGTGGACGTCGCGGTCACCCCGTCCCAGCCGGCGGGCACCGGGTCCGTGACCGTCACGTCCGTGGCGGCGTTCGGCCCGTCGTTGCGGACGACGAGCGTCGCGGTCACGTCCTGACCGACCGCCGCCGGGTCGGGGGACATCGTCTTCGTGACCGACACGTCGGCCTGCCGCGCCACGTCCACGGTCGCGGGCGGGGTCGTGTAGCGCGCCGCCGTCCCGGTGGTCGCCGTCGCGTAGTCGAGGTTCGCGAGGTTCGCGACGGTGGTCCCGCCCGCGTCGTCGTCCAGCGTCACCTGGAACGCGTAGGCGGGCGCCGCGCCGATGTCGACCGTGCCCCCGGCCGACGCCGTCGCCCCCGTCCCCACGCGGACGCGCACCGTCCGCCCGTCGACCTCACCCCGGTCGTCGCCCGCGCCGTCGGTGAGCCCGCCCGGCGGCGACACCGGCGACGCGAGGTAGCGCAACGACCCCGGCACGTAGGAGGTGCCGAGCGGCAGGTCGTCCTCCGACACGGCGTCGACGGCAGGGTCCTGCCCCGTGTTGGAGTAGTGGACCGTGTACTCCAGCGTGTCGCCCGGGCGGGCCGGACTGTGCCCGCTGAGGTTCACGACCGTCTTGGCCGACGCCGTGAAGTCGGGGGCGTAGAGGTTGATCGCCAGGCCCACCACCCCCGGGTAGTAGACGTCCCCGTTGCTGGAGAACGTGAAGGTCGCGCTCGTGGCGCCGTTCGGGATCACCCCCGAGGCACCGAGGTTCTTCACGTCGAACCCGAGCATGTTCCGGTGCGCGGGCGTGCGCGTGGCGACCGACGACCCGTTGGTGTCGTTGGTGGAGTCGAAGAAGTTGGAGCCCGGCGACGCCGCCGTCGCCAGCTGGGTGCTGTCGAGCCTCGTGTAGTCGCCGGTCTGCGACAGGTCGCCCTCGTAGGCCACCATCGTCAGCTGCGCGTCGACCGTGCCCGACCGGGGCGCGAGGAACCCCGAGACCTGCACCGACTGCGGGCTCCTGTTGCTCACGACGTCGAACCCGTCGAACACCGTGAGGTTGCGCAGCGGCAGGCCGGGGGCCGAGTACGCGACCGTGAGCGCCCAGCCGGCGTACCGGTCCTGCCCGGTCGCAGCGGCGACGTTCGCGCCCCAGTAGCTCCCGTTGCCCGCGGACCTGACGATCGCCGTGACGTCGGCGAACCGCTGGTACGCGCCGTAGCTCGAGGTGTTCGGGCCGAACTGGTCGCGGGCCGCCGTCGACGCCGCGACCGTGCGGTAGCCGGAGTCCCCGGGGGCGCGCAGCGACATCGCGCCGATCGCGCTCGCGGACGCGCTCTGCCCTCCGGCGCCGGCGTCCAGCCGCGCGCCCCAGTACAGGCCCGCCCACAGCACGGTCGCGCCCTCGGGCAGGTCGAGCCGGGACGCGGACGAGTTCGTCGTCCCGGGCGTCCCGTCGGCGTCGAGCTGCGTCATGGTGAAGGCGTTGTTGTCCGCGGCCGCGCCGTTCTGCGCGCTCGTGCAGGACGAGGACGCGCTGCACGTCAAGAGGTTGTTGCCGACGGTCGTGAGCGCGCCGTTGGCGTTGGTCGAGAACTTGACCGTGAACGGCTGCGTGGGGGCCGCCGACGCGGGCGCCGCCGCGGGCAGCGTGAGGGTGACGAAGGCCAGCGCGAGCGCACCCAGGGCCGCAGCCGCACGCCGGATCGCAGTACCCATGCCGCCTCCGCCCTTCATGGCGAGACTAGGGGCAGGCGGCGGTGCAGGCGCGGGCAGCCGGGGCCGACGGCTTGACACGGTACCCCCTAGGGGTATGGTGGACCCATGACCGACACCGGCACGCCCCTCCCCGACCTCGCGGCCGACGGCGGCCACCCGCACGACGGGCCGCACGGCTACGCCTCCGACAAGGAGGCCTACCTCAAGCGCATGCGCCGCATCGAGGGTCAGGTGCGTGGCATCGCCCGCATGATCGACGAGGACGTGTACTGCATCGACATCCTCACCCAGGTGTCCGCCGTGACCAAGGCGCTGCAGGCCGTGTCGATCGGCCTCGTCGAGGACCACCTGGGCCACTGCGTCGTCGACGCCGCCCGCGCCTCCGAGGCCGAGGGCGCCGCGAAGGTCAAGGAGGCCGCCGACGCCATCGGCCGCCTCGTCCGTTCCTGATCCACCCGCCGATCCACCCTCGACGAAGGAGCACGCATGAGCACCGTCACCACCCTGGGCGTCACCGGCATGACCTGCGCCAACTGCGTCGCGCACGTCACCAAGGACCTCTCCGCCGTCCCGGGCGTCGTCGACGTCAGCGTCGAGCTGCACGTCGGCGGCACCTCCGACGTCGCGGTCTTCTCCGACGCCCCGCTCGACGAGGCCGCGCTGCGCGAGGCCGTGGACGAGGCCGGGTACGACGTCGCGTCGGTCGCCGTCCAGCAGGACGCGCTCGCCGCCCAGCAGGCCGCGCAGGCGCCCGCCCGGCAGCACGCCCACGACGGGGCCTGCGGCTGCGGCCACGAGCACGCCGCGCGCGAGCACAAGACGTACGACCTGACCGTGCCCCCGCGCGCCTGAGCCGCACCGCTCGCCCCCGCGAGCCACCCCGCGGACCGCCTGCCGAACCGTCGCCCGCTCCCCGAGCGTCCGCGACCCAGGCCCTCCGCGCCGCGCCGTCGTCGCCCGACGCGGCGCCCCCACCGCGACCCCGCCACCCCGGTCGTCGCGGGTGACCTCCACCCAGCACCTCAGGGAGTCACCCTCATGAGCACCCCCACGTCCTCGCCGGTCGACCCGGCAGGACCTGCCCCGGCCACGCCGCCGATCCTCGAGATCGACCTCGCCATCGAGGGCATGACCTGCGCCTCGTGCGTGGCCCGCGTCGAGAAGCGGCTCAACCGCGTCGACGGCGTCACCGCCACCGTCAACCTGCCGCTCGAGAGCGCGCACGTCGAGCTCACGTCGCCCGTCGACGACGCCGCGCTGGTCGAGGCCGTCGAGAAGGCCGGCTACGGCGCCCGCGTCACCGGCCGCCGCGACGTCGCCCGGCCCGTGCCGGATCCTCAGCCGGCTCCGGTGCACCCCGAGCCCGACACCTCCGCCACCGCGCCCGACCCGTCCGACGCGCAGCGCGCCCCGGCCCGCCCGTCGTCGGACACGTCGGCTCCGGGCGACGCCCGCGGGGCCGACCTGCGCCGGCGGCTCGTCGCGTCCGCGGTGCTCACCGTGCCGGTGGTGGCGCTGTCGATGATCCCCGCGCTGCAGTTCACGGGCTGGCAGTGGCTGGTCGCCGCCGCCGCGCTGCCGGTCGTGACGTGGGGCGCGTGGCCGTTCCACACCGCGGCGGCGCGGGCCGCCCGGCACGGCGCGTCCACGATGGACACCCTGGTCTCGCTCGGCGTCATCGCCGCGACCCTGTGGTCGGTGTGGGCGCTCACGCTCGGCGGCACGGGCGAGCTCGGCATGCGGATGCGGCCGTCGCTGATCCCGTCCGAGTCCGGCGGCACCCCCGAGCTGTACTTCGAGGTCGCGGCCGTCGTCACGACGTTCCTGCTCGCCGGCCGGTACGCCGAGCACCGCTCGCGCCGCCGCGCGGGCGACGCCCTGCGCTCCCTGCTGGAGCTGGGCGCCAAGGACGCCGAGCGGGTGCGGCTCGCCCCCGACGGCACGCCGCTGACCGGGCCCGACGGCGGGCGCGTCACCGAGCGCGTGCCCGTCGCGGACCTCGCCGTCGGCGACGTGTTCGTCGTGCGGCCGGGCGAGAAGGTCGCCACCGACGGCGAGGTCGTCGAGGGCGCGAGCGCCGTCGACACCTCGCTGCTCACGGGCGAGCCGGTCCCGGTCGACGTCGGCCCCGGGGACGCCGTCACCGGCGCGACCGTCAACACGTCCGGCCACCTGCTGGTGCGCGCGACCCGCGTGGGCGAGGAGACGACGCTCGCGCAGATCGGCCGGCTCGTCTCCCAGGCCCAGACCGGGAAGGCGCCCGTCGCCCGGCTCGCCGACCGCATCTCCGCCGTGTTCGTGCCGATCGTCATCGGGCTGTCCGTGCTCACCCTGGTGGGCTGGCTGCTGGCCGGCGCCGACGTGCAGCTCGCGTTCACCGCCGCCGTCGCCGTCCTGATCATCGCCTGCCCCTGCGCCCTCGGGCTGGCGACGCCCACCGCGCTGCTGGTCGGCACCGGCCGCGGCGCGCAGCTCGGCATCCTCATCAAGGGCCCGGAGATCCTGGAGTCCACCCGCCGCGTCGACACCGTCGTGCTCGACAAGACCGGCACCGTCACCGAGGGCCGCATGGAGGTGGAGCGCGTCGTCGCCGGCGCCGCCGGCGAGCGAGAGGTGCTCGCCTACGCCGGCGCCGTCGAGGCACTCAGCGAGCACCCGATCGCCCACGCGGTGGCGGCCGCCGCCACGGAGTTGTCGGGACGATCGCAAGGTACGCCGGGCGCAGAGCCTGACACGTCCGGGGGGACGGGGGCGGACGGCGTCGGGATCGGCGCGCTGCAGGCGTTCGACTTCCGCGCCACGCCGGGCGGCGGCGTCGAGGCGGTCGTGCGACGGGCGCACTCGGGCCTCACCGGGCTGGGGGTCGACGGCGGGCTCAACGCCCGGCGCGTGCTCGTCGGGCAGCCCTCGTGGCTGGCCGGGCAGGGCGTCGCGTTCGACGGCGACGGGACGGACGGGCTGGCCGCCGCGTTCGACGACGCCGAGGCGACCGGGGCGAGCGCCGTCGTCGTCGCGTGGGACGGCGCGGCCCGCGGCGTCGTCGTGCTGCGCGACCCGGTGAAGGCGACCTCCGCCGAGGCCGTCCGCGAGCTGCGCGACCTCGGCCTGCGGCCCGTGCTGCTCACCGGCGACGGCGAGGGCGCGGCCCGCGTCGCCGCCCGCGAGGTCGGCATCGCCGACGAGGACGTCATCGCTCGCGTGCTCCCGCAGGACAAGGCCGCGGTCGTGACCCGGCTGCGCTCCGAGGGCCGGGTCGTGGCGATGGTCGGCGACGGCGTGAACGACGCCGCCGCGCTCGCCACCGCCGACCTCGGGCTCGCGATGGGCACGGGCACGGACGTCGCGATCGAGGCGAGCGACATCACGCTCGTGCGCGGCGACCTGCGCTCGGCCCCCGCCGCCGTCCGCCTGTCGCGCGGCACGCTGCGCGTGATCAAGCAGAACCTGTTCTGGGCGTTCGCCTACAACGTGGCGGCGATCCCGCTCGCCGCGGCGGGGCTGCTCAACCCGATGATCGCCGGGGCGGCCATGGCCGCGTCGTCCGTCATCGTCGTCGGCAACTCGCTGCGCCTGCGCCGGGCCGGCTGACCTCTGCTGACCCTCGTGTGCCGTGAGCATGTCGGTGGCCCTGTTCCGGTCGCGGAACAGGGCCACCATCATGCTCGCAGCACGGACCCGGGTCAGCGGAAGCGGCGACCCTCGTCGCGGCGGTAGGCGCCGACGGCCAGGACGGCGAACAGCAGCGTCCAGCCGAGCAGCACCACCCACGCGAGCCCGTAGGCGGGCTCGCCGGTGAGCGCCTGCACCAGCAGGTCACGACCGGCGCGTGTCGGCGTGGCCTGCGAGATCGCGTCCAGCCACGACGGGAACGCCTGCGGCGGCAGGAACAGGCCGCCCGCGAACGCCAGCGGGAACAGCACCGCCTGCACCACCGGCAGCGCGGCCTTGGCGGACAGCGAGTAGCCCACGGCCATGCCCAGCAGCACGAACGGCACGGAGACCAGCAGGATCGTGCCCACCCCGGCGAGCAGCTGCCCGAACGTCACCGTCGCGGCGGTGAACAGCCAGCCGATGAGGATGAGCGGCACCAGCCCGAACAGCGCGAAGATCGCGCCGTTGCCGATCCGCGCGACCATCCGCGGGCCGGGGCCGGCGGGCAGGGAGCGCAGGAACGGGTCGAACGGGAGCTGCCGGTCCTCCGCCACGCCCAGCCCGTAGGTGAACAGGCTGGCCGAGCAGACGGCGAACAGACCGAGGCTCGCCACCGACATCGTGGCCCAGAGCGGGTTGTTCGCGACGTCGCGCTGCGGCACGACGAAGAAGAACATCGCCAGCGCGGGGAACAGCATGTTGCCCAGCACCGCGATGGGCACGCGCACCGTCTCGAGGAACTGGTAGCGCAGGTGCAGCCAGGTCAGCCGCAGCGGTCCCGGGGCCGTCCCCGCCCGGGCGGGGGTCGTCGTCGCGCTCATCGTGCCGCCTCCGTCACCATCTCCTCGAACGCCTCCTCGAGGCTCGCGCCCCGGATGCGGAGGTCGTGGAAGTCCACGTCGTCGCGCACCAGCGACCGGACGAGCTCGTCGGCGTCCGCCGTGTACAGCTCCTGCGTGCCGTCGTCGAGTCGTTCCGCGCGCACGACGCCGGGCCACGCGGCCAGGTCGGCCGTCGCCCGCAGCGCCACGCGCCGCAGGCCCACACGCCGCAGGATGGCGTCGAGCGTGTCGTCCGCCCGCACCACGCCGCGGTCGATGACGACGACGCGCTGCGCCAGCGCCTGCACCTCCTCGAGGTAGTGGCTGGTGAGCAGCACCGTGCCCCCGGCCGCGTGGTAGGCGCGGACGGCGTCCCACAGCGCCTGGCGGGCGCCGACGTCGAGGCCGGTGGTGGGCTCGTCGAGCAGGACGACGCGCGGCCGCCCCACGAGCGACAGCGCGACGGCGAGCCGCCGCTTCTGCCCGCCGGACAGCGCCCCCGTCTGCCGCCGCGCCAGGTCGGTGAGCCCGAACTGCTCCAGCAGCTCGCCGGTGGGCACCGGGTCGGCGAAGTGCCCGCCGACGAAGTCGACGACCTCGCCCACCCGCAGCGTGGCGGGCAGCCCCGTCTCCTGCGGGGTGATGCCGAGCCCGGCGCGGCTGGCGGCGTCGCGCGGGTCGCCGCCCAGCAGGCGCACGGTGCCGGCGTCCGGGCGGCGCTGGCCGCTGACCAGCGAGAGCAGCGTGGACTTGCCGGCGCCGTTGGGCCCGAGCAGGCCCACGAGCTCGCCGGGGCCGACGTCGAGCGACACGTCGTCGAGCGCGACGACGTCGCCGAACCGCCGGGTGACGCCGCGCACGGCGACGACGGCCGCGGCGGGGGGTGCGGCGGGGGGTGCGAGCGGCGCCCCGGCCAGGGCGGGGGCGCGCTCCGGGGGTCGGGTGCGGGTCATGATCCGGCTCCTCTCAGCAGGCCGGTGAGGGCCTCTTGGTAGTCCTCGAAGGCGCGACGCCCGTGCGGGGTGAGCGCGAGGTACGTCGCGGGGGTACGACCCTCGTGGGTCTTGGTGACGCGGACGTAGCCCGCGTCCTCGAGCTTGCGCAGGTGGGTGGACAGGTTGCCGGCGGTCATGTCGAGCAGCTTCTGCAGCTTGGGGAAGCTCAGCTCGTCACCGGCGTCCAGGGCGGCGAGCGTCGCGACGACCCGGAGCCGGGCGGGCGCGTGGATGACCGGGTCGAGGGCGTCAGCCACGGCCCACCTCCGCGTCCGCGCGGCGCCGGCGGCGGCGGCGCCGCACGATCCGTAGGTGCTCGACGGCGGCCATCACGAGGAAGCCACCGCCGCCCGCGAACGCCATCACCAGGTAGGTGAGGGGCAGGCCGGCGAGCGTGGCGGCCGCGGCGACCAGCAGGATCCACGCGCCGAGGACGAAGAGGCTGCGGTCGTCGAACGCGACCGCCCCGCCCAGGTACAGGAGCCCGACGACGAGGCACGCGCCCCCGTTGCTGACCAGGCCCATGAGCTCGCCGTCGGCGCCGGCCCGGGCGAGCCCACCGAGGAACGCGCTGAAGGTGAGGAAGCCGAGCATCCACGCCCAGCCGTACATCGCGCCCGTGCGGGCGGAGACGCCGCGCGTGCCCGAGGTACGGCTCATGGTGTGCACCATGGTGAAGACGACGGCCGCCGCGAGCGCGCCGGCGAAGACCCAGTACGCCCAGGCCTCCGGCTGCTCGCGTCCCTGCGCGCTGGACCACAGCACCAGGTAGCCGGCGAGCCACGCGACGCCCCACACCCCGTAGAGCGCGCGGCCGTCCGGCCCGAGGGCGGCACGGGCGCGGTCCTGCTGCTCGCGGATGAGCCGCAGGGAGTCGGCGGCGGCCAGCCCGGCGTCGTCGTCGCCGGGACGGTCAGGGTGGTCGGTCATCGCTACCTCGCAGAGGATTAACAGAGAACTTTGTGCTGCAAACTGCTTTGTCGATCATGGCACCGAGCAGCTCCACGCACAAGACCCTAATAATGTGATATCACTTTGCTATCGCATCGCCGGACCGCCCGGCCCCGAGCACAGGAGCTGCCATGCCCGAGAGCACCGCCCCCGTCCAGGACTCCGTGGGCGGCGAGCCCACCGGACGGCCCGTCGGCCACGACGGCACCCGCGTCGACGTCGCGGAGCGCCCCGCCTGGTCCGTCGGCGCGGGCGGCGCCGTCCTCGGCGTGGTCGTGTCGCTGCTCGTCCTGGCCCTCGGCACGCTCGGCGCCGTCTCGAGCGACGCCCCGGCCATGGTGGGGGTGCTGGCGGTCGGCCTGCTGCTCGCGCTCGCCGTGCTCACCGGCATCTCGGTGATCAGCCCCGGCGAGACGCTGGTCGTGCAGCTCTTCGGCCGCTACCTCGGCACGATCCGTCGCACGGGCCTGGTCATGACCGTCCCGCTCAGCACGAGGCGCCGCGTCTCCGTGCGGGTGCGGAACTTCGAGACCAGCGAGCTCAAGGTCAACGACGCCGACGGCAACCCCATCAACATCGCCGCGATCGTCGTCTGGCAGGTCGCGGACACCGCCAGGGCGAGCTTCGCCGTCGAGGACTACGACGACTTCGTCTCCGTGCAGGCGGAGTCGGCGCTGCGGCACGTCGCCATGTCCCACCCGTACGACGGCGGCGACGGCGTCGAGTCGCTGCGCGGCGCCACGGAGCTCGTGTCCGGGGAGATCGCGACCGAGGTCGCGGCCCGCGTCGCCGTCGCCGGCGTCGAGGTCGTCGAGGCCCGCATCTCCAACCTCGCCTACGCCCCCGAGATCGCCCAGGCCATGCTGCAGCGCCAGCAGGCCGGCGCGATCATCGCCGCCCGGTCGCGCATCGTCGAGGGCGCCGTCTCGATGGTGGAGGACGCGCTGAACCGCCTCGAGTCGGAGGGCGTCGTCACGCTCGACGACGAGCGCCGCGCCACCATGGTGTCCAACCTGCTGGTGGTGCTGTGCGGCGAGAGCCGCGCCACGCCCGTCGTCAACGCGGGATCGCTGTACCAGTGACGCCCGCGGCCCCTGCACCGGGGGACGAGCCCGGGGACGACGCCGCGTCCCCGGGCACCGAGCGCCCCGAGGGTCCCGGGCGCCCCGCCCGGCCTGCGCGCAAGCAGGTGCTGCTGCGCCTCGACCCCGCGATCCACGACGCCGTCGCCCGCTGGGCCGCCGACGACCTGCGCAGCGTCAACGCCCAGATCGACCTGCTGCTGCGCCGCGCGCTCAAGGACGCCGGTCGGCTGCCGCGCGACGCGGCACCCGCCCGGCGTCCGGGCCGTCCCCCGTCCACCTGATCGTCCAGGGGCGGGTGCTATAACCGGACGGTGGCCGACCCGCAGACGATGACGCCCGCGGCGCGACGCCGCACCACCGCCGAGATCTGGATCGTGCTGGGCCTCAGCCTGGGGCAGAGCGGCGTGTACGCGCTGGTCAACATCGTCGCGCGGCTCACGGCCGAGACCCCGCTCGCACAGCAGTCCGCGACCCTCAACGCGAGCCAGTCCGACCGCTCGCTGCTCGACCTCACCTACCAGCTGCTGGGGATCTTCTTCGCGCTGGTCCCGGTCGCGCTGGCGCTGTACCTGCTCAGCGGGCGGGCCGGCGCCACGTGGCGGGGCACGCGTCGCCGGATCGGCCTCGACTGGGGTCTCGAGGGAGCCCGGCCGGGCCGCGACGTCGCGTGGGGGTTCGCGCTCGCCGCCGCCATCGGCATCCCGGGCCTCGCGTTCTACGGCCTCGGCCGCCTGCTCGGCATCACCGTCCAGGTGCAGGCCAGCGCCCTGAACGAGCACTGGTGGACCGTGCCTGTGCTGATCGTCGCCGCCCTGCAGAACGGGCTGCTCGAGGAGGTCGTGGCCGTCGCGTACCTGCACGAGCGCACCCGCGACCTCGGCTGGTCCCGCCTGTGGTTCGTCGTGTGGAGCTCGTTGCTGCGCGGCTCCTATCACCTGTACCAGGGCATCGGGCCGTTCTTCGGCAACGTCGTGATGGGCGTCGTCTTCTCCTGGTTCTACACCAGCCGGTGGGGGCGGCAGCGGGTCGTGCCGCTCGTCGTCGCGCACACCCTGCTCGACGTCGTCGCGTTCGTCGGCTACGCGCTCCTGCCGCAGGAGTGGAAGGACGCGCTCGGTCTCTGACCCCCGCCGAGGTAGCTCGTCTCGAACTACCTCGGCGGGAGACGAGCTACCTCGGCGTGCGCAGGGCGTGCAGCCCCTCGCGGTGCGCGGCCTGCGCCTCCGGGTCGGGCAGCGGCAGCGAGGCCAGCAGCTGCTTGGTGTAGTCCTCGCGCGGACCGCCCAGCACCTGCTCGCCCGTCCCCTCCTCGACCAGGTGCCCGCGGTAGAGCACCGCGATGCGGTCGGCGAGCAGGTCCACGACGGCCAGGTCGTGCGACACGAAGAGGCAGGCGAAGCCCAGCTCCTTCTGCAGCTCGGCGAAGAGCTCCAGGACGCGCGCCTGCACGGACACGTCGAGGGCCGACGTCGGCTCGTCGGCGATGAGCAGCTCCGGGTCGAGCGCCAGGCCGCGCGCCAGCGACGCGCGCTGCCGCTGCCCGCCGGACAGCTCGTGCGGGTACCGGTCGCCGTAGCTGCGGGGCAGCTGGACGGCCTCCAGCAGCTCGTCGACACGACCGCGCGCGGCCTCCGGGTGGCGTGCCCGACCGTGCACGACCAGCGGCTCGGCCACGCACTCGGCGATGGTCAGCAGCGGGTTGAACGACGTGGCCGGGTCCTGGAAGACGAAGCCCAGCCGCGGGCGCATCGCCTTGAGGTCACGCCCCTTGGCGCCGAGCATCTCCGTGCCGAGCACGCGCAGCGACCCGCCGCTGACGGGCGTGAGCCCGGCGATCGCGCGGGCGATCGTCGTCTTGCCCGATCCCGACTCCCCCACCAGCCCGAGCACCTCGCCCGGACGGATCGCGAGGTCCACGCCGTCCACGGCCGTGAACGCCGGCTGCCGGAACCGGCCCGGGTAGGTGATGGTCAGCCCCTCGGCCCGCACCACCGGCTCCGACGACTCCCACCCCGCGGGCCGGGACGCCGCGCGCTCGACGGCGCGGGCGGTGCCCTCCCCGACGCGCGGCACGGCCTTCAGCAGCGCCCTCGTGTAGTCGGCCTGCGGGTCGGCGAACAGGTCCTTGACCGGCGCCTGCTCCACGACCTTGCCCTGGTACATCACGGCGACGCGGTCGGCCAGATCCGCCACCACGCCCATGTTGTGCGTGATGAGCACGATGGCGGTGCCCGTCTCGTCGCGCAGGTGGCGCAGCAGGTCGAGGATCTCGGCCTGGACGGTGACGTCCAGCGCCGTCGTCGGCTCGTCCGCGACGATGAGGCTCGGCCCCAGCACCAGCGCCATCGCGATGACGATGCGCTGCTTCTGCCCGCCCGAGAACTGGTGCGGGTAGTGGTCCACGCGGTGCTCCGGGTCGGGGATGCCGACCGTGCCGAGCACCTCGATCGCCCGCCGCCGCGCCTCCTTCTTCGACACGTCGCCGTGCGCCCGGATGCCCTCGGCGATCTGCCACCCCACCGTGTACACGGGGTTGAGCACGCTGGAGGGCTCCTGGAACACCATCGCCACGTCGCGGCCGCGCACCTGGCGCAGCTTCGCCGCCGAGACGGCGACGACGTCCGTGGTCGCGCCGTCGCGCCCGGTGAGCACGACGGCGCCGCTCGTGGTGGCCGTCTCCGGCAGGAGGCCCAGGATGGTCTTGGCCGTGACGGTCTTGCCCGAGCCGGATTCGCCGACGACGGCGAGCACCTCCCCCGGCTGGACGTCGAGGCTCACTCCGGCGACGGCCCGCACCGGGCCGGCGTCCGTGGCGAACGAGACCTCGAGGTCCCTGACCGACGCGACCGCGCCGTTCGACGCGACCGCGCCGTTCGACGATGCGGCGCTCGATGCGACGGCGCTCATGCGTCGTCTCCCTTCGGGTTCTCCTGCGAGTGCTCGGCGGACGCCGGGTTCTCCGGGTCGGAGGCGTCCGCCTCGACCGACGTCGCCGCGACCGCCCCCGCCACCTTGCCGGAGCGTGCGCGCGAGCGCAGGCGCGGGTCGGCCAGGTCGTTGAGCGACTCGCCCATGAGGGTCATGCCCATCGCCGCGAGGACGATGGCGAGACCCGGGAACAGCGCGGTCCACCAGATGCCGGAGGTGACGTCGGCGAGCGAGCGCTGCAGGTCGTAACCCCACTCGGCGGCCGCCGTCGGCTCGATGCCGAAGCCGAGGAAGCCGAGCCCCGCGAGCGTGAGGATCGCCTCCGACGCGTTGAGCGTGACGATCAGCGGCAGCGTGCGCGTGGAGTTGCGCAGCACGTGGCGGGTCATGATGCGCCAGTGCCCGGTGCCGAGCACGCGCGCCGAGTCGACGAACGCCTCCGCCTTGATCCGCACCACCTCGGCGCGCACCACCCGGAAGTACTGCGGCACGAACACCACGGTGATCGACAGCGCGGCGGCGAGGATGCCGCCCCACATGCTCGACTGCCCGCCCGAGATGACGATGGCGAGCAGGATGGCGAGCAGCAGGGACGGGAACGCGTAGATCGCGTCCGCGATCACCACGAGCACCCGGTCGAGCCAGCCGCCGAAGTACCCCGACACCAGGCCGAGCAGCACGCCCACGACGATCGACGCCACGACCGCGACCAGCACGACGAGCAGGGACGTCTGCGCGCCCCACACCACGCGGGACAGGACGTCGTAGCCGCCGACGGTGGTACCGAACCAGTGCTCCGCCGACGGCGGCTGCTGGGCACCGAACGCGACGCCGTCGCCGCTGCGCAGCTGCGACCAGCCGTACGGCGCCAGCAGCGGCGCGAAGACCGCGACCAGCACGAACAGCGTGGTCAGCACGAGGCCCGCGACGAGCATGCCCCGCTGGAGCCCGACGCTCTGGCGCACCTGGTGCACCACCGGCAGCTTCTTGAACCAGGCCCCGCGTCCGGCGACGTGCTCGGGGGCGGCGCCGGCCGTGCCGACGCTCGTGATCTCTCCGCTGGTCATCAGTACCTCACCCTCGGGTCGATCAGGGCGGCGAGGACGTCCACGAGGAAGTTCGTCACCGCCACGACCACGGCCATCAGCACGACGATCCCCTGCACGGCGACGAAGTCGCGCGCCTGGAGGTACTCCGACAGCTGGAAGCCGAGGCCGCGCCACTCGAACGTGGTCTCGGTGAGCACGGCGCCCACGAGCAGCATCGCGACCTGCATGCCGGCCACGGTGATGATCGGGATGAGCGCCGGACGCCACGCGTGCTTGCGCACGAGGCGGCTCTCCTTGACGCCCCGCGAGCGGGCCGCGTCGATGTAGCCGGTGCCGAGGGTGCCGATCATGTTGGTGCGCACGAGGCGCAGGAACACGCCGGCGGTGAGCAGGCCGAGCGCGATCGCCGGCAGCGCGGCGTGCGACAGCACGTCGAGCACGACCTCGGGGTCGCCCGTCTTGAACGCGTCGATCAGCATGAACCCGGAGTCGGCCCCGGCGAGCTGCATCGCGATCTCCCCGTCGGTGGACACGCGCCCGGCCACCGGGAACCAGCCCAGCCAGACGGAGAACACCAGCTTGAGGACGAGGCCGGCGAAGAACACCGGCGTCGCGTACGCGAGGATCGCGAGGATGCGGAGCACCGCGTCCGGCAGACGGTCGCGGAAGTAGCCGCTGACCATCCCGAACGGGACGCCCAGCACGAGAGCCACGAGGATCGCGTAGGACGCGAGCTCCAGCGTCGCCGTCCCGTAGGTGGTGAGCACCTCGGTGACCGGCCGGTTGTCGCTGATCGTGGTGCCGAAGTCGCCGGAGAAGATCCCGGTGAGGTACTCCCAGTACTGGACGATGATGGGTCGGTCGTAGCCGGCCGCATGGATCAGCTCGGCGAGCTGGTCGGGCGGAAGCTTGCCGCCCAGTGCGGCGGTGATGGGGTCACCGGTCGCGCGCATGAGCACGAAGACGGTGGTGACCAGGATGAACACGGTGGGGATGATGAGCAGGAAGCGCACCAGGACGTAGCGTCCCAGTGCGCTTCCTGCCGTGCTACGGGCAGCCACGAGAAGAGCTCAGTCCGTCTCTCAGCCCTTGGCCATCGCGGCGTAGCGGACCTTGAACGACGCGTCGAGCGTGTCCTCGACGCCCGTGACGTCGGCGCCGGTGACCGCGACCTGCGCACCCTGCAGGTACGGGACGGTCGACAGGTCCTCGGCCTCGGCCTCCTGGATCTGGCCCAGGAGCTCGGTGCGCTTCGCCTCGTCGGCCGTGACGGCCTGCTCGAGGATCATGTCCTCCACGTCCTGGTTCACGTAGTGGTTGCCCAGGAAGTTCTCCTTGAGGAAGAACGGCGTGAGGTAGTTGTCCGCGTCCGAGTAGTCCGGGAACCAGCCGAGCTGGTAGGCCGGGTAGACGTCGGACGTGCGGTCCTTGGAGTACTGCACCCACTCGGTGGTCTGCAGGTTGACCTTGAACAGGCCGCTCTCCTCGAGCTGGTCCTTGATGAGCGCGTACTCGTCGCCCGACGACGGGCCGTAGTGGTCGTTCGAGTACTGCAGGTTCAGCTCGACCGGGGTGGTGACGCCGGCGTCGTCGAGGCGCTTCTTCGCCGCGTCGGCGTCGGCGCCGCCCTGACCGTCGCCGTACATCTCCTTGAGGGGCTCCGTGGCGCCGGTCAGGCCGTCCGGGACGAAGGAGTACAGCGGGGTGTAGGTGCCCTTGTAGACCTGGTCGGCCAGGGCCTCGCGGTCGATGAGGTCGGCGACGGCCTGACGCACCGCGGTCGCCTTCTCGGGGTCGGCGTCCGGCTGCTTCTCGCCGTAGGGCTGGGTGTTGAAGTTGAACGTGATGTAGCGGATCTCGCCGCCGGGCCCGTCGACGACCTTCACCGCGTCGTCGCCGCGCAGGTCCTCGATGTCCGTGGGCGACAGCGAGCGGAGGGCGACATCCACCGAGCCGTCCTGCACCTCGAGCTTGAGGTTGGAGGCGTCCGTGAAGTACTTGGCGGCGACCTTCGGCGTCTTGGCCGCGCCGAGGATGCCCTGGTAGCCGTCGTACGCCTCGTAGCTGATGAGCTCGTTGGTCTTGTAGCTCGTGATCGAGTACTGGCCGGCGAACGCCTTGCCGTCGACGATCTCCTGGTCCGGCGTCACGGCGTCGGCCGAGAAGACGTCCTCGTCCACGATGGGGCCGACCGGGGACGACAGGATCTGCGGGAAGATCTGGTCGTTCTCGCTCTTGAGCTTGAAGACGACGGTCGTGTCGTCCGGCGTCTCCACCGAGTCGAGGTTGTACAGCAGCGACGACGGGCCGTTCTCGTCCGCGATCGCGAGCTGGCGGTCGAAGGTGAACTTGACGTCGGAGGACGTGAGGTCGTTGCCGTTGGCCCACTTCAGGCCCGGCTTGAGCTTGACCGTGTACTCCTTGGGCGACGTGAACTCCGCCGACTCCGCGATGTCCGGCTCCACGTCGGGGCTGCCGTACGGGGTGTTCAGGAGGAACGGGTAGATCTGGTTCATCACCGCGAACGACCCGTTGTCGTACGACCCGGCCGGGTCGAGCGACGTGATCTTGTCGGTGGTGCCGACGACCAGCGACTCGGCGCTGCCTCCGCCGCCGCCGCTCCCGCCGTCGCCGGAACCCCCGCCGCACGCGGTCAGCACCAGCGCGAGCGCTGCGGTTCCTGCGGCGCCGGCAAGCAGCCGTCGCGAGCCTCTGATGGCACTCATGGTCGTGGTCCCCTTCGTCCAGGCCGGCCGCGGCGGGTGGCCGCGGACTCGTCACGATGCGGGCGTTTCTAGCACACCGGTGTGTCGCCGTGGTCACGGGCGTGGGTCACACCCTGGCCGGTGATCGCATCGTGGTCCGGGAACCTACCACCGCTCTCTACCTCGTGTCACAGGCCGTGAGGCCCGGTAACACCTAGACTTTCCGGCATGTCCGGAGCGAGCACCGCGGGTCCTGCCCAGGATCCTTCGCACCGGAGCCCCACGGGCGACGCCCTGCCACCGACGGGGCCGCTGCGGGCGCTGCTCGGCGGCGACACCTCCGACCAGGGCACGCCGACCGACCTCGTGCGCGTCGTCGACACCCCCGAGGCCCGGGTGCGGCACCCGTCCGACATGCTCGGCATGGTGGTCAGCGCCCTGGGCGTGGCCCTGGTGCTCGTGCTGTCGGTGGTCGCGCACGCCACCACCGAGGGCGTCACCCAGGACGTGCGGACCTTCAGCTCCCTGCTCGCGCGCATCCTCTTCGTCCCGGTCGCGCTGCTCGAGGGCCTCATCACCCTGTTCGTGCCCGCGGCCGTGCTGGTGGAGCTCGGCTGGCGCCGGCTGGGCCGGCAGGTCGTCGAGTCCATCTGCGCGGCCGCGCTCGGGCTCGTGCTCGGCGTCGTCACCGCCCTGACCATCTCCCGGTTCGGCAGCGACGAGCTCGTGCGCGGCCTGTCCGTGTACACCGACGGTGCGTGGCAGCTCACCATCCCCGGGTACGTCGCCGCGATCGCCGGCCTGCTCACCACCGCCGGCCCGCGCACCCGCCGGCGCACCGTGCGCTGGTCGTGGAACGTGCTGTACCTGGCCCTGTTCATCGTGCTCATCACGGGGCAGGTGTCGCTGCCGGGCGTGCTGGTCGCCCTGCTGCTGGGCCGCCTCGCCGGGCAGGCGGTGCAGTACGTGTCCGGCGTGCGCAGCGAGCGCGCGTACGGCGCCGACCTCGTGGCGGCGGTGCGGCGGGCCGGGTTCCACCCGACGGCGCTGGTGCGGGTGCGCGACGTCTCCGCCGTCGTCGACGACGAGGCGGACGCCGACCGCGCGCCCCCCGTGCCGGAGGACCCGGTGGCGTCCTACGACGCCGACGGCGACGTGGTCGACGAGGCCACGGACGACGAGCTGACCCTGCCGCCGGACCCGACCACGGCGGACGCGGCGGCCGTGGCCCTCACACGCTCCGGCGACAACCGGGTGTACGCGCTGTTCACGGGCGACGGCGAGCCCCGCCGCGACGTCGTGGTGCTCGACGGCGACCGCCAGGTGCTCACCACGGTGCAGCGGCTGTGGCGCGCGCTGCGGCTGCGCGGCCTCGAGGGCCGCGCCGCGATATCGCTGCGCGCCGCGGCCGAGCGCACCGCCCTGCTCGCGTACGCCGCCCAGGCGGCCGGCGTGCGCACCCCGCGGCTGGAGGGCATCGGCGTCGCCGACGACTCGGTGGTGCTGGTGCAGGAGCACGCGCGCGGCGCCGTCTCCCTGCGCGACCTCGAGCCCGACGACCTCGACGGCACGCGCGGCGACGCCGTGCTCGCCCAGGCGTGGGAGCAGCTGCGGCGGGCCCACGACGCCGGGCTGACCCACCACGCCCTGACTCCCGACGTCGTGCTGGTGCACCGCGACCTGTCCGGTGCGCCGCACGTGTGGCTCACCGGGTGGGAGCAGGGCGAGATCGCGTCGGGCACCCTGTCGCGGCGGCTGGACCTCACGCAGATGCTCGCGCTGCTGGCGCTGCGGGTGGGCGCGCGCCGGGCGCTCGCCTCCGCGGTGCGCGCCCTGCCCGACGAGGACATCGCCGCCATCGGGCCGCTGCTGCAGTCCATCGCGCTGCCCAGCCCGACGCGCGAGGAGGTGCGGCGCACGAAGGGCCTGCTGGACGAGCTGCGCGAGGCGCTCGTCGAGCGGCTGCCGCAGGCGGACGTGCAGCCGCAGAACATCACCCGCTTCGGCGCCCGCACGGTCATCATGCTGACCCTGACGATCGTCGCCGTCACCGTGATCGTCACGACGTTGAACTTCGAGGAGATCGCCTCGGCGATCACCGAGGCCAACCCGTGGTGGGTCGCGGCGTCGTTCGTGCTCGGGGCCATCACCTGGTTCGGCGCGGCGCTCACGTTCAGCGCGTTCTCGCCGGAGAAGCTGCCGCTGTGGCGCGCCACGCTCACCCAGATGGCCGGGTCGTTCGTCGCGCTCGCCGCCCCCGCCGGCATCGGGCCCGCGGCGCTCAACCTGCGGATGCTGACCCGTCGCGGCGTGTCCACGCCGATGGCGGTCGCGACCGTCGCGCTGGTGCAGCTGTCGCAGTTCGTCGTCACGGTGCTGCTGCTGGTCGTGCTGTCGGTGTCCACCCGCTCCGGCGGCCTCATCGACCTGCCCTCGACCACGGTGCTGCTCGCCATCGCGGGCGTCGCCATCGCCGTCGTCGCGATCCTGCTGGTGCCGTCCGTCCGCCGGTGGGCGTGGGAGAAGGCGCGCCCGACGCTGGAGCAGGTGTGGCCCCGGCTGTCGCAGATGCTGGGCCAGCCCACGCGCCTGGCGCTGGGCCTCGGCGGCAACGTCATCATGACGCTGGGCTACGTGCTCGCGTTCGACTTCGCCCTCGCGGCGTTCGGGCAGTCGCTCAACCTCATCGACGTCGCGGTGATCTACCTGGTCGGCAACTCCGTCGGGGCCATGGTGCCCACCCCCGGCGGCCTGGGCGGCGTCGAGGGCGCGCTCATCGCCGGGCTCACCGCGGCCGGCATCCCGGCGTCCCTCGCGGTCACCGTCACCATGCTCTACCGCGTCGTCACCTACTGGGCCCGCGTGCCGATCGGCTGGGTGGCGATGAAGCGCCTGGAGAAGACGGGCGACCTCTGACCGACCTCTGAGGAACCTCAGCCGCGGCGCCACGCCGCGCGGTCAAGACACATGTCTCATACCGTGTCCCCGTGAACCGGGCCAGGGGGATCCTCAGTGCGCTCGCGGCGCTCACGCTCGCCGCGCTCTCCGCCGTCGTGGCGCCCACGACGTCCTCCGCGGCGACGACCGCGGGCTGGGCCGCGTGGGACCCGTTGACCGGCTCCGCCGGCAGCTGGTCGACCACGATGCAGCTGCCCGCGGCCGGCTTCCCCGCCGCGACCATGACCTCCAACTCACGCGGGGGCACGGTCGGTGTCGTCTCGGGAGCCTCGTCGTGGCTGTCCGACGCGACACCGCCCGGGGAGGTCTTCGGCTCGAGCCGGAACCAGCCGTACGTCAACCTGCGCCCGCAGGCCGACCGCCCGACGACGCCGTCGACCACCGTCTACACCTTCGAGCGGCCGACGCCGGCGGGCGGCTGGGCGTTCGTGCTCGGCGACATCGACGCCGACTGGGTGCGCGTCTCCGCCGTCGGGGCGGACGGGCAGCAGCTCACCGCCGACGAGCTCGGCTGGCAGGGCGCCTTCAACTACTGCCAGGGCGCGGGCTCGCCGTCGTGCACCGACACGGAGGTCCCCACCTGGGACCCGGCCACCCAGCAGCTCTTCGGCAACGCGACCGCGACCGACACGAACGGCGCGACCGGCTGGTTCCGGCCCACCGTGCCCGTCACGCGGCTGACGATCGGGTTCTTCCAGCGCTCCGGCTTCCCGGTGTACCAGACGTGGTTCGCGTCGTTGGCCCGCGACGTCACGGGCACCGTCACCACGGACGACGGCGCCCCGCTCGAGGGCGCGACCCTCACGCTGTTCGGCCCCGACGGGACGGCCCTCGCCACCACGACGTCCGCCGCGGACGGCGCCTACGCCTTCGAGGGCTACACCGCGGCACCCGGGTACCGGGTGGAGCTGACGGAGCTGCCCGGGTCGTCGGACGCGCACCGGTTCGGGCTCGTCGCCGTGGGTCCGACCGTCGTGGGCGACGTCGACCTCGGCGAGACCGACGGCACCGCCGACTTCCAGGCCCGCGACATCGAGCCCGTCGCCGTCAGCGGCACCGTGCTCGACGACGACGGCAACCCCGTGCCCGGCGCCACCGTGACGCTGACGCCGGTGGGCGGCGGCGAGCCGATCACCGTCGTCACGAGCTCGCGCGGCGAGTACCTGGTGGACGACGTCGCCTGGGACGTCGCGAACGACCGGCCGCAGGAGTACGAGCTCTCGCTCGGCGACCTGCCCGAGGGGTACGTGGTCACCGGGACGCCGCCGAACCTCGTGGTCGACGTCGGGCAGGAGGAGGCCAGCACCGGCAACGACTTCACCGTCCGGGGGCCGGCGACCGTGTCCGGCGCCGTGACCGCGGGCGGGGAGCCCGTGGCGGGGGTCGTGGTGACGCTCGGCGACCGCAGCACGACCACCGGAGCGGACGGCACCTACGCGTTCGAGGGCGTGCTGCCCGGTGACCGCACCGTGGCCGTGCAGGCCCCGGACGGCTACACCGTGGACGGCCCCGCCACGCGGGACGTCGCCGTGGGCACCGACGACGTGACCGGGGTCGACTTCGCCCTGGCGCGACCGGGCGCGGTCGGCGGCGCCGTCACCGACGACGCGGGCGACCCGGTGCCGGGCGCCACCGTCACGGTCGCGGGTCCCGACGGTCCCGTCACGCTGACGACGGACGACGCGGGCGACTACTTCCTGGGCGAGCTCCCGCCGGGCGACTACGCGATCACGCTGAGCGTGCCCGACGGGTACACGGCCGACGAGACCGAGCGGACCATCACCCTCACCCCTGCCGGGGAGAGCTTCCTGGCCGAGGACTTCGCCGTCGTCGCCGACCCCGTGGCGCCGCCCGCGCGGCCCGTCGGCGGCACCGTCACCGACCCCGACGGCGCCCCGGTGCCCGGGGCGGAGGTGACCGTCACCGACTCCGAGGGCGCCGAGGTGGCCACCGCCATCACCGACGACGACGGCGCGTGGACCGCCGACCTGCCGGACGGCGCGTACACGGCCACGGTCACGCCGCCCGAGGGCTACGTCGTCGAGGGCGACGCGTCCCGCGGGTTCGAGGTGGCGGGCGGCGAGGTGACCGGCGTCGACTTCGTCCTCGCCGCGCAGGACGCGGCGCCGAGCCCGTCGCCCGACCCGACCGCGAGCCCGGCCCCCACGACACCGGCGACGCCGGCCGCCCCGGGCACCGGGGCGGGGCCGTCCGACGGCGGGTCCGCGACGCCGGGCGGCGGCAGCCTGCCGGTCACCGGCGCCGAGGTCGGGGCGGCGGCGCTGGGCGCGCTGCTGCTGGTCACGGCCGGTGGCCTGCTGCTGCGGGCGTCGCGGCGACGGGCGGGCGCGGCCGAGAGCTGACGCCGGTCCGGGGGGACGGCGTCGCCGCTCACCGCCCGGCCGCCGGGGCGACCCCGCGGTCAGGCGGTGAGCATCCCCGTGGCGGAGCGCACCAGCTCCTCGGTGAGGACGTCGAGCGGCGGCAGGCCGAGGTCGCCCTTCTCGTCGTCGGCCTCCCACGCCGCGACGGCGGCGACCACCGCGCGCGAGACCGTGGCGACGCGCAGCCCGGCCAGCGGCTCGACGCCGTCGCACGCCACCGTGCGCATGAGGTCGAGCAGGTCGAGCGTGCCGACCACCGGGACCTCGACCCCCTCGTAGCGCTTCACGTCGCGCCGCACCCAGTCCATGAAGACCAGCGGCCGGTCCTGGAGCACGGCCTGCGTGTAGCGGGCCCACGAGCTGGGCCGCAGCCCCTCGACCGCCGACACGAACGGCACGACGTACGCGCGCACCAGCCCCTCCGGGTCCCGCTCCCGCCCCTCGCCCACGAGCTCGGCGACCATGCGCGCGCGGTGCTCGTTGATCGGCCTGCTGCGCCAGTAGTAGAGGGCGTCGAGCATCGTCTGCCGCGACCCGAAGTGGTACGTGACGGCCGAGTTGTTGCGGTGCCCCGCCGCCCGGACGATCGCCCGCGAGCTCGCCCCCTCGAACCCGGAGCGCGCCACGAGCCGCTCCGCGGCGGCCAGCAGCGCGAGCTGCGACGCGTTCGGGTGGAGAACGTTCTTCAGGTCGTCGGCGCGCATCCCCCGGAGCGTAGTCACGCCCTGCCGACGGACGCGATCCCCGGCCTCCGCCGACCGGGATCCGGACGCCCGGACGGTCGCGCACGCGCCCGTCGCGCGTGGCATGCTCCTGGAGGGCCCGGGCCGGACGCGCCGGTCGTCGCGCCCGGGGAGGCGCGATGACCGTGACGGACCTGCCGACGCCGTCGTGCGCCGTCGGACCCGACGGACCCGGCGCGACCGCGGCGTCGGCCGCCGCCGAGGAGCTCGACCGCGTGCTCGCCGGGCTGCAGTGGCGGTTCGTGGCGCGTTCCCGGCACGCGCTGGCCGCCGGCGCGTGGGCGGAGCACACCTCCGGGGACGCCGCGCTCCTGCTGGTCACCGACGGCCTCGTGCGCGTGCGCGGCGTGGGCGACGTCGCCGACCTGGCGCCCGGCGACTTCCTGTTCCTGCCGCACGGGCCGCGCTTCGAGGTGCACGCGCTGTCCGACGCGGCCGTGCAGTGCGTGCGGGTCGCGCCGGTCGGGGCGGACGACGGCGCGGGCGTGCTGCCCGCCGCCGTGCTCCTCACCGAGCTGCCGCAGACCGAGCCGACGGCCGCGACCATGCTGCGCTCGCTGGTGGAGGACTACCGCGCCCCGCGCAGCGTGCTGGGCGACCGGGTCGTCACGCTCGTCGCGTCGATGGCGATCAGCGCCTGGTACGCGCGCGGCTGCGCCCCGGCCCGCTGGCTCATGCAGCGCGAGGACCCGGGCCTGGCCAGCGCCGTCGCCGCGATCCACGCCGACCCCGGCCGGGAGTGGACGGTGGACGACCTGGCGCGGGTGGCGCTCGCGTCGCGGTCCGGGTTCGCCGCCCGGTTCCGGTCCGCCACGGGCCTGACGCCCGGCCGCTACCTGGCGCAGGTGCGGGTGGCGCACGCGCGCTGCCTGCTGACGGCGGGCGACCTGCCGGTCGCGACGATCGCCCGCCGCCTGGGCTACGGCTCGGACACGGCGTTCGGCCGCGCCTTCCGCCGTCACACGGGCGCGACGCCGTCCGAGTACCGCCGCGACAGCGTGCTGCGCACCAGGACCCCGCCCGCGACCGCGGCCACCGCCGCCACGAGGTAGGTCCAGCCGACCCCCACGGAGTCGACGCCGAGACCGCCGACCGCGGACCCGAGGATGATCGCCGTCTGGAACGCCGCGACGACGAGCCCGCTGCCCGCCTCGACCTGGTCCGGCATCATCCGCGTGATCCACACCTGCACCACGTTGAGGATGCCGCCGAACGCCGCGCCCCAGAGCACCACGGCCGGGTAGACGAGCAGCGGCACGGCGGACGCCAGCCCGACCGCGGCGACGCTCGCTCCGACGGCCACGGGGACCGCGAGGAGCAGCACCGCGAGGTGCCGGTCGACGAGCGCGCCGATCGCGAAGTTGCCGACCAGGCCGCCGGCGCCGAACAGTGCGAGCAGCACGGCGACCGTCCCGACGTCCGCACCGGGCAGCAGCGACAGGGCGGGCCGCACGTACGTGTAGCCGGCGAAGTGCCCGCCGATGACCGCCACGATCGCCACCAGCCCCAGCGCGACGCCCGGCGACCGCAGCGCCCGGCCCGTCGCCGACCAGCCGATGCCGGGCGTCGGCGCCACGGGCGGCAGGGCGACGCGCATCGCGACCGCCGTCACCACCGTGACCACCGCGGCGGCCACGAACACGACGCGCCAGCCGGCGGCGGCGGCGAGGATCACGCCCAGCGGCACCCCGGCCACCGTGGCGACCGTCGTTCCCGCGTTGACCACCATCATCGCCTTGCCCACCCGGTCCGCCGGGACCAGCTGCGTCGCGATGACCAGGGACATCGACCAGTAGCCGCCCAGCGCCGCACCCAGCAGCAGCCGGGCGGCCATGAGCACGCCGATGCTCGGCGCCAGCGCCACCAGCACGTTGGAGGCGACCGCGCCCAGCGCGAGCACCACGAGCAGCGTGCGGCGGTCGGTGCGCGGGAAGAGCGAGCCCAGCACCAGGGCGGTGGCCAGCGCCGTCAGGGCCGTGGCGCTCACCGACAGGCCGACCACGCCCTCGGAGACACCGAGGTCCTGCGCCACCGGGGTGAGCACCCCCGGCGGCAGGAACTCCGCCGTCACGAGCGAGAAGCTGCCCAGGAACATCGTGGCCAGCGCCAGCGCGGCGCGCCGGCGCGGGAGGGGGCCGGGCGCCCCCGGGACCCTCGTCGGGGCCGTCGTCGTGGCCGCCGCGGGAGCCGCGGCGGTGTCGATCGGGTTCGTCGTCATGCTGGTCGCAACAACGCGCGGCGGCGCCCGGGCCGACCGGGACGCCGACGGACTCGATCCAGACGCCACGCGCCGGGTGGGGCCCGCGCTCATGCCCGGGCACTGCCCGGGAACGGCCCGGGCACGCCGGAGGCCCCGAGGGGCGGGGGGGGGTTGGGGGGGGGGGGTGCGGGGGGGGCTGGGGGGGCGGGTGGGAGGGGGGGGGGGCGGCGGGAGGGATACATCTCTGGCGGCAGCC
>NZ_JBHVSQ010000011.1:0-68861 GCF_042885055.1 Isoptericola sp. NPDC058082 | reverse complement strand
CGATACGCTTGGTTTGGCCGGGGCAGGAGGAGAACACGAGGGAGACAGGCAGGGCCGGAGACGGGGGGGGGGGGAAGGTCCAGGGCCTCCGGAGCGCTGACACGACGCGTCGTGTCAGCGAAGGATCACTTCGCGACGGCCTTCTTCAGCAGCGAGCCGGCGCTGATCTTCACACCGAAGCCGGCCGGGATCTGGATCTCCTCGCCCGTGCGCGGGTTGCGGCCGGTACGGGCCGCGCGCTCGACGCGCTCGACCGAGAGCAGACCGGTGACCTTGACCGCCTCACCCTTGGCGAGCGACTCCTCGAGCACCTCCTGGAAGGCGCTGAGGAACTTGTCCGCGTCCGCCTTGCTGAGCTCAGCCTTGCCGGCGATGGCCGAGACCAGCTCGGACTTGTTCAGCGACATGTGCATCCCTTCTCCGGTTCACGACGCGCGCGACCCGCGCGTCGTCACGTTCGTACGCCACCCCGGCTCGCGCCGGGAGGACGGGGAACACACTAGGGAACATCCGCGGATTCCTGCGACTTTTCCGCGCGTGGCGTGCCGGACACCTCGAAACGGGAACCTTTCGAGCACACGATCTGTCCCGGTATCTGCCCTCATGACGGGACAGACCGCGTGCGCGGCGGCACGTCTCAGGACGTCGAGCCGTCGCCCTCGGGGCCCGCGCCCGGTCCGTGCCGTTCGCCCGTCTCGTCCCCGCCGTCGGCGTCGCGCGCGCCGTCGTCGGCGCGCCGGCGTCGCTGCAGCAGGACGGCGGCCGCCACGCCGACCACCGCGAGCACGGCGACGGGGAACAGCCACGCCGTCGCCCACCCCGCCTCGCCGTCGGCGTTCAGGTCCACGCCGGGCGTGCCGCCGCCGTGCGCGTGCCCGGCCGTCGTCGTGGCGTCCGGCGACGCCGTCGGGCTCGGGGAGGCGCTGGGCATCGTCGGGCTGGACGACGGGCTCGCGCTCGGCGACGGTGTCGCGGCGCCCGCCACCGTGAACGCCAGCTCGCCCTCGATCGGGTGGCCGTCGGAGGAGACGACGCGCCACGACACGTCCCAGTCGCCGCCGGGCAGGTCGTCGGGCAGCGCGGCGACGGCCTCGTCACCGTCGACGGTGACCTCCGCCGGGACCGTGCCGTCCGCAGTCGTGACCGCCACCTGGGCCCCCGCCGCGAGGACGTCGGCGCTGAACACGAGGGTGAGCTCGGCGGGCGCCTCGTCCACGGTGGCTCCGTCCGCGGGGTCCGACGAGAGGAGCCGGTCGTGCGCGCTGGCGGGCTGCGCGAGGGCGAGGCCGAGCACGGGGACCGCCGCGGCGGCGAGCAGGACGGCGAGGGCGCGACGACGGCGCGCGGGTCGAAGGTGCACGGCCCGACCCTAGCGACCCGCCCGCCCGAGCTGTCAGGAGCCTGGCGAGCTGTCAGGGCGAGCGCGAGGTAGACGTGGCGCTGGTCCTGACAAGTCTCGCGGGGACGGGCGGCGTTCCTACACTCGGGGGGTGGACTTCACCTCGGCCTATGCCCACGGCTTCGCCCGCGTGGCGGCCTGCACCGTCCCCGTCACCGTCGCCGACCCCCGCGCGAACGCCGCCGCGATCCTCGCCGAGGCGCGCGCGTGCCACGACGACGGCGTCGCGGTCGCCGTCTTCCCCGAGCTGTGCGTCTCCGGGTACGCGATCGACGACCTGCACCTCGCGGACACGCTGCTGGAGGCGACGTCGGACGCGCTCGCGGCGATCGTGGAGGCCAGCGCCGACCTGCGCCCGCTTCTCGTCGTCGGGGCGCCGCTGGAGGTGGGGAACCGCCTGCTGAACTGCGCGGTCGTCGTGCAGGGCGGGCGGGTGCTGGGCGTCGCGCCCAAGTCGTACCTGCCGAACTACCGCGAGTTCTACGAGAAGCGCTGGTTCGCCCCCGGCGACGACCGCCGCGGCGCCACGGTGACGCTGCCGTTCGCCGACGGGCCCGTGCCGTTCGGGCCGGACCTGCTGTTCGCCGCCGACGACGTCGCCGGGCTCGTGGTGCACGTCGAGGTGTGCGAGGACCTGTGGGTGCCGGTGCCCCCGTCGGCCGAGGCCGCGCTGGCGGGCGCGACGGTGCTGCTCAACCTGTCCGCGAGCCCCATCACGGTGGCGCGCGCGGAGGACCGGCGGCTCATGGTCCGCTCCGCGTCGCACCGCGGGCTCGCGGCCTACGCGTACGCGGCGGCGCAGGGCGAGTCGAGCACGGACCTGTCCTGGGACGGCCAGACGATGGTCTACGAGGTGGGCGACCTGCTCGCCGAGACGGAGCGCTTCCCAGACGGCGCGCGACGCTCCGTGGCCGACGTCGACCTGGACCGGCTGCGCCAGGAGCGGCTGCGGCAGGGGTCGTTCGACGACAACCGGCGCGCGCTCGGCGCGCGCGTCGAGGGGTTCCGCACCGTCGGCTGGACCGTCGACCCGCCGTCGGGCGACGTCGGCCTGCGGCGCAAGGTGGACCGCTTCCCGTTCGTCCCGGACGACCCGGAGCGCCTGGCGCAGGACTGCTACGAGGCGTACTCGATCCAGGTGGCCGGGCTGGAGCAGCGGCTGCGGTCGATCGGGCAGCCGAAGATCGTCATCGGCGTCTCGGGCGGCCTGGACTCGACGCACGCGCTGATCGTCGCGGCCCGCGCGATGGACCGGCTCGGCCGGCCCCGCACCGACATCCACGCGATCACGATGCCCGGCTTCGCGACGTCGTCGGAGACGAAGGACCGCGCCACGCGGCTCGCGACGTCGCTCGGCGTGCACTTCGAGGAGCTCGACATCCGGCCCGCCGCGGAGCAGATGCTGCGCGACCTCGGCCACCCGTACGGCGCGGGCGAGAAGGTCTACGACGTCACGTTCGAGAACGTGCAGGCCGGGCTGCGCACCGACTACCTGTTCCGGCTCGCGAACCACCGCGGCGGCATCGTGCTCGGCACGGGCGACCTGTCCGAGCTGGCGCTGGGCTGGTGCACGTACGGCGTGGGCGACCAGATGTCGCACTACGCGGTGAACACCGGCGTGCCGAAGACGCTCATCCAGCACCTCATCCGCTGGGTCGCGGACTCCGGCCAGTTCGAGGCGGACACGAACGCCCTGCTCCTGGAGATCCTGGGGCAGGAGATCTCCCCCGAGCTGGTGCCGGCCGGCGAGGGCGAGGCTCCCCAGTCCACCGAGGCGGCGATCGGCCCGTACGCGCTGCAGGACTTCACCCTGTTCTGGACGCTGCGACACGGCCTGCGGCCGTCGAAGATCGCGTTCCTCGCGTGGCACGCCTGGCGCGACCCGGACTCCGGCGCCTGGCCGCCGAACTTCCCCCACGACGAGCGGTCCGCCTACGACCTGGCGACCATCCGGAAATGGGAGGTCGTCTTCTTCCGGCGGTACTTCTCGTCGCAGTTCAAGCGCTCCGCCATCCCCAACGGCCCCAAGGTCGCCGCCGGCGGCTCGCTCTCGCCCCGCGGGGACTGGCGGATGCCGTCCGACGCGTCCGCCGCCGCCTGGCTCGCCGAGCTGGAGGAGAACGTCCCGACGACGATGTGAGCCGGGGGTCACCGCACCAGGTGCCTCCCTCCGGAGCCTCCTCGCGTCGTGCGCCAGGCGAAGGGCGTCCACACGGCGGTCCACGCGAGACCCACCGCGGCGATCCACAGCGACGTCCGGACGTCGTCTTGGCCGTACCTCACCCAGTACGCGGCGTCGACGCCGGCGATGACACGTCCAGGGTCTTCAGGGTCGAGCAGGACGTCGAACCCGCCGGCGTACGCGCCGCTCTCCACCGGCAGCCACATGTCGTGGGCCAGCCCGTCGGTGTCGACGTCGGTGTGCCGGAGCGGGACGCGTCGAGGACCGTCCGGCTCGTCGACGACGGCCCGGACCTCGGCGACCGCGGAGCGGTGCCGCAGCCCCTGCATCCGGACCCGCACCTCCGCGTCGCTGGCCCGCGCCCACGTCTCCCCGTCCCAGAGACGACGAACCTCCTGGGTCGTCTGGTGCGAGTCCCAGGCGATGCCCAGCCCGAGCACCGTCACGAAGACGCCGACGAAGAACGCGCCCCGAAGGGCCCGTCGGGCTCCCCTGGGCCTGCCGTACGCCGACTGTCGCGCCGTTCGTCGCTTCGCCGCCATCATCACCTCTGCACTTGTCGCGCAGAAGATACCGCTCGCCCGCGTGGGGCGGGGAGGGTCAGGGGCGCGCGGCCGGCCCGAACCCGGTCCAGCGCAGCTCGGGCGGCAGGTGGCCCATGTCGTTGTAGACGATCAGGGACGCCGAGCGGTCGTCGCGGTACTCGATCGTCGTGAGGGCGGCGTTGCCGTACGGCAGCCCCAGCCAGCTCTCCGGCGGGGCGGCGAGCGCGTCGCGCACCAGCCACGCGACCTGGAACGCGTGGGTGATCAGCACGTCGTGGGTCTCGACGTCGGCGGCGCGGGCGAAGCGGGTGGTGAGCGCGGCGGCGAGCCGCTCGCCCTCGGCCGCGTGGGCGACGTCGTACCCGTCGAAGAACCCGACCCACGCGGCGGGCATCGGGTCGGGCAGGTAGGGCACGTGGTCGATCAGCTCGGCCGCCTCGCGCACCCGCACGCCCGGCAGGTGCGCGCCCAGGACCTGCGCCGACCGCACCGCGCGCGACAGCGGCGAGTGCCAGACGGTGTCGACCGGCACGGCGGCCAGGCGTCGGCCGGCCAGCTCCATCTGCCGCTCCCCGACCTCCGTCAGCTCGCCGAACGGGTCCGCAAGACCATGGCGGAGCACGTGCAGGTGTCGTGTCGGCATCCGCCGACGTTATCGGCTCGGCCGGCGTCGATGCAGGCAGATAGGGTGCTGCGGGCCGTTCCGCCGGGGACGGCGGCGGGAAGCACGGGGAGCACCATGAGCGAGCGACAGCCTTCGGAGACGACGACGGACGGCGTCGCGACGCCCGAGGAGCAGCAGGGCAGGCTCCTGTGGCCGAAGCTCGGCCCGTACCCGACGGAGGTCCGCCAGACGATCCGCGTGCTCGCGGAGATCCTCGGCGCCCCGCGCAAGAAGAAGAAGGGCACCCCGACGTCGAGCTCGGGCTGGGCGGCGCGCAAGCTCGGCGTGAAGAAGTCCCGGATGTCTGAGGTGAAGCGCGCCGTCTCCGACACGCAGCTGCTGCTGCACGGGCACGTCCTGGCCCGGTGGATGGCCGAGCACGAGGGCAGCTACCAGATCCTCGGGCCGCAGGGCCGCACGCCCGAGTGGCGGCCGCTGAGCCTGGGCGAGGACCACACACTCTCCGTGCCCTACCACCTGTCGGCGTTCTTCCCCGCCGGCACCCTGCGCGACGAGCCGGTCGCGATCCACCTGTGCGGCGGGCACCCCGCGGACGTCACCGTCTACACGGGCGAGGGCCGCCGCGACCTCGCCGAGTCGGTGCTCGACGACTTCCTCACCTCCCTCAAGGGCGAGGGGAACCCGTACCGCGGCCGCATCCTGCAGGTGTCGGTGACCAGCTACGGCAACCAGGTCGGCTTCGAGCCCGTGCCAGCGACCCACGAGACGCGCGCCGACCTCGTCCTCGCCGACGCCGTCTGGGGCGAGGTGGACCTGTTCCTGTCGTCGGGCACCACGCGCCGCGACGACCTGCTCTCCCTCGGGCTCCCGACCACGCGCGGGCTGCTGCTCGCGGGCAAGCCCGGCGTCGGCAAGACGAAGCTGGGCCGGATCCTCGCGGCGGAGGTCGCGGGCGCGATGACGGTGATGATCGTGGAGCCGGACGTGCTGCGGCAGGCGTCGGAGAACCTCTACAAGGAGGTCGAGCGGCTCGGCCCCACCCTCGTCGTCATGGAGGACATCGACGGCGTCGCGAACGCGGAGATGCGCAGCTCGTCGGGCTTCTCGGAGTTCCTCAACGCGCTCGACGGCGCACGCGTGCGCAACGACGTCCTCACCCTCGCGACCACCAACGACCCCGGCTCCCTGGACCCGGCGGTGAAGCGGCCCGGGCGGTTCGACACCATCCTCGAGGTGCCGCTGCCGAGCCACGAGGGCCGCGTCGCCATCCTCAAGATCTACCTGCCGCGCCAGGGTGACGGCCTCGACCTCGCCGCCATCGCCGGCAGCCTCGACGGCGCGACGGGCGCGGAGATCCGCGAGGTCGCGCGCCGCGCCGTCCTCGAGCACGGCATCGAGGGCATGACGACGCGCCGCATCCTCGACATCACGTCGACCGGCCGCTGGAAGCCGTCCCCCTCCGTCGGGCACTACCTGTAGCACCCGGCCCCGCCCCACAGGTAGTTGACCCCGGTATGACGCCCGCCAGGCCGCCATACCGGTGTCAGGTGCCTGTTCGGCATCCCCGGGCGGCGGCATGATGGCGGGCATGACCTCTCCGATCCGCACCGCCCGCTCGTCCGTCGCGATCACGAACGGCTACGTCGTCCCGGTCGACGGGCTGCCGATCGAGAACGGCACCGTCCTCGTCACGGACGGCGTGATCACCGCCGTGGGCGCGGACGTCGAGGTCCCCGACGGCGTGCGCACGGTGGACGCGGGGGGCCGGTGGGTGCTGCCGGGCTTCGTGGAGTCGCACGGGCACCTGGGCGTGCACGAGGAGGCCGAGGGCTGGGCCGGCGACGACACCAACGAGAAGACCGGGCCCGACGGGTCGCACCTGCGCGCGCTGGACGCGATCAACGTCGAGGACGAGGGCTTCCGCGACGCGCTCGCGGGCGGCGTGACGTCCGTCGTCGTGAAGCCGGGCTCGGCGAACCCGATCGGCGGCCAGACGGTCGCGATCAAGACGTGGGGCGGGCGCACCGTCGACGAGCAGGTGATCAGCGACGCGGTCTCCGTGAAGTCCGCGCTCGGCGAGAACCCCAAGCGCGTGTACGGCGAGCAGAAGAAGCAGCCGTCCACCCGCCTCGGCGTGGCCGCCGTCATCCGGCAGGCGTTCCTCGACGCGCAGCACTACGCGGCCCAGCGCGACGCCGCCGAGGAGAAGGGCGAGCCGTTCGCCCGCGACCTCGGCAAGGAGACCCTCGCGCGGGTGCTGGCCGGGGAGCTCGCCTGGGATCAGCACACCCACCGGGCCGACGACATCGCCACCGCGCTGCGGCTGGCCGACGAGTTCGGCTACCGGCTCGTCGTCAACCACGGCACGGACGGCGCCGCGATCGCCGACGTCCTCGCCGAGCGCGACGTACCGGTCGTCTACGGCCCGATGCTCACGTCCCGCTCCAAGGTGGAGCTGCGCGACCGCGACGTCGCGAACCTCGCCCGGCTCGCCGAGGCGGGCGTGCGCGTCGCCATCACGACCGACCACCCGGTGGTGCCGATCAACTTCCTCGTGCACCAGGCGTCGTTCGCCGTGAAGGAGGGCCTGGACCCGCAGGTCGCGCTCGAGGCGCTCACCGTCAACCCGGCGTCGTTCCTCGGCCTCGACGACCGCGTCGGCGCGCTGGCGCCCGGCCTCGACGGCGACGTCGTCGTCTGGTCCGGCGACCCGCTCGACGTCGGCTCGCGCGCCGAGCACGTCTTCGTCACCGGCGTCGAGGTGTACACGTGGGACCGCGCCGCCGACGACGGGCGCGGCGCGGGCCGCGTCGTCGAGCGCTCGGAGCGCTTCGCCCGCTGACCGGCCCGCCCGCCGTCGCCGGAGGGCGGGTCAGTGGATGAAGCCGGTGCGCTGGCCCTCCGAGGGCATCGGTCCGGAGAGGGCGTCGAGGTAGCGGGTCTCCTCCTCGAGGTCGGCGAGGAACGACGCCGCGAGGTCCCGGCTGAGCCCGCTGCGCACGACGACGCGCTGCACGGTGACGTCGGTGAGGTCGTCGGGCATGGGGTACGCCGGCACGAGCCAGCCGCGCGTGCGCAGCCGGTCGGACAGGTGGTAGAGGTTCCAGTTCTCCGTGTGCCCCGGCTTCAGGCGCCACGCGAAGACGGGGATGTCGGAGCCGTCGTTCCACAGCTCGAACGCGGGCAGCCTCCCGACGCCGTCGGCGAGGTACCGCGCGACGTCGGACGAGGCGTTCTGCACCGCCTCGTACCCCGCCCGCCCCAGCCGCAGGAACATGTAGTACTGCAGCAGCACCTGCGACCCCGGTCGGGAGAAGTTCAGCGCGAGGGTGGGCATGTCGCCGCCGAGATAGCTCACGCGGAACACGAGGCTCTCGGGCAGGGCCTCCTCGTCGCGCCACACCACCCAGCCGAGGCCCGGGTACACGAGGCCGTACTTGTGGCCGGAGGTGTTGATCGACGCGACCCGCTCCACCTGGAAGTCCCACACCAGGTCGGGCTGCACGAACGGCGCGACCATCGCCCCCGACGCGCCGTCCACGTGGATGGGCACGTCGAGCCCGGTGGTCGCCTGGATGCGGTCGAGGGCGGCGGCGATCTCGGTGACCGGCTCGTACATCCCGGTGTACGTCACGCCGAGGATGGCGACGACGCCGATCGTGTCCTCGTCGACGTAGCTCTCCAAGTCGTGGCCGTCGAGCACCCGGTGCTCCTCGCTGATGGGCACGTAGCGGGGCTCGACCTCGAAGTAGTTGCAGAACTTCTCCCAGCACACCTGCACCGCGCTGGACATCACGAGGTTGGGGGTGCCGACGGGCTTGCCGGCGTCGCGCCGGGCCTGCTGCCACCGCCGCTTGAGCGCGAGCCCGGCGAGCATGCACGCCTCGGACGAGCCGATCGTCGAGGTGCCCATCGCGTGGTGCGGGTCGGGCGCGTGCCACAGGTCGGCGAGCATGCGCCAGCACCGGTCCTCGACGGCGGCAGTGGCCGGGTACTCGTCCTTGTCGACCATGTTCTTGTCCGCCGCCTCGAGGTAGAGGCGGCTGGCGTGGTCGTCCATCCACGTGCCGACGAAGGTGGCGAGGTTGAGCCGGGCGTTGCCGTCGAGCATCGCCTCGTCGTGGACGATCTGGAACGCCGTCTCCGGCAGGGACTGCCCGGCCGGGAGGCGGTCGCGCGGCACGGAGCGCGTCTCTCCCGGGCGGACGAAGACGGGGTTGAGCTCGACGTCCCCGTGGCGGACGCGGCGGCGGCCGCTCCCTCGGGTCCTGCTGACCATGGCGGTTCCCCTCGTCGGTGGCGGGTGCGGCACTTTCGAGCGTAGGTCGGCCCGTCGCCCTTCACCCGGCCTGCCCGGGTGAAGTGAGTTAGGCGACAGGTGTTGCCTAACTCGTCGCCCCGGCGTAGCGTCGAGAGCATCGGACGGCGGAGGTGACAGGGCATGGACAAGCGGGTCGAGCGGACCGCGGAGGCCCTGCGCACCGCCGTCCTGGAGCTGGCCGCGGAGCAGGACGTCGCGGACCTCACCGCGTCGGCCGTCGCCGCCCGCGCCGGCATCAACCGGGCCACGTTCTACGACCACGCCGCCGGCCCGGCCGAGCTGCTGGCACGGGTCCTCGGCACCGAGCTCGACCGCATCCGCGCGGAGTTCGACGCCGCCGTGCGGGAGGTCGCCGGGCACGCCACCCACGGCGACGCCGAGCAGGTCGTCGCCCGGTACACCGGTGCGCTGCAGGCCCACGTCGAGGCGCACCTGCCCGTGTACGAGCGGGCCCTCGAGGGCGGCCTCAGCGCCCCGCTGGCCCGGCTGCTCGCCGACCACGTGGCCGGCACCCTCACCGACCACCTGCGCGCCCACCCCGGCCTCATGCCCCTGGACCCGGGCACCCCCGCCGACCAGGTCGACCGCTACGCCCGCGCGTTCGCGACGTACGTCGGGCTCGGCACCGTCGGCGCGCTCGAGGTCTGGCTCGCCGCTCCCCCGCCCCGCGACCCCGCGTTCTTCGCCCGGGTCGCCCACGACGCCCTGCCCGCCTGGTGGACCACACCGTCCCCCTGACGTCCCCTCCGTCCCGGGACGACCACGGTCCCGGGCGGGCAGGTGCACCCACTCCCAGCAGAACCACGAAGGAGGCCAGCATGACCGCCAGCACGGCCGTCAGCACCGGGAACCGAGTTTTCAACAAGGTCGCGATCGTCACCGGCGGGACCGGCGGGATGGGCGTCACCCACGCCCGCGCGCTGGCCGCCGAGGGCGCCAAGGTCGTCGTCGCCGACCTCGACGACGCGAAGGGCGAGGCCCTCGTCGCCGAGCTGGGCGCCGACCGCACCGACGTCGCCCGCTACGTCCATCTCGACGTCACGAACGAGGACGACTGGGCGAAGGCCGTCGCGTTCACGCTCGAGGAGTTCGGCCGGATCGACGTGCTCGTGAACAACGCGGGCATCGCGAACGGCGGCCCGATCACCGAGTACGACACCGACGCCTGGCGCCGGATCATCGACATCAACCTCACCGGGGTGTTCCTGGGGATCCGGGCCGTCGCGCCGGTCATGGTGAAGGCCGGCTCCGGGTCGATCATCAACATCTCGTCCGTCGAGGGGCTCCGCGGGAGCCGCGGCCTGCACGGCTACGTGGCCTCCAAGTTCGGCGTCCGCGGGCTCACGAAGTCGGTCGCGCTGGAGCTCGGGCCGCACGGCGTGCGGGTCAACTCCGTGCACCCCGGGTTCATCGAGACGCCGATGACCGCGGGCATCGACGCGGGCGACCTGCTCATCCCGCTCGGCCGCGGCGCGCGGCCGGAAGAGGTCTCCCAGACCATCGTCTTCCTCGCGAGCGACGAGTCCAGCTACTCCACCGGCGCCGAGTTCGTCGTCGACGGCGGACTCGTGGCGGGCGTGCCGCACAAGCACGGCGCCTGACCGGTCACAGGCCCGCCAGGAAGTCCTTCATGAGCGGGCCCGCGGTGTCCGACCCGCGGTGGCCGTCCTCCACGAAGACGGCCACCGCGAGGTCGTCGACGATCGCGAGCATCCACACGTGCTGCTTCGACCCGTCGCCGTACTGCGCCGTGCCGGTCTTGGCACCGACGATGCCGGGCACGCCCTGCAGCATGTCCGCGCTGCCCTCGGTGACGACGCCGTGCATCAGGTCGCGCACCACCGCCGCCTCGTCGTCCGTCACCCCAGGCGTCGACGGCTTCTTCGGCGCCTGCGCCGACTCCTCGGCCGACGGCGAGGCGGACGCGTCGCCCTCGTCGCCCCCCGCCGGCTCGTCGCGCACCAGCACGGGCTGCACCCGGTGGCCGGCGGCGACGCTCGCCGCGACCGTCGCCATCCCCAGCGGCGACGCCTGCACCTTGGCCTGGCCGATCATCGACGCCGCGTGCTCCGTGCCGTCCGCCTTCGCGGGCACGGCGCCGAGGAAGGCGGGCACGCCCAGCACGGGCGCCGCCACCTCGTCGTCCACGAGCCCGAGGTCGGACGCCGCGGTCGCCAGGTCCGCCTGCGCCACCTTGTCGCGCTGCGCGATCATCGCCGTGTTGCACGAGTGCGCGAACGCCGTGCGCAGCGGCACCTCGCCGGTGGCCGACGACGGGTAGCCGGGGACGTTGCCGAACCTGCGGCCGTCCACGGTGATGCTGTCCGTGCAGGCGACCTTCGTGTCCGGGGTGATCCCCGCCCGCTGCATCGCCAGCGCGTCCACCACCTTGAACGTCGACCCCGGGGGGTACTGCCCCAGCGTCGCGGTGGACCAGCCCTCGCCGCCGGGCCCGCTCGCCGCGGCGAGCACCGCGCCGTCCGACGGCCGGATCGCGACGATCGCGCTGGCCGGGTCGACGTCCTCGAGCACGTTCTCCGCCTGCTTCTGGAGGTGCTGGTCGAGGGTGGTGGCCACCGCGACGCCGTCGACGGCGTCGACGCGGTACAGCTCACGCCCCTCGTCCCCGTCCTCCTCGGGCTCGCCGTCCAGGCCCACGTCACCGTCACCGGCCGGGACCACGCTGACCAGGACGCCCGGCGAGCCGGTGAGCTGGTCGTCGTAGGCGCGCTGCACCCCCGACAGCCCCACCACGTCGCCGGCCTGCACCGCGCCGTCGGACTCCTCGACGACCTCCTTGGTCGCCTCCCCGACCCGGCCCAGGATCGGCGCGGCGAAGGTGCTCGTCGGTCCGAGCTCGAGGGAGTCCTCGACCGCACGCACGCCGATGATGTCCCGCGCGTCGTCCACCGTGAAGTCCACGCCCGGGTTCTTCTTGCGGATCGTGATCGCCTCGACGAACGCCTTCTCCCCGGCCGCGTCGACACGCGCGAAGAACTCGTTCGGCTCGAGGCCCACGAGCTGCGCGAGGTCGCGCGCCGCGGACTCCTGCCCGAGCCCCTCCACCGCCGTCTTGTCCACCCCGATGTGCCACACGCCCCGCTCGGTCACCATCGGCTCGCCGTCGCCGTCCAGCAGGTCGCCGCGGTCCGCGTCGAGGGTCCTGACCTTCAGCCGCTCGCCCGGCTCCAGGTCGGGCACCAGCACGTCCGGCCGCCACACGGCGCGCCAGGCGCCCTCGCCGTCGCCGCTCTCCGGCGGCGCATAGGCGAGGTCGACGTCGGTGCTGTACTTCCACGTGACGTCGCGGCCCACCGGCCACGACCAGTCCAGCGTGGCCACCGCCGACGTCGTGCCGTCCTGGGTGACCGGCTTGCCGACGGAGGCCACCGTCACCGTGCGCTCGCGCTCGCCCGAGGCGTCGACGAGCGGCTCGAGCACCTCGGTGAGCTGCGTCTGCACGTCGACCGAGCCGGGCGCCTGTAGCGCCAGGTCGCTCACGTCGCCCGCCCGGAGCGCGGCCGCGAGCGCCTCGGCGGCCGGGTCGGCGGACGGCACGTCGGGCCCGGTGCACGCCACCAGGGTCACCCCGACGACCGGGGTCAGCAGGACGGCGAGGGCGAGGCGGTAGCGTCGGCGCACCTTGGCGAGATTATCGGCTTCCTGGCAACCTGGTCGGCATGTCCCCCCGTGTCGTGGTCACGGTCCTGCATAGATTTCGTGGCGCCGTCGTCGCGGGCACCCTGGCGGGCGTCCTGACCGTCGCAGGGGCCGTCGTGCCGGCGGGTGCGGCGACCGCCGCGCTGCCCGACCCGCGGCCGGGTGGCACGTCGATCCTGGGCCGCACGTGGACCCCGGGGCACGACCCCGCGGACCTGACCGTGCTGGTGAACAAGGCCCACCCCGTCACCCCGGAGCGCTGGGCGCCGGACGACCTCGCGCGCCCCGACGTGCCCGCCCTCGGCGAGCACGACCGGCTGCGGGCCGAGGCGGCGCGGGCCCTGGAGCGCCTCGCCGCCGACGCCCAGGACGCCACCGGCCACGAGCTCGTCCTCGCCTCCGGCTTCCGGTCCACGGACTACCAGCGGCGGCTGTACGCCCGGTACGTCGACGCGCACGGCCGCCGCGCCGCCGACACGTTCTCCGCCCGCCCGGGGTACTCCGAGCACCAGACAGGCCTCGCCGCCGACGTCGCCGAGGCCGGCACCCCGTACACCGACTTCGGGCGCACCAGGACCGGGCGCTGGGTGGACGCGCACGCGTGGCGGTACGGGTTCGTCGTGCGGTACCCGGAGGGCCGGCAGTCCGTCACGGGCTACTCGCCCGAGCCCTGGCACCTGCGCTACGTGGGCACCGGACTGACCGTCCCGATGCACCTCGCCGGCACCACCACCCTGGAGGAGGCCTTCGGCGCCGCCCCGGCGCCGGACTACGCCCCGCCGAAGTAGCACGGGTACTACCTCGGCACGGTCCGTGCTACCTCGGCACGGTCCGGTGCTACCTCGGCACGGCGAGCGCGCGGCCGAGGCGCTCCGCGGCCTCGGTGAGCACGGCCGTGGACGTCGCGAGGTTGAGCCGCAGCCACCCGGCGCCGCCGGCGCCGAACCGCACGCCGTCCTCGAGGGCGAGGCGGCCGCGCTCCAGCACGAGCGCGGCGGCGTCGGCCGCGGGGACGCCACCGGGCAGGGCACCGCGCAGGTCGAGCCAGGCCAGGTAGGTGGCGTCGGCGGGCTGGAGCCGCACGGCGGGGGCGTGCGCCGCCAGCAGGCGCGCGAGCAGCCCTCGGTTCGCGTGCACGCCCGCGAGCAGGGCGTCCAGCCACGGACCGCCGTCGCGGTAGGCCGCCGCGTGCGCCAGCACCGCGAGGTGGTTGACGGCGTGGCCCGCCTCCTCGGGGATCCGGCGCAGGTCGTCGGCCGCGCCCGGCCCGCCGAGCGCGACCGCGGCACGCAGCCCCGCGAGGTGGAACGCCTTGGACGCCGACTGCACCACGACCGCCCGCTCCGCGCCCGCCACCGACAGCAGCGGCACGAACGCGGGCGCGCCGTCGGCCACGCGCTCGAACGTGAACGGGGCGTGCACCTCGTCGGCCACCACCCGCACCCCGTACCGGTCGGCGAGCGTCAGCACCGCCTCGAGCTCCGCGCGGGTGTGCACGGTGCCGGTGGGGTTGTGCGGGTTGCACAGCAGCAGGACGGCGCGCCGGCCGGAGCCGGGCCCGGCGCCGTGGGCGGCGGCGCCCGTGACCCGCGCGAACGCGGCCTCGAGCGCGCCGAGGTCGAGCCGCAGGTCGGCGCCCAGGGGCGCCTCCACGACGTGTCGCCCCTCGTTGCCCGGAAAGCCGTAGAACGGCGGGTACACGGGCGGCGTGACGACGACGGCGTCGCCGGGGGCGGTGAGCACGCGCAGCACCTCGACGATCGCCACCATGACGTCCGGCATCGTGCGGCTGGACGCGGCGTCCGGCGCCCACCCCCAGCGCTCCCGCGCGAACGGTGCGAGCGCCTCGGCATAGCCCGTACCGACGTCGTACCCGGTGTCCCCGAGGGCCAGCGCCCCCTGCACCGCGTCGACGACGGCGGGCGCGACGGGCGTGTCCATCTCGGCGACGAACAGCGGCAGCACGTCCGGCGGGTAGGCCCGCCACTTCACGGACGTGCGACGGCGCAGGTCGTCGAGGGTGAGCTGCTCCAGCGGGTTGTCGGTCACGGCTCCGGTCTACCAGAGGCGCCCGCGTGCTACCTCGGCGCGAGGGGTGCTACCTCGGCGCGAGGGGTGCTACCTCGGCGCGAGGGGTGCTACCTCGGCGTGGGTCAGGCGGACGGGACCGTCTTCACCACCGGGGCCCACTGCTCCTCGACGAGCGCCGGGCGGTCCTCGTCGGTGTGGCCGGCCCAGCGCCGGGCATCCTCGATGGTGGCGGCGAGCAGGGTGCGCAGCCGGGCGTCCGTGTCGGGCACGAACGCCTCGCTGATGCCCTGCACCGCCGTGGACACGACGGACGGCGCGGCGTCGCGCACGAATCGCTTGGGCCGCACGCGCGTGCCCTCGCAGAACCGGTACGCCCACTCGGCCGTCTTCGGCGACGCGGCGAGCGCGTCGGCGCTGGCCGGGTCGAGCGTGCCCTCGGGGCGCCCGTCCAGGGCGTCGAGCATGCGCTCCGCACCGATGATCGCCACGGCCAGCGTCTGCTGCCGGTCGGCGGGCGCGACGGGCAGCGCCGTCTGCGCGGCGCGCAGCGCGATCTGCACGTCCCACCGCGGGTCGCTGCTGGTCAGCCCGATGACCGAGGGGATGAGCGGCGCGAGCTGCGGCCGGTTCCCGTCGGAGGTCAGGTCGTTCACGGCACGGGCCAGCATCGCGAGCAGCGGGTGCGTGCACTGCGGATGATCGCTCCAGCGTTCACCGGCCAGGAACGACGCCAGCTCCATGAAGCACGCGCCCTTCTTGGGGTTGCGGTGCTTGCCACGCCCGAGCATCGGCAGCGCGTCGAAGGCGCCTGCAACAGATCCAGCCACGAGTCCACCCCCGTATAGGTCCGGTCTTCCCCAGTGTGCGACCGCTGTGACCCAGGTCGCAACGGCTGGCGCGGGCGAAGGCCCGTCCAGCCCCGGCCTCGGTACCCCTCAGCCCCGCCGCGGGGGTACCTCAGACCGGCGGAGGCCCAGGTCGCGGCGTCGTCTGAGGTACCCCCGTCCCGGAAGACGGGGCAGTTGCCCGATGCCCGCCCGGGGGCCTCAGGACGAGCGTGGTCACCACGAGATCGAGGAGCCGGCGGTGGCCGGCACGCAGGGCCGGGGACCCCGGCCGGTGAGGGGACGAGGACATGAACGAGATGACGTCGCGGGACCTGGCCGTCCTGGCCGAGCTGGACTACCGGCGCGAGCGGATGGCCGAGACCTACCAGCGCGGGACGCCGGCGTGGGTGCGCACGGTGGGCCGTGCGGCCGGCGCGGCCGGTCGCGGGGTCCGGGACCTGGCCCGCCGTGCGCGGTCCCGGGCCGCGGACCGCGAGGCCGTGCAGCGGCTCGGCTCGACGCTCGACGCCGTCGCCGCGCGGACCGACGCCCGCGCGTGGGACCTCCAGGTGACCCGCCGGGCCGACCAGATCGCCCACGGGCTGGACGCGCTGCGTCCCCAGGACGGCGCCGGACGCCGGGCCGCCTGACCGTGCGCGGCACGGCGGTGGGCACGGCGGCAGACACGGCGACGGAGCGGGTCCGCGAGCACGGAAAACCGGCGGCGGGTGTGGGCGGCCGGTGGGACGATCACCTCGTGCGACGTTCCAGCGAGGTGCCCCTGATCGCCCGCCAGGAGGAGGTCACCGCCTTCCGCGGCGCGCTGGAGCGCGCCGCGGAGGGCGAGCCCGGCGTCCTCCTGCTCGGCGGCGACGCCGGGGTGGGCAAGACGCGCCTGGTCACGCACCTCGCGGACGCCGCGCGCGACGCCGGGGCGCGCGTCGTCGTCGCGCACTGCGTGGACCTGGGTGACGTCGGCATCCCGTACCTGCCGTTCACGGAGGCGCTGACCGAGCTGCGCGGCGTGCCCGCGGTGGCCCAGGTGGTCGCCGAGCGCCCGGCCCTCGCCCGCCTGCTCGACCCGGCGGGCGGTGCCGACGGCGGTGCGGACCACGCGGAGCGGCTCCAGCTCCTCGACGGCGTCGCGGGCAGCCTCGCCGCCGCCGGCCGGGCGGGCTCACCGCTCGTGCTGATCGTCGAGGACGTGCACTGGGCGGACGAGTCCACGCGCGACGTGCTGCGGTTCGTCGTCGCCCGGCTGCGGTCCGAGCACCTGCTGCTCGTCGCCACGTACCGCAGCGACGACCTGCACCGCCGCCACCCCCTGCGCCCCGTCCTCGCGGAGCTGTACCGCCAGCGCCCGGTGACGCACGTCGAGCTGTCGCCCTTCACCCCCGACGAGCTGCGCGAGTTCACCACCGCCACCCGCGGCGAGCCCCTCGGCGAGGCCGAGTTCGACGCCGTGCGCAGCCGGTCGGACGGCAACGCCTTCTTCGCCGAGGAGCTGCTCGACGCGGGCCAGTCCTCGACCGGCCTGCCGTGGTCCCTGGCCGACGTGCTGCACGCCCGCCTGCAGCGCCTCGACCCGGCCGTGCAGCAGCTCGTGCGCCTCGCCGCCGTCGCCGGGCGGCAGGTGGACGAGGCGCTGCTGCGCGCCACCGCGCCCCGCCTGCCCGGGCTCGACGCGCCCGGCGCCACCGACGCCGCCCTGCGCGAGGCCGTGGCACAGCAGGTGCTGCGCGTCGAGGGCCAGCACGTCGCGTTCCGGCACGCCCTCGTCGCCGAGGCGCTCGTCCTCGACCTGCTGCCGGGCGAGCGCACCACCATGCACCGCGCCTACCTCGACGCCCTGACGGCCGACCCCGCCCTCGGGAAGGCGGCGAAGCGCGCCCACCACGCCCTGGAGGGCCACGACCTGCCCGCCGCGCTCGTCGCGTCCCGCGACGCCGCCCGCAGCGCGGCCACGATGCTCGCCCCGGCGGAGGAGGTGCGGCACCTGGAGCAGGTGCTCTCCCTGTGGGAGTCCGTGCCGGACGCCGCGGAGCTGCTCGGCACCGACCGGGTCACCGTCGCCCTCGACACCGCGGCCGCCGCGAGCTCCGCGGGCCAGGCGACGCGGGCGGAGCAGCTGGCCCGGCGTGCCGTCGAGGGGCTCGACGCCGACCCCGAGCGGCAGGCCCGCCTGCGGCACGTGCTGGTGCGGTACGTGCTGGACATGGAGGACCTCGTCGACGCCCTGACCCAGTCCACCCGCGCGCTCGACGTGCTGCTGCCCGGCGCGACCGACGCCGCCTCCGCCCTCGACGTCGAGGTGCCCGACGACGTCGCGACCCCCGAGCTCGCGTGGACGCTCGCCGTGCACTCCCGCGTGCTGCTCAACAACGACCGCGACGACGAGGCGGGCGCGTTCGCCCGGCAGGCGGTCGACGTCGCCCGCCGGGCCGACGCCCCCGACGCCGAGGCCGACGCCCTCACGACGCTCGCCATGCTGGAGGTCGGCACGCCGGACACCGCGGCCGACCTGCTCGAACGTGCCCGGGAGCGCGCCGTCGTGGCGGGCGACCTGCGCACCGAGATGCGCTGCTGGTACAACCTGGCCGCCACCCACTTCTACGCGGGCCACCTCGACCTGTCCGCCCAGGTGCTCGACGCCGGCATGGCGCGCGCCCGCTCGACCGGCGTCACGTGGGGCGCGTACGGCCTGGAGATGGTCGACCTCGCGCAGATCCGCGCCTACCTCACGGGTGACCTGTCCCGCTGGCCGGTGCCCGAGGGCGCCCCCGCGAGCGTGGTGCCGTACCTCGCCGCGGGCGGGCTGTACGCGCAGGTCGCCCGCGAGGGCGGCGACGCGATCGGCGCGGCGCAGGACATGCGCGTGCACTGGGGGAACGACGGGCAGATCGCCCTCATCGCCGGGGGCACCCACGCCGACGCGCTCACGTGGGCCGGCCGCTACGACGAGGCGGTCACGACGGCCGAGGAGGTCGCCACCCACCTGGGCGCCACCTGGTCCGAGTTCTTCCTCGGCCGCATCTGGCTGTCCGCGCTGGCGCTGGCGGCGCTCGCGGAGGACGCGGAGAGCGGCCCCCACGCCGCCGACGCCGCGCAGGAGCTGCTCGACCGCGGCGACGCCCTCCTCGCCGTCGCGCAGGAGACCGCCCGGCGCGGGCGCCCCCGCGGTGGCCGTCTCGGCCCCGAGGGCCGGGCGTGGCTGAGCCGCGCGGCGGCGGAGCACTCCCGGCTGCGGGCCGCGCTCACCGACGCCCCCGCCGACCCCGGGCTGTGGGAGGCGACGGTCAAGGAGTTCGACTTCGGGTACCGCTACGAGGTGGCGCGGTCCCGGTTCCGCTGGGCGCAGGCGCTGCGGGCGTCCGGCGACGTGCCGGCGGCCGAAGTCGAGGCCGCCGAGGCGCTCGGCGAGGCCGTCGACATGGGCGCCGCACCCCTCGCCGACGCGATCCACGCGTGGGGCCGCCGCGCCCGCGTGCCGCTGCCCGGCGGCCGCCGCACGTCCTCGGTCCTCACGGAGCGCGAGGAGGAGGTGCTGGTGCTGGTGGCGCAGGGGCTGAGCAACCGGCAGATCGGAGAACGGCTGTACATCTCCACGAAGACGGTCAGCGTGCACGTGTCGAACCTGCTCGCGAAGCTGGGCGTGTCCGGGCGGGCGGAGGCGGTCGCGGTCGCGCACCGGCGCGGGCTGATCGGCGTCTGACCGTTCGAGGTCCATACTGGGCCCGTGCCGGAAGCCCAGGCTGTCGGCTCCCTGTCCGGCCCGTCGCCCGGCCCCGTGCCCGGTCCCGCCTCCGACCGCGTGCCCGGCCCGTCGCCCGGCCCGGCCAACGGTGAGCCCGTCGCAGACGAGGTGTTCGACCGCATCGCGCGGCTCGTGCACCGACAGCTCGGCGTGCCCGCGGCCGCCGTCGTCATGCTCACCGACGACGGCGACGTCAAGACGCTCCCCGGCGCCGTCGGGTTCCCCGCGGACGCGCAGCGCAGCCGCCGACTCGAGCTCCCCCGGCCCCTGACGGCGACCGTCGCGCGCACCCGCACCCCGCTCGTCGTGGGCGACGCCGACGACGACCCGCGCGTGGCCGGCCGGCACACGATCGGCGACCTGGTGCTCGCCGCGTACGCGGGCTACCCGATCGAGGACGCCCGCGGACACGTGGTGGGCGCGCTGTGGGCGGTGTCGTCCGTGCCGCGGACCTGGACCGAGACGGATCTCGCCACCCTCGCCGACCTGTCCGCCGCGGCGTCGGGCGAGCTGCGGCTGCGCGCGGAGCGGGAGCGCGCACGGCTGGCCGAGCAGGTGGCGTTCCGCGCGCACCGCCGGTCGCGGTTCCTGCTCGGGCTGTCGGAGCGGTTCGCGCGCGTCACGACTCTGGACGAGGTCGAGGACGCCATCGCGCACGTCATCGGCACCGGCACGGGCGCCCGCTGGGTGTCGCTGGCGCTGGTCGACGCCGACCGGCGGCACCTGTCGTTCTTCACCGTGGGGCACCACCATCCCGGCGAGCCGGCCCTGCGCAGCACGCGTCTCGACGCGCCCCGGCCCGACACGCACGTCGTGCGCAGCCGCGCCGCCCTGCGGTTCCGCGACCACGCGGAGATGGTCGCGACGTACCCCGAGATGGGTCCCGTGGGCTCCGTGTCGGAGGGCGCGCGGTCGTTCCTGCCCGTGATGTCGAACGGCATGGTCGTGGGCGTCATCGCCTGCGTGTGGGACCAGGCCCGCGAGCACGACGCCGAGACGGCGGCCCTCGAGTCGACGATCAGCCGGTACGTGGCGCTCGCGCTGGAGCGGGTGGCGCTGCTGGAGGCGCGGCGGCGGGTCGCGACCACGCTGCAGGAGTCGATGCTCACCGCGCCGCCCACGGTGGCGCACCTCGACATCGCGACCACCTACTCCCCCGCCGCGCGCACCGACCAGGTGGGCGGCGACTGGTACGACGCGGTGGTGCGCGACGACGGCACCGCGATCGTCATGATCGGCGACGTCGCGGGCCACGACGTGCACGCCGCCGCCCAGATGGGCCAGCTGCGCTCCATGCTGCGGGCGCTCGCGTGGAGCCACGACGAGTCGCCGGCCGGGCTGCTGACCCGCCTCGACAAGGCGAACGCGCGGCTCGGCCCGCGGGCGATGGCGACCGCCGTCGTCGCGCGCCTGGACCGCGACCCGGCGCCGTGCCCGAAGGAGGCCCTCGAGGGTTCCCCGCCGGCCGAGCGGCCCGAGCGCGCCTACACGCTCACGTGGTCGGTGGCGGGGCACCCGCCGCCGATGGTGCTGCGCCGCGACGGCCGGGTCGAGCGCCTGTCCGAGACCCCCGACCTGCTGCTGGGCGTGGTGCCCACGACGCCCCGCGTGGACCGCACCTCCCGCCTCCTGCCGGGCGACACCCTCGTGCTCTACACGGACGGGCTGGTGGAGCGCCGCGGCGTCCCGAGCGACGAGCGGCTGTCCGACCTGGAGACGGTGCTGCGCTCCGCGCACGGCGAGGCGACGTCCGCCGTCCCCCGTGCTCTGGTGCGCGGCCTCGTGGGCGACGCGCAGCGCGACGACGTCGCGGTGCTGGCCCTGCGCGTGCGCGTCCCCGCCCCGTCCGGGCCGCCGTCGTCGGCCGGGCCCGCGAAGGCGGAGCGGCGCGTCGCCGACGACGACCTCAGCGACCTCGGCCCGGCGCGCCGGTGGGTGGACGACGTGCTCGAGTCGTGCGACGTGTCGGACGAGCAGCGGCGGACCGCGATGCTCCTGACCAGCGAGGTGCTGACCAACGCGCTGGAGCACGGTGACGGACCGATCACGGCGACGGTCGAGGTGGACGGCCGCCGCCTGCGCGTGGGCGTCCGCGACGGCAGCATCGCCGAGCCGGAGCTGCAGTCCCCCCGGCCGCAGGACCTGTCGGGCCGCGGCGTGCTCTTCCTGGACCGCCTCGCGTCCCGGTGGGGCGTGCAGCTGCACGACGGCTCCGACGCCGTGGGGCGGCACTCGGGCGTCGTCGAGGGCAAGACGGTGTGGTTCGAGATCGACCGCGAGGCCCGGCCGCTCACCGGCACGGTGTCGCGCGTGCGTCCGCCGACACCCGCCACCGGCGCCGTCCCCCTGGTCGAGCGCGTGCTGCGCGACGACCGGCGCTGAGCGAGCCCCCGCCCGCCGTCCCTGGGCGGCTCGGTCGCCCCGGGCGACACCCCTCCCGGGTGTCGGCGGTCCGTCGTACGGTGTGAGACGTGACACACACCGCCCAGCGCCCCGACGCGCCGCCCCGACCCCGGGCGACGGCGACCGGTGCCCCCACCCCGTCCACGTCCGGCGGCGAGGGCGAGGACGTCGGCGCCCTGCTCGAGCCGTACCGGCGCGAGCTCACCGGCTACTGCTACCGCATGCTCGGCGGCGCGTTCGAGGCCGACGACGCGGTGCAGGAGACGCTGCTGCGCGCCTGGCGCTCGTACGACCGGTTCGAGGGCCGGTCGTCGCTGCGGTCGTGGCTGTACCGCATCGCGACCAACGTGTGCTTCGACCACCTCGGGTCGTCCAAGCGGCGGGAGCGCCCGATGGGGCTGGGCGGGCCGCAGCCCGCGGAGGAGCAGTACTTCGGCGACGTGCTCGCCGAGGACCGGTGGCTCGAGCCCGTGCCGGACGACGCCGTCCTGCCGCGCGAGGGCGACCCGGCCGACGTCGCGGTGGGCCGCGAGTCGATCCGCCTGGCGTTCGTGGCCGCGCTCCAGCACCTGCCGGCCAGGCAGCGCGCCGTCCTGGTGCTGCGCGAGGTGCTGCGCTGGTCGGCGGCGGAGGTCGCCGCGCTCCTCGACACCACGGTCGCGTCCGTGAACAGCGCCCTGCAGCGGGCCCGTGCCACCCTCGGCAGCAAGGGCCTGCGCCGGGCGGGCGGCCACGGCGAGGGTGCGGACCTCCCGGAGCCGCAGTGGGCCGAGATCGACCAGCAGCTGCTCGAGCGGTACCTGGACGCGTTCGAGCGCTACGACATGGACGCCCTGGTGGCGCTGCTGCACGAGGACGCCGTCCTCAACATGCCGCCGTACACGATGTGGGTGCACGGGCGCTCCGAGGTGATCCGCTGGATGACGGGCCCCGGCGCCGGCTGCCGGGGGTCCCGCTGCGTGCCCGTGCAGGCGAACGGCTCGATGGCGTACGGCCAGTACCGGCGCGACCCGACCGGCGGCTGGTCGCCGTGGGGGCTCGCCGTGCTGGAGGACGACGGCAGCGGCCGCATCACCGGCATCACGACGTTCCTCGACACCGCCACCTGGTTCCCCCGGTTCGGCCTGCCCGACCGGCTGCCCGCCCTCTGACCTGCGGCCCAGCGCGCCCTGCAGGCCGCGCTGGGCTACGTTGCCCGCATGACCACGGACGCCCCGCACCCCGAGGGCGTGCCCCCCACCGGGACGCCCGCGCCCCCGCCGGACGATCGCGTCGACCGCGAGGTCGACGACGAGGTCGACGACTCCGTCCGTCCCGTCCAGCACGACAGCAAGAACCCGCCGCGGTGGCTGCCGCGGGCGCTGGCGATGGTCGTGGTGGCCGTGTTCGTCGCCACCTTCCTCTCGTACGCGTTCGGTCAGCTCGGCGGGCTGGCCGTCAACGTGCTCATCTCCTTCTTCGTCGCGCTCGCGCTCGAGCCGATCGTCGTGTGGCTGGTGCGGCACGGGTGGCGCCGCGGCGCGGCCGCGGGCGTGTCGCTGGGCGGGGCGATCGTCGTCGTGCTCGGGGTGTTCGCGCTGTTCGGCAACCTGTTCGTGCAGCAGCTGATCCAGCTCGTCGCGTCGCTGCCCGACCTCTACACGAGCATCCAGCAGGGCATCGAGGCGCGCTGGGACGTCACGGTCCCCGACTCGGACGACCTCGTCGCGCAGGCTCTCGACCAGTGGGGGCAGGACGTCGCCACGGGTGCCCTCAGCATCGGGGCGTCGATCGTGGGGGTCCTGTTCGCGATCACCACGATCCTGCTGATCACGTACTACGTCATGGCGGCGGGCCCCAAGTTCCGCGCCGCGATCTGCGCGTGGCTGCGGCCCGACCGGCAGCAGGAGGTGCTGACCCTGTGGGAGATCACGCAGGTGAAGGTCTCCGACTTCATCAGCTCCCGCGTCGTGCTCGCCGCCCTGTCGAGCGTCTTCACGTTCGTCTTCCTGCTGATCGTGCAGACGCCGTACGCGCTGCCGCTGGCCGTCTTCACGGGCGTCGTGTCGCAGTTCGTGCCCACCATCGGCACGTACATCGGCGGCGCGCTGCCCGTGGCGGTCGCGCTCGCCGCGCAGGGGCTGCCGCAGGCGATCGCCGTGCTGGTCTTCATCGTCGCGTACCAGCAGGTGGAGAACCTCATCTTCTCCCCGAAGGTCAGCGCCCGGGCGCTGGAGATGAACCCGGCCGTGTCGTTCGTCGGCGTCCTCGGGTTCGGCGCCGTCTTCGGCGCCCTCGGCGCCTTCCTCGCCCTGCCGATCCTCGCGACCGTGCAGGCCCTCGGGAACACCTACCTGCAGCGGCACGAGCTCGTGGACTCGACGCTGCTGCACGACCCTGACGAACCGTCCGGCCGCGGCGAGGGCGTGTGGTCGTCGCGGCGTCGACGCAACCTCGAGGCCGGCGAGCGCGCCGCCCGCGAGGCCGAGGCCCGCCGGCGCGACGGCGCGGAGGAGTGAGCATGGACCTCGTCGGAGGGATCGCGCTGGTCGTCGCCGTGGGCGTGGCCGGCCAGGTCGCGGCCAAGCGCCTGCGGGTGCCGTCCATCCTGCTGCTGCTCGTGCTGGGCCTCCTCGTGGGACCCGTGCTCGGGTGGCTCGACCCGGACGAGGTCTTCGGCGACTCCCTCTTCCCCCTGGTCTCGATGGCCGTGGGCCTGCTGCTCTTCGAGGAGTCGCTCAAGCTCGACTTCGCCCGTCTGCGGGGCGGCGCGCGCCGCCCCGTCCTCGGGCTCGTCACCACCGGCGCGCTGCTCACCGGCCTGGGCGCGACGGTGATCGCCCACCTGTTCCTCGACCTGTCGTGGGGACGGTCCGCGGTGATCGGCGCCATCCTCATCGTCTCCGGGCCCACCGTCGTCGGGCCGCTGCTCGCGATCATCCGCCCCAAGCAGCCCGCGGAGTCGGTGCTCGCGTTCGAGGGCATCTTCATCGACCCCATCGGGGCGACCGTCGCGCTCGCCGTGGCGAACGTCGTCCTGCACGCCGAGACCACCAGCCTGCTGCTGACGTCCGCGTGGGGGCTCGTCGTCGGCGGCGTCGCGGCAGCGCTGCTCGTGCTGCTCATCCGCTTCGGCAGGGTCCCGAAGGAGACCGAGGTGGTGCTCGCGGTCGCGTTCGCGCTCGGGGCCTACGCGCTCGCCGAGGCCGGGCAGGACGAGGCGGGGCTGTTCGCCACCACCGCCCTCGGCGCCGCCCTGGCGAACCAGCGGGTGGCGCGCACCGAGCCGCTGCACGAGTTCGGCACCCACGTCGGGCTGCTGCTCATCGGCTCGTTGTTCGTGGTGCTGTCGGCACGGATCGACCTGGACGCCCTGGCCCGGTACGCGCTGCCAACCATCGGGATCGTCGCGCTGCTGGTGCTGGTGCTGCGACCGCTCGTGGCGTCGGTGTCCACGCTGGGCACCAGCCTCCCCTGGTCGCAGCGCGCGATGATCGGCTGGATGGCGCCGCGCGGCATCGTCGCCGCGTCCACCGCCTCCGTGTTCGCGCTGCGGTTCGAGGACGCCGGCGAGCCGTTCCCCCAGCTCGTGCCCGTGATCTTCGGCGTCGTGCTGCTCACCGCGATCGTCTACGGGTTCACCGGCACGCCCGTGGCGAAGCTCCTCGGCGTGCGCTCCGACGACCTGGAGCGGCTGGACGACGACGGGCTGCCGGTCCTGGACCGGTCGGGCTGACCGCCCGCACGCTGCCTACGATGGCGGCATGACCGGTCCGGTGCTGGTGGGGGTGCCCCACGACCACCATCCGAGCGTGCCCCGGCGCGCCGCCGACCTGGCGGCCGCGCTCGGCACGGAGCTGGTGTGCGTGGCCGTGGACGAGGCGTCGGTGCGCCAGCCGTCCGGCGCCGTCGTGCCGGTGGACCCCGACGCCGGCTCCCCCGCCGACGACGGCGAGCTGAGCGCCGCCGTCGCCGCCGCGCTGGCCGACAGCCCCGTGCGCTGGCGGCTCGAGCGCACCGCCGGCGACCCCGCTGCCGAGCTGGCCCGGCTCGCGGCCGCCCACGACGCCGTCCTGATCGTCGTGGGCGCCCGGCGGCCCGGCGTGCGCGGCTGGGCCACGCACCTGGTCGGCGGCACCGTCGCGGGGCACCTCGTCCACGACCAGCCGCGGCCGGTGGTCGTGCTGCCCGACCAGCACGCGGGCGACGCGTCGTGACGGCGGGCAGCCCGCCCGCCCGCACCAGGCCCGCGCACCGGCGGCCCGGGCTGGTCGCGCTGGTCGCGGCCGGAGGCGCCGTCGGCACCGCGGCCCGGTTCGGTCTGTCGCAGGCGTGGCCCGCCGTCGACGGGTGGCCGGTCGCGACCTTCGCCGCCAACGTGCTCGGCGCCTTCGTGCTGGGCTGGCTGCTGGAGTCCCTCGCCGCCCGCGGGCCGGAGACGCCCGGCGTGCAGCGGGTCCGCCTGGCCGTGGGCACCGGCGTGCTGGGCGGGTTCACGACGTTCTCGTCGCTCGCGCTCGAGACGGAGCGGCTGCTCGCCGCCGGCGACGTCGCCCAGGGGTTCGCGTACGCGGGCGGCACGCTCGTGCTCGGGTACCTCGCCTGCCTCGGCGGCGTGCTGCTCGGCTCGGGCCGGCGCTCGGGTCGGAGCTCGCGATGAGCGCCGCCGTGACCCTGCTGCTCGTCGCCGTGGCGGGCGGGCTGGGCGCCGCCGCCCGGTTCGTCGTCGACGGCGCGGTGCGAGCCCGGACCCCCGGTGCCGCGTTCCCGTGGGCCACGGTGGTGGTGAACGTGTCCGGCTCGCTGCTCATCGGACTGGTCACCGGCGTGCTGCTCGGCGCCGGCGACCCGGAGCACCTCGAACCCTGGCGCCTCGGCGTCGCGACCGGGTTCTGCGGCGGCTACACCACCTTCTCGACGGCGATGGTCGAGACCGTCCGCCTCGCCCGCTCCGGCCGGCGTCGGCTGGCCGTGGCCAACGCGCTCGGCACCATGGCGCTCACGCTCGCCGCCGTCGTCGTCGGCATCGGCCTCGGCCTCCTGCTCTGAGGCGTCGCGGTCGGGGGCCTGTGGCACGCTGACCCGGTGAGCCTCATGCTGCTGGACTCCGCGAGCCTGTACTTCCGTGCCTTCTACGGCCTGCCCGACTCGCTGCGCTCCCCCGACGGCAAGCCCGTCAACGCGGTGCGCGGCCTGCTCGACATGATCGCGTTCCTCGTCACGGAGCACGGGCCGGACCGGCTCGTGGCGTGCTGGGACGAGGACTGGCGGCCGGCGTTCCGCGTCGACGCGATCGGGTCCTACAAGGAGCACCGGGTCGCCGCGGTCACGCCCGCCGGCGAGCCGGACGTCGAGGAGGTGCCCGACGCGCTCACCCCGCAGGTCCCCGTGATCGTCGACGTGCTGGCCGCGCTCGGCATCGCCCGCGTGGGCGCGCCGGGCTTCGAGGCCGACGACGTCATCGGCACCCTGGTCACCCGCGAGGTGGCCCGCAGCGCCGCGACCGCGCTTCCCGTGGCGGGCGCCGTCGGGATGGTGATGCCCGCCAGCGTCGACATCGTCACCGGCGACCGCGACCTGTTCCAGCTCGTCGACGACGCGGCCGGCGTGCGCGTGCTGTACCCAGCGCGGGGCGTGCGCGACCCCGACGTCGTCGACCAGGCGAGGCTCGCCGAGAAGTACGGCGTGCCGAGCGGGCAGGCGTACGCCGACATGGCGACGCTGCGCGGCGACCCGTCCGACGGCCTACCCGGCGTGCCCGGCATCGGGGAGAAGACGGCCGCCAAGCTGCTCGCCGCGTTCGGCGACCTGGCCAGCCTCCGCGCGGCCGCCGAGCACGGCGCGAAGGGGATCACGCCCACACAGCGGCAGAAGCTGCTCGACGCCGCGGCCTACCTCGACGTCGCCCCCACGGTGGTGCAGGTCGCGCACGACGCCCCCGTCGGCGAGGTCGACGACACCCTGCCGCGGGCGCCGAAGGACCCCGAGGCGCTCGACGCGCTCGCCGAGCGCTGGGGCATCCGGTCCAGCGTGGACCGCGTGCTCACCGCGCTCGCCGCGCGCCCCTGACGCCCGTCCCGGACCTCACGAGCACCAGGCGGCGGTCGCGGCGGTCCGCACGTCGGCGGCGAGGGTCGACGGGTCGGCGTGCCACAGCAGCACGGACACCCCGAGCGACCCCGACGCTCCCTCGTGGGTCCTGGTCGCCGCACGACGCACGTGCACGAGCCGCCCGCTCGTCGTCGCCGGCGTGCGGCGGTACCGTTCGCCGGGCATCACGGGGATCCATACCCAGGCGGCCTGCGTGCCCGTCGGGCCCGCCTCCGGGACGGGGAGCCCGGCCTGCAACGCCAGGTTGGCCCGTTCCAGGTGCACGGCCGCGTGCAGGCGGGCCAGCTCGGAGACCAGGGCACCCGGTGCCCTGGCGGCGACCTCGATGACGACCAGCTCGTCGTCGGTGGTGCGGGCGAACTCCGTGTGGACGACGAACGCGCCCTCGCCCCCGAGGGCGGCGACCACGGCGGCGTCGCGCGCATGGGCCCGCCGCGCGAGCTCGTCGTCGTGCGGGACGGTCCAGCCCCCGAGGCGGCGTCCCGACGGCAGGTCGAGCAGCGGACCAAGGTAGGTGCCGGCCTGCACCGGGGTGACCTCGCCGTCCCGGACGAGGGCGTTGACGTGGTGGAACGTGCCGTCCAGGTACTCCTCGACCTGCCAGCCGTGGTCTCCCTCGTGGTCGGCGAGCCAGGCCCGCAGGTCGGCCTCCTCGCGCAGGACGCGCACGCCGCGGGAGTTGGCCTCCGTCCGTGGCTTGGCCACGACCGGGAGACCCACGCGTCCGACGATCCACGGGACGCCGTGCTCCGGTCCCGGCACGCCGTCGCGCAGCGCCTCGAACCGCGGCACGCGCACCCCCGCCGCGGCGAGGCGCTCCTTTGTCACGACCTTGTCGAGGTAGTGCTCCGGCCGGGAGGGGTGCCGCTGCGGCAGCCCGAACTGCTCACGCAGCCGGGCGCACGCCGCGACGCAGTACTCGTCGTTGGCGACGATCTGGACCGGCCGACCCGCCGCCAGGCCCCGGATCGTGCCGGCCCAGGCCTCCCGCGAGGCCCGGAGCACCTGCGGCGTCTCCGCGTCGACGTCCTCGCGCAGCACGTCGCCGGCCTCGGCGTCGGTGAGGACGACGACGTCCCAGGCCGCCGGGTCGAACGTGTCCGCGGGGTCCGTCGTCAGCGGCTGGCGCGAGTGGAGGACGACGGCCAGCGGCCGCACCGGCACGCCGTCAGCGGGCACGGTCGAACACGCAGAACTCGTTGCCCTCGGGGTCGGCCACCACCGTCCAGCCGATCTCGTCGTCCTGCGCGCGCAGCACGCGCGCGCCGCGGGCGACGAGGTCGTCGAGGGTGACCCCGTCGTCCAGCGTGACGTCCCAGTGCCAGCGGTTCTTGACCGTCTTGGGCTCGGGCACGGGGACGAAGTCGAACGACTCGAACGGGACGGCGGCGCCCTCGTCGAGGTAGGCGTAGTCCATGTCGTCGTCCTGCGTGAGCGTGCCGCCCAGCAGCTCGTGCCAGAACGCCGCGACCCTCCGGTAGTCCGCGCAGTCGACGACGACGTCCTTGAGCCGGTAGCCCGGCACCTCGTCGGCCGTGAAGACGCAGAACTCGCCGCCCTCGGGGTCGGCCAGCGTCGTGTAGTGGTACTGACCGGGCTCGGTCAGGCGGGGCCGGTCGGGGAACTCGTCGAGCGACAGGGCGCGCACGTCGGGGTGCACGCGGTGCTTCACCGTCTGCGCCTCCGGCACGGTGTTCACCCAGATCGTCCGCTCCGCCACCGGCTCGGCGCCCGGGTCGCGCAGCACGACGTCACCGACGTCCAGCGGCTCCACCCGCAGGCCCAGCGTGCGGGCCCAGAACTCTCCCAGCGCGGCCGCGTCGACGGCGTCGACGCACAGGTCCTTGAACGTCACGAGGCTCATGGCCGGGAGCGTAGCCCGGGGCCATGAGCCTCGTGTCGCCGATCGGTCGCCGAGATCAGCCGGTGTTCTGCAGGCCGGCGGAGACGCCGTTCACGGTGAGCAGCAGCAGGTGCTGCCAGCGGTCCTTGTGGCCGCCGTCCACCCACTCGCCGTCGTCCACCGTGAGGCCCTCGCTGACGCCCTGGCTGCGCAGCGCGCGCAGGGCGCGGACCTGGAGCAGCGACAGCGCGTCGACGTACGGCGAGCGCAGCTGCACCGCGCGGCCCAGGACGCGGCGGTTGGCGAGCGGCCACTCGTTGCCGGTGACGCGCAGCACCCACTCGCGGGTGAGCCGCAGCTCGCCGAGCACGAGCTCCGCGAGGTCGTCGCGGTCGCCGAGGCCCAGGTACTGCGCGGCGATGTCCTCCTGCGTCTTGGCGAGGCCCATCTCCACGGTGTCGAGCAGCGTGGTGAACAGGGGCCACTCGCGGTACGCGGCCTGGAGCTCCTCCAGCCCGCCCGGCTGTTCGCCGGCCGAGCGCAGCGCGGTGCCGAGGCCGAACCAGCCCGCGAGGTTGATGCGCGCCTGCGACCAGGAGAACACCCACGGGATGGCGCGCAGGTCGTCGAGCGAGTTGACCGACAGGCCGCGCTTGGCGGGACGGGAGCCGATCGGCAGCAGGCCGACCTCCTCGAGCGGCGTGACCTGCGAGAACCACTGCGGGAAGCCCTCGGACTTCACGAGGCCGTGGAACGCGGCGCGCGACGTCTCGTCGAGGGTGGCCGCCAGGGGCGCGAACCGCTCCCGTGCGTCGGCGTTGCGCTTCTCCACCGTCGGCGCCGAGGCGAGCAGCGTCGCCGCGGCGACCTGCTCGATGTGGCGCGCGGCGATGGTCGGGTCGCCGTAGCGGGCGAGGATGACCTCGCCCTGCTCCGTGAGCTTGAACCGGCCGTCCACCGAGTGCGGCGGCTGCGCGAGCACCGCGCGGTTGGCGGGGCCGCCGCCGCGGCCGAGCGAGCCGCCGCGGCCGTGGAACTGGGTGAGCGTGATGTCGTGGCGCTGGGCCCACTCGGCGATCCGCGACTGCGCCTTGTGCAGGGCGAGGGTCGCGGCGACCGGGCCGACGTCCTTCGACGAGTCGGAGTAGCCGAGCATGACCTCGACGCGGCGGCCGTTCTCCGCGAGGCGACGCTGCACCTCGGGGAACTCCAGCATCGCCTCGAGGATGTCGACCGAGTTCTCCAGGTCGTCGAAGGTCTCGAACAGCGGGACGGCGTCGACGACGGGGGCGTCGTCGGAGCCCTCGAACGCGAGCGCGGCGAGCCGGTAGACGGCGGCCAGGTGCTCGGGCGCCTGGGTGAAGGACACGATGTAGCGGCGCGCGGCGCGGATGCCGAACCGCTTCTGCACGGCGCCGAGGGCGCGGTAGGTGTCGAGCACCTCGACCGTGCGCTCGGAGAGGTCGCCGTGGATGCCCTTCTCGTCGATCTCGGCGAGGGCGGCGGCGTGCACCTGCGAGTGCTGGCGCACCTCCAGCTCGGCGAGGTGGAACCCGAAGGTCTGCACCTGCCACACGAGCTTCTGCAGGTCGCCGTACGCGGCGCGCGGGGCGCCGGCCTCGACGAGCGAGCGCTGCACGACCTCCAGGTCGGCGACGAGCTCCTCCGGCTCCCGGTACCCGAGGTCGGCGTCGCGGCGGCGGGTCGCGGCGACCCGACCGGCGATCGCGAGGACGGCGGCCCGGTGCGGCTCGTTGGGCGAGTCGGCGGCCGCGCGGGTGACGAGCTCGTCGGAGAGCTGCCGCATCCGCTGCCACAGCGACCTGAGCTCGGCCGACGCCGGCGTGCCCTCCTCGTCGAGCGTGAGCTTGCGCCCCGTCTCGACCGCCGCCTTCTCGAGCGCGCCGAGCGCGTGCTCGGCGGCGAGGGTCGCGGCCTGGCGGGTGACCTCGGCGGTGACGTTCGGGTTGCCGTCGCGGTCGCCGCCGATCCAGGAACCGAGGTGGACGAACGGGCGGGCGACGGGCGGGACGCTGCCGGCCTCGCCGTCGAGCAGCCAGTCGTCGAGGCGGCGGTACACCTCGGGGAAGGTGGAGAACATCGTGGCGTCGAAGACGCCCATCGCGGTCTTCACCTCGTCCAGCACGGACGGCTTGTGGGCGCGGATCGGCGACGTGCGCCACATGGTGTCGATCTCGGCGAGCAGGCGGCGCTCGTTCTCGGCGAGCGTGGTGCCGCCGGGGCGCATCGTGTCGCGGTCCGCGACCAGCGCGGAGATCCGGCGGACGGCGCCCGAGACGGCGCGGCGGCGGGCCTCGGTGGGGTGCGCGGTCAGCACGGGGCGGAACTCGATCTCGCCCAGGCGCCGCAGCGCCTCGTCGCGGCCGACCTCCTCCGCGAGCTGGGTGAACGCCTGCGGCAGGGAGTCCTCGATGACGACGCCCGACGCGGCGTCCGACTCCCGCGCCCGCAGCACGCGGACCCGGTGGTACTCCTCCGCGAGGTTCGCCAGGTGGAAGTAGCAGGTGAAGGCACGCGCCACCTGCTCGGCCCGCTCCGGCGTGAAGCCGGCCACGACCTCGGCCGCCTCCGCCAGCGTCGCGCCGCCGTCGTCCGCCCCGTAGGCGCGGATGGTCAGGCCGCGGAGACGCTCGACGTCGTCGAGCAGGCTCTGCCCGCCCGCCTCCTTCAGCACGGAACCGAGCAGCCCGCCCAGGAGGCGGATGTCGTCCCGCAGCGGGTCGGGCATCTCGTGGCGTGCCACCACGCGTTCGATCGAGCCGGTGGATCCCAGGTTCTCGCTCACGGGACTAGAGGGTAAGCCGTCTCGCCGACCGGGCGCCCGGCCGTCCGGCAGGTGACCCCCTGGAGTGTGGCTCAGCCCACCCACGACGGGTCGCCGAGGAGGTCCTGCAGCTCGTTCACCAGGCGCGCCGTGTGGAAGCCGTCGGCGGCCGCATGGTGGACCTGCACCGCGACGGGCAGCAGCAGCCGGCCGTCCCGCTCGACGTACCGGCCCAGGGTGACGATCGGCGCCAGGTGGTTCCAGGCGTCCCGGATGTTCAGGGTGAAGCCGGTGAACGACGCCCACGGCAGGCTGGACACGTCGAACGCGTTCGGCGGCGGGGCGCCCTGCGGGAAGAGCTCCGTCGAGTCCCCGTGCTCGGCCAGCACCGCAGCCGCCGCGTCGTGGAACGCGCCGAAGTCGGCGTCGTAGGGCGCCCAGACGCACGAGAACGTCTCCCGTTCCACGTGGAACACCGTGAACGCCGGGTGCACCGTCGGCCAGACCGCGGGCGCGCCGTCGTCCGTGAGGGCCAGGCGGAACTCGTCGTGCCGGTTCACGACCGTCGCCAGCGCCCACACCTGAGCGAGGTACGTCCGGCGCGACGACGCGCGCAGCGCCGCCGCGAACGCCGTCACGTCCAGCTCCACCGTCATCGCGTACGTGCACGGCGACGCCCGGTAGTGCTCGAAGTGCTGTCGGCGCGGCCAGGTGTCCAGGTCGATCGGCGCGGGGGTCTCCATGCGCCCAGCGTCTCAGCGGGGCCGCCCTGCGGCGCAGGTCTTTTCGCGGGCGCCCGGCCTACAGCTCGACGACGACCTTGCCCTTGGCGCGCCCGCGCTCCAGGTAGGCGAACGCACGGGCGATGTCGGCGAACGGGAACGTCCGGTCGACGACGGGGCGCACGTGGCCGCCGTCGACCAGGTCGGCCAGGGTGGCGAGGTCCGCACCGCTCGGGTGCATGAAGAGATAGCGGTAGCGCACGCCCGCGTGCCGGGCCCGGCGGCGGATCGCGGTGCTGGCCGCCCACAGGAGGGCCGCCTTGAGGGGTCCGGCGTCCAGGTCGACGCGCGCCGTCGTCGCGTCCGGGAGGCCGGCGACCGAGACGACCGTGCGGCCCGGCCGCAGGATGGTGAAGGCGTCGGTGAGGTCCTGCCCGCCGGTGAGGTCGAGCACGCCGTCGTAGTCGTGCAGGACGTCGGCGAACCGCTCGGCGCGGTAGTCCACCACCCGTGCGGCGCCGAGCGAGCGCACGAGGGCCGCGCCGCGGGCGGACGCCGTCGTCGTCACCTCGGCGCCGAGCCATACCGCGAGCTGGATCGCGAGGGTGCCGACGCCGCCCGCCCCGCCGGTGACGAGCACCCGGTCGCCGGGCGCCACCTTCAGCTCGTCCCGCAGGGCCTGCAACGCGGTCAGCCCCGCGAGGGGCAGCGACGCGGCCTCGACGAACCCGATCGACGCGGGCATCGCCGCCACCAGGCTCTCGTGCACGGCGGCGTACGGGGCGAAGGCACCGAGGCGCCGCTTGTCGACCCGGGCGTGCACCCGGTCCCCCACCGCGAACCGGGTGACCCCGGCGCCCACGGCCGCCACCTCACCGGCCAGCTCGCTGCCCGCCACCAGGGGCAGGCGGAGCCGGGTGATGACCCGCAGGCCGCCGTCGCGCGTCTTGAAGTCGATCGGGTTCAGGCCCGCGGCGCGCACCCGGACCAGCACCTCGCCGGGCCCTGCGACCGGGCGCGGCACCTCGCGCAGCTCCATCACGCCCGGGTGGCCGTAGCGCCTCAGCACGTACCCCTGCATCCTTCGTCCCCCTCCGTCGGTGGCCCGGCCCTCGCCACCGGGCGACCGCCCCCGGCGTCCGGCGCGCGCCGCGGGCCGCGCCCCCATAGCGTGACACCGCGACCGGGCAGCGCCACCTGCGGCGGGGCCCCGGCCGTCGTGACGCACCCCACGTCCCGCAGCTCCCCGCGGGACGTCGCCCGCACCCCCGAGGAGGTACGGCCATGGCCGTCCAGGTCAGCATCGACAACTTCGCCCGCGCGGAGACGGACACGATGATCGCGAGGATGCTGCCGATGGTGGGCGGCCTCGGCATCTTCCACCACGACCGCGCCCTCGCTCCGCTCGACGAGCAGCCGGTGATCCGGCAGAACCGGGACACGCTGTACTCGGTGGCGGTCGTCGACCTGGGCGCGGGAGACGCGACGCTGACGGTGCCCGAGGTCGGCGACCGGTACCTGTCGGTGATGGTGATCAACCAGGACCACTACATCAACCGGGTCGTCCGCGAGGCCGGCTCGTCCGTCCTCTCCCGTGACGAGTTCGGCACGGACTACGTGGTCGTGGCGGCGCGGACGCTCTTCGACCCGACGAGCCCCGCCGACGTCGAGGAGGTGCACCGCCTCCAGGACGGGCTCGCCCTCGCCACCGCCGAGCAGCGCGAGTTCGTGCGCCCCGAGTACGACCCGGCCAGCCACCAGGAGGTGCGCGGGGCCCTGCTCACCCTCGGCCGCACGATGGGCGGCCTCGAGCACTGCTTCGGCCGGGCGGAGGACGTCGACCCGGTGCGGCACCTCGTCGGCACGGCGCTCGGGTGGGGCGGCCTGCCCGACGCCGAGGCGTCGTACCTGAACGTCGAGCCGCGGCTCCCGGTGGGCCGGTACACGATCACGTTCGACGGCATCCCCGCCGACGCGTTCTGGTCCCTCAGCGTCTACAACGCCGACGGCTACTTCGAGCCCGGCCCGAGCGGCCTGACGAACGTGAACTCCGTCTTCGCGACGCCGGACCCGGACGGCCGCGTCACGATCCACCTCGGCGACTGGCCCGACGACACGCCCCACCGCATCCCGCTGCCCGAGGGGTGGAACTTCACCGTCCGCCTGTACCGGCCTCGGCTCGACGAGCTCGCCACCTGGACGGTCCCGCCCGTCGTGCCCGCCTGACTCCCGCCGAGGCCCGCGGTCCGGGTCGGCCGCTCAGCCGACCCGGACCCGGCCGTAGCCGACGGCGACGGCGGCGCCGGCGAGCGCGAAGCCCGCCCACGCCCAGCCGCCGTGGGAGAGCGGCCCGGCGAGCAGCGCGCCCACGACGGACGGCCCGACGACGCCGCCCACGGCGAGCGCCAGGCCGTTGACGCCGAACCGGGTGGCGACGGACGCGGCGGGCGCGCCCGCGGCGACGACCGCGCTCATCGCGGGCTGGAACACCATCTGCCCGAGCGTGAACACGACCATCCCCGCGACGAGCGACGCGACGCCCGGGCCGCCGCCGAGCACGGCGATGCCCGTCCCCATCGTCGCGACCCCGAGCGCGAGCACCAGGGGCAGCCGCAGCTGCGCCTGCAGCCATCGCGTGACGGGCACGGTGAGGACCAGGACGAGGACGGCCGCCGCCGCGTAGACCGCGCCGACCCCGACGCTGCTGCCGAGCACGGCGTCCAGCCGCAGCGGCACGACGAGCTGGAGCTGCGTGAAGACCGCCCACGCGGCGGCGTTGAGCAGGCACAGCGCGACGAGCGCGCGCCGCGCCTCGCGGCGCATCCCGCCGGTGGCCGGCGCGGGGGCGGCGTCGGCGGGCACCCCGGGCTCGCCGGTACCGGCAGGGGCGGCGTCGGGCTCGGCGGCCCGCCCGAGCCCGAACCAGGTGAGCGGCGCGGCGGCGAGGAACAGGCCCGCCGCGACCCAGCACACGACGTCGAACCCGGTGGCCACGAGCAGCCCGCCGAGCAGCGGCCCGACGACGAACCCGGCGTTGCTCAACGCCTCGCGCCGAGCGAAGACGTCGGGCCGGGCGCCGCCGAGCCGCGCGTACGCGGCGTACGACGCGGGATGGAACAGCGCGCCCCCGAGGCCGACGGCGACCCCCGCGGCGCCCACCGCGAGCGGCGTCGTCGCGAGGGCGAGCGCCCCGAAGCCGGCGGCCCGCACGAGCACGCCCGCCACGATGGTGCGGCGCACGCCCCACCGGTCCGCGAGGATCCCGGCCGGGAGCTGGAGCCCCTGCTGCGCACCGGCGCGGATCCCGGCGAGCAGCCCGACGAGGGCCAGGCCGAAACCCAGCCCGTCGGCCAGGTGCACGGCGAGCAGCGGCACGAGCACGTAGAAGCCCGTCGCCATGACGAACGTGTTGCCGTACAGGGCGAGCATCGCGCCCCGGGGAGGTGTCACCGCGGGCCGAGCACCCCCGCGAGCGCCGCGAGCTTGCGCGGCATGTCGTACGCCGCCCCGCCCTCGTGCCCGTTGTACGGGAAGACCTCGATCTGCGCGGGCCCGCCGTACCGGTGGTAGGCCGCGAACACGGTGGACGGCGGGCAGATCTTGTCCATGAGCGCGACGGAGAACCAGCCGGGGCAGCGGGCGCGCGCGGCGAAGTTGGTGGCGTCGAAGTACGAGAGCGTGCGCATCACGTCCTCGACCTCGAACCGGTGCCCCTTGAGGTAGCGGGCGATCTCGGAGTACGGGCCCTCGTCGGTGATCTGCGACGCCCGCCGGTAGTGGCTGAGGAAGGGGACGTCGGCGATCACCCCGGCGAGGTCGTCGCGCAGGCCGGCGACGGCGAGCGCGAGCCCGCCCCCCTGGCTGCCGCCGAGCACCGCGACCCGGGTGGGGTCGACCTCGGGCAGCGCCTTGACGGCGTCGACGGCGCGCACGGCGTCGGTGATGAGGCGCCGGTAGAAGTGCTTGGCCGGGTCCTCGATGCCGCGGGTGAGGAAGCCGGGCGACGACGACCCGTGCCCCTCGGGCGCGACGTCCGCGGTGTCGGCGGTCGTCTTGCCGCCGCCGCCCTGGCCCCGGTTGTCCATGACCAGGTGCGCGTACCCGGCCGCGGACCACGTGAGCCACTCCCACGGGACGCCGCGCCCGCCGTTGTACCCGATGTACTGCACGACGGCGGGCAGCGGCCCGGAGCGCTCGCGCGGGAGCAGCAGCCACGCCTTGACCGGCTGGCCCGCCCAGCCGGAGAACGTCACGTCGCGCACCTCGACGGTGGCGAGCCCGGCGTCGAACGGCACCTGCTCCGGCGCGGTGGCGGCGGCCGCCGCGGTATCGAGCGTCTGCTTCCAGAACGCGTCGAAGTCCGCGGGCTCCTCGGGCTCCGGGCGGTAGGCACGCAGGTCGTCGAGGGGCTTGTCGAAGAAGGCCATGCGGGTGCTCCTGGGTCGTGGCTGGTGCGGGTCGTGGCTGGTGCGGGTCGGCGCGGCGGTTCCGGCGTCAGGGCGCGGCGGGGCCGACGTCGGACCGCTCGAGGGGCGTCCGGCTCACGGGCGCGTCGGACACCTCGTCGGCGCCGACGTCGGGCCGCCGGTCGCGCGGCTGCCCGTCCATGTCGTCGGTGAGGAACGGGTACGAGCCGACCGCGGCGTTCGTGGCCGGGCCGGGGCGCAGCCGCCACAGCCCGTCGGCGCGGACGAGCCGAGGATCGGCGACGCGGACCTCGCGCGGCCCGACGTCGAGCCCGATGGTCGCGGCGCCGGTCGGGAAGGCGAGGTTCCCGGAGTACGTGATCCCCGCGGGCTGCTTGTGCTCCACGAAGAGCGGGCCGGCCGAGCCGACGACGAGGTTGTCGGCCACGAGGGAGTCGACCGGCGGGTAGAGGTAGTTCGCGCCGACCTCGATGGTCGCGGCGTTGTCCACGAAGGTGTTGTGGACGACGGTCGCGCGGTGCACCCGCCAGTGTGCCGACGTCGAGCCGGAGCCGTCCACGTCGCCGCCGTCGATCTGGAGGGCGGCCGTGTACCCGGACCCGCGGAGGCCCTCGAAGTAGTTGTCGAACACGAGCTGGTCGTCGCCGTACAGCCGCACACCGCCGGTGCCGGGCTTGCCCTCGCCGAGGAAGACGTTGCCCTGGATGACGTTGCGGTCGCCGCGCCGGGCGACGAACGCGCCGGCCGACCGGCGCACCGTGTTGAACCGCACGGTGTTGTCGTCGCTCTTGATCGAGACGATCTCCGGGTCGGAGTCGGTGTTCTCGAACAGGTTGTGCTCGACGACGGCGAACGAGCTGGAGTCCGACAGCGCGGAGACGCCGAGCCGGATCGCCTCGCCGCCGTTGACCGGCTGCGCGGGGCTGTCCCCGAACCAGTTGTGGTCGATGCGGTCGTGCTGGGAGATCTGCGTGGCCCCGCCGTACACGGTGACGTAGTTGCCCATCAGCGTCTTGTCGTGGAAGGAGTTGTGGTCGATGCGGTGGTAGCCGCTGCCCTCCCCCGAGATCTGCAGCCAGTGCCGCGACGACGTCGGGTCGGCCGGCGGCTCGAACGTCAGCGCGACGTCGTTGCGCGTGAACCGCACGTGGGTGGACGCCGTGATCTTCAGCGTGGTGGCGTTCCGGAAGGTCAGCCCGCGCACCACGACGTGGCTCGACCGCGCGACCTCCAGCTGGCCGCCCGTGACGACCGCGCCGCCGAGGGTGGAGGCCTCGACGACGACCGGCGCGTCGGCGGTGCCCGCCTTGTCGGCCAGCTTGACCATCGTGTACTCGCCGTCGGCCAGCACGATGCGGTCGCCGGGCAGGGCCGCCTTGAACGCGGCCGCCAGCTCGGCGCTGGTGCCCACGCGGACGGTGCGCAGCGGCGCGGGGGCGGCGTCGTCCGCGGCTGCGGGCGGGGAGCCCGCGCCGACGGCGGGGGCCGGGGTCTCGGCGAGCGCGGGCGCCGCGCAGCCGAGGGAGAGCCCGAGCGCGAGGGCGAGAGGCAGCGCGAGGTGCTTCTTCATGGTTCCTCCAGGAGTCTCGGGACGGTCAGACGAACGAGGCGGTGACGGTGGCGCCGGCCAGGCCGGCGGTGGCGGCGGCGATCCGCCATCCCGCGCCGCGCCGGGTGACGGTCACGCCCGGGTCGGCGGACACGAACCGCAGCCCGTCGCGGTTGAGGTCGACGACGACGGCGTCGCGGGCCTGCGTCGGGTCGCTCAGCGCGACGGTCGTGGGGCGGGTCCACTCGGTGCCGCCCGTCTCGTGCACGACGACGGAGGCGGGGCCGTCGGCGTGCAGCGACCCGGCCTCCCCCGGCACTCCCGCGCCGACCGGCACCGACGCGGCGGCCCAGAAGTTGGCGGCGAGGGTGCCGCCGAGCGCGACGGCGTGGACGTCGTCGTCCTGCCCGAGGATCCGCAGCCCCGGCGCGTTGCCGCAGGCGTCCGCGAACACGCGGGTGCCCTCGGCGTCGGCCGCGGGGAGCATGACGTAGGCGTACGAGGCGTCCGCGGGCGCGGCGCCGTGGTCGAGCCACGCCGTGACGTACGGGCGGGTCACCGGGGTGTCCGTGCCGTACTTGATGTTGATCTCGCGCCAGGTGTGCGTGCGGTCCTCGCGCAGGGCGTGCAGCCGGGCGCCGCCGGGGAACACGTAGCCCGCCGTGCCGGACAGGTGGCACCAGCGCACGTCGTCGAGCGTCACCGACCACCCGTTCCCGATCGGCTGGGCCGCGCCGTCGATCACCAGCGCGGCCCCGTCGCGGACCTTGCGGTTCTCGACGACCGTCTCGACGCCGCCCGCCGCGGGCGCCGTGATGCCGGAGCCGACGCAGACCACGACGTCGTCGATGAGGAACCAGCTCTTGAGGGCCCGCAGGTCGGAGCCGCGGGCGCGCAGGTCCTGCCCGTACGCGCCGACCGTGGCGCCCGGCACGGCGGCCCCGCCCACCCAGGTGGCCTCGTTCGTCTCGCGGAAGTTCGCGCTGTTCGCGAGGCGCGCGGTGTCGACGGTGGTGCCGGGCAGGCGGTACGGGTCGACGGTGGGCCAGTAGTCCTCGCTGTAGTGGCCGAGGTCGTCGGTGTACAGCAGCACCATCCCGTCGGACAGGTGCCAGCCGTGCAGGTTCTCGTTCTGGATGGACTCGTAGTTGTACACGCGGGCCGAGTACGCGCTGACGCTCAGCGCGAAGCCCGGCCGGTGGTGCACCGCCTTGTCCATCGCGGGGTACTGCCGGTGCGCCACCAGCGCGCCGCGCGGCGTCGGCGACGCCGCGAGCAGCGCGTTCGCGGCGACGACGGACGCGGGCGTCGTGGCGGCGAGGAAGTCGCGGTAGGTGTCCTCGGCGATCCACTGCGCCACCAGCGACGTGAGGGTCGCGGCCTGCGCCGGGGGCGCGGAGGGGATGAGCCGCAGCGTGCCCTCGACGACGGTCTGCGTGGCCGCGTGCCCCTGCTTGCTGGGCCGCGCGATCTCGCGCCCGCAGACCGACGCGACCATGTCGCCGCGCACCATCAGCGGGTCGAAGGCGTCGGTGACCCACGCGTAGACGTTGTCCAGCGCCGGGTCGGTGACCTGCCAGGGCGAGTCACCCAGCAGGTGCAGCAGCGACGACAGCGTGCCCAGCAGCTCCTTGCCGTAGCCGCCGTTGTACGGATGCTTCCAGTGCTGGAGGAACGAGCCGTCGCGGAAGAAGCCCTCCCCCGTGCCCTCGCCCTCGGCGGTGCCGCCGTCGACGAACGCCAGCACGCTGTTGGCGCCGCCGCCCTCGACGTCGCTGAGCGCGTCGCGCACGCGCCCGAGGGCCGTCTCGTCGCCGTCGAGGCTCGCCCGGACGGCGACGACGGTCGCGATCCACACCCGGTTGGCGCCCGTGGCGATCTGCCGGTCCGCGCGCCACAGGTTCGGGTCGGGCGTGTAGTGGTCGATGGCGGCGGTGCTGCGGGCCAGCGCGTCGCCCAGGCGGCCGCGCAGCACGACGAGCGCGTCGGCGAGCGCCGACGCCGAGCCGATCTCCCAGTCCCAGTCGTTGTCGAAGCGCGGGATGCCGGGCCCGTAGACGTGGTCGTGCATCCAGGAGATGCCGTCGGCGACGGCGTCCGCCACGGCGGCGTCGCCCGCGACCGACGTCCCCGGCGTCGCCCACGCGACCGCGATCGATCGCAGCCGCTTGAACGTCGTGGTGACGGTGTTGGACCTCGTCCAGTCCGCCAGGTCGGGCCACAGGGACGCGCGGCCGGCGGAGCGGTCGAGCGTCGCGAGGACGGTCGTGGCCGCCCGGTCGACGCGGCGTACGGCGGCCCTGACGTGCGCGTCCGCCAGGTCGAGGCCCGGGCCGCCGGTCTGCAGCGCCGCCCAGCGCTCGACGAGCTCCGTGGCGGTCGAGGCGGGCACGGCGCGGGCGGGCAGGGGCAGCGCGGGGGCCAGCGCGGCGGCCCCGGCGAGGGCGCCGAAGCCGCGCAGCACCGACCGGCGGCTGGGTGCGGGCGCCCGGTGGGCAGGCGTGGTCACGGTGTCGTTCTCCATCACGGTCCCTCTCGTCGTCGAGCAGGTGGGTGGAACGGCGGTGCGGGTAGGTGGTGTGCGGGGAGGGTCGGGCGTCAGCCCAGGAGGGCGCGGCGGGTGACGGCGGCGGCCATCGCCGCGGCACCCGCGGAGGTGGGGTGCAGCCCGTCGCCGCTGTCGAAGGCGGGCGCGAGGCGCGCCGCGTCGGCCGGGTCGGCGAGCACGGAGGCCAGGTCGGCGACGGCGTCGAAGGCGCCCGCGCCGCGACCCGCCTCGGCGAGGAGGGTCGCGTTGACGACCCGGCGCTCGTCCTCGAGCGCCGGGGTCCAGCGCTGCCAGCCGCCGAACGGCGTGATGGTCGTGCCGACCACGCGCAGCCCCCGGTCGCGGGCGCGCAGCACGAGCTGGCGGTACCCGGCGAGCAGCACCGCGGGGTCGGTCTGGCTGGGCGGCTGCTGCAGGTCGTTGACGCCGAGCACCACGAGCAGCGTGTCGACCCCGGGCAGGGCCAGGGCGTCGCGGTCCAGGCGGGCCTGCCCGCTCGGGCCGAACCGCTCGTCGTCGAGCAGCACGCGGTTGCCGCTGATGCCGAGGTTCGCGACGCCCACCGGGCCGCCGCGCTCCGCGAGACGCCGGGCGAGGTGGTCGGTGAACCGCTCGTCGGCGTCGTCGGGCGTGCCCACGCCCTCGGTGATCGAGTCGCCCAGCACGGCGACGCCGGGCACGCCGGGCCGCTCGACGTCCACGCCGACCAGCAGCACGGCCGACCGCGTCGTCTCCGCGCCGTCGTAGCCCGGGCCCGGGTCGCCGGTGAGGTCGCCCGGGCCGACGTACCCCGTCGCGTGCGTGTTGCGGTGGAAGCTGAGCGGGCCGGTGGGGCCGGGCAGGTGCACGCTGACGACCAGGTCGCCGCCGTCCGGGACGGCGATCCGCACCGGGTCGCTGACGAGCGTCGCGCCCGCGGCGAGCAGCGCGCCGGCCTCTCCGCCGAAGGTGAGCGTGGTGACGGTGACCGGGTCGACGGCGGCGCCCGGGCCCGTGAGGCCCGCCGCACGACGCGCGACGGTCACCGCCCCCACCCGCACCGGCGCCGTGGAGAAGGTGCCGGCGAGGCGTACGCGCAGCGCACCCGTCCGGCGGGTGCCGGCGCTGAGCCGCAGCACGTGCCGCACGGTGCGGTCGGTGACGCCGCCCAGCACGAGCGGGTCGGTCGCCGTGGGGCGGGTGTGCGCGGTGGTCCACGACGGCACCCACGTCGTCGTGCGCGACCGGGCCACGGCGGTGTCCGCGAGCGCGGCGACGCCGTCGAGCGCCGTGGCGCGCGGCGCGAGGAGCAGCGCGCCGGTGGTGGCGAGCGCGCCGGCGAGCAGCGAGCGCCGGGCGACGGCGCCGGGGCGAGGAACGGCCTGGGCGGTGGTGCCGGTCATGCGTCGTCCTCCGTCTGGTCGAGGATCACGAGCCCCACCAGGACGGGGACGCTCGCGCACAGCAGCAGGGGGCCCGCGGGGACCACGAGCGAGAACACGGGCGTCGCGACGGCGGCGCCCAGCAGGGCGGTGCCGCGCGGCACCGAGGCGAACGCGAACCACAGCGCGCCGGGCGCCCAGGTGCGGACGCTGCCCTCCGGGCGGGCCGCCGCGACCACCGCGAGCGCCAGGTGGTACGGCACGGACGCCACGAGCAGGCCGAGCGCCAGCATCACGAGGACGACGGCGGCCGGGCCGGAGCGGCCGACGAGGAACACGACGTCGACCACCAGCAGCGCGAGCGCCGCCGTCGACGCCACCGCGTGCCCGAGCAGCGGCCGCCAGTAGACGCCGAACGCCCGGAAGACGCCCGTGAACGACCGGCCGTCGCCCTCGGTGCGCCAGGCGCGGAGGGTGTGTCCGACGGCGGCGAGCGCCGGGAGCCACGTGACGACCCCGAGGCAGAGGATCGCGAACGCCGCGCCTGCCGCCACCGGGTGCGCCAGCCACTCCAACCAGCCCAGGAACGTCTGCGACCACCGGCGCGAGCGGTCCTGCCGCGCGGGCGCCGGAGCGGCCGTCATCGCCGCCCCGCGAGCGGGAGGACGGCGGTGACCTCGGCGTCGCCGTCGAGCCCGGTGCGGTCGAGGAGCACCCGGCCGTCGAGCTCGACGCGCCGTGCCCCGACCACGGCGACCCGGTCGCCCGCGACCAGCACCGCGCGCGCCAGCGCCGTCACGCCGTCGGCCTCGATCGCGCAGTCCGGCCCGGCGAGGTGCACCCGCTCGCCCCCGCCCAGCTCCACCCCGACCTCCGCGGCGAGCGGGGGGAGGAGGCGGGCGGTGGACGGCGTCGGGCGGAAGGCGTCGAACGGCTCGATCGTCGTGACGGCGAGCAGGTCGCGCGACGCGGGCGGCGTGACGCGCAGCGTGTGCAGCCGCCGCGTCACGACCAGCGACGGTGTGCTCGACGTCGGGTTGGCCGCCACGTCGGTGACGACCTGCTCGGCGTGCGCGCCGCCCGCGGCGTGGGTGGTGAGCCACGCGCCGGCGCGGCCGTTCCGCAGCACCCGCCGCACGGCCCCCTCACGAGCGAGGCCACCGGCCTTCCCGTCGCCGATGCCGTCGTGCGGCACGCCGAGGTCGACGGGCTCGCTCGGGTGGTCGGCGTGCAGCAGCACGGTCCACTCGCGCGGCTCGGCGGCCCGCCCGCGGTCGACGACGACGGTGCGGCCGGACGGCATGACGACGAGCGTGCGCTCCAGCGACTCGACGCCCAGCTCGGCCGGGTACATCCGCCCGGTGCGGGCGCGGCCGTGCAGGAACCCGCCCTCGGCGAGCACGTCCACCATGTCGGCGGTGCGGTCCGGCGGGGCGTCGGCGTAGACGTGGTACCGCCCCTCGCCCGCGAAGCCGTGCCCGTCGACGAGCACGAGGTTGTGGTGCCCGGCGCGCTTCTGGTTGGAGTAGCCCTCGTCGACCAGCAGCCACGCGCCGCGCGACGCGAGCACGAACGACCCGGCGTCGGGGTGGTGGTGCCCGGCGCTGAGGGTGTCCCAGCCGCGCTCGGCGTCGATCCGGCGCGACGTGTCCCAGGCGGTGTGCCCGCCGCCGGGCGACGACTTGAACGACACGAGCGTGGCGTCGTCGTCCCACGACGTGCGGTGCACCAGCAGGCCCAGGTCCTCGAACGCCGCCTGCGCGGGGACGGACGTGGCCGGGTCGACGGGCGCCACGGACGCGTCGTACCAGAGCAGCTCGGCCCAGGCCTCGGGCAGCACGCCGGGCCTCACGCCGCTCTCGTACGCCTCGCGCCAGAAGAACCGGTCCGCCACCGTGTCGGCCAGCCACTGCGCCTCGCCGATCCCGTACCGCGCGGCCAGGATCCGGTACAGGGCCACGCTGTGCCCGCTGCGCCGGTCGTGGCAGTCGCCGTGGTCGACGATCTCCTCGTAGCCGGGCGCGGCCTGGTGCAGCCGGTAGAAGAAGGTGCGCGCCAGGAACCGGCACCGGTCCCACCAGTCCACGCCCTCGGCGTCCTGGAGCAGGTCGAGGTAGGTCGCGAGCCACGGCACGCCGTAGCGCCAGTAGACGACGCCCTCCATGTCGGAGCCGTCCGCCGGCAGCACGTCGACGACGGTCGACATCGCCGCCTTGGCGCGCTCCGTCCAGGCCCGGACGCCGAGCGCGTAGCCGACGGTCGCGAGCCCGGTGTGGCAGATCCAGTGGTGGTTCTGCCAGAACGAGCTGGACCACCAGCCGCCCTCGCTCGCGACTGCGAAGTCGAACAGCCGCTGCCCCTGGAGCTCGAGCTTGGCGCGCAGCGCCTCGCGCCGCAGCGGCTCGAGGTCGTCGCCCAGCCAGGAGTAGGCCAGCGACAGCCCGTGCAGGATCCACCCCGCGTCGAGGTCGTGGTCGGGCAGGTGCGCGCGGCCCCAGTGGTCGAAGGACACGGCCGCCGAGATCCAGCGCCATGCCTCCTCGAGGTAGTGCCGCTGGCCCGTGAGCCGGTACGCGAGCGCGAGGTTCGCGGCCGCCGGCCCCAGGTACGTGATGCTCGCCAGCGGGTGCTCCGTCGGGGGCGCCGTGCGGCGGTACAGGTCGCACTGCTCCGCCAGCCGGCGCCACTGCGGCGCGAGGTCGCCGTCCAGCCGGGACCGCAGGTCGGCCAGCCGGGCCTCGTCGAGCAGCAGCATCCGGGCGGGGGCGATCGTCTCAGTCATCCGTCGTCTCCGTCGGCAGCGGGTGGACGTCGACGGCGCCGTCGGCGCGGTGCACGCGCACCTCGGTCGCGTCGAGCTCGACGTCCGTCACCTCGGCGCCCCGAGCGTCGTCCTCCGCCTGGTACACCGAGACCCACGTCGCCGACGTCGCGGCCTCGGCGGCCCAGTCGACGTGCGACCGCTCGCGCTGCGGGTCGTCCGCCGGGCCGGGGCCGGGGGCGACGACGGCGCGCACGGGCACCGTCCCGCCCTGTCCGCCCGCGCGGGAGACGTGCACGCCGTCGAGCGCCTCGGCGCCGCGCCAGGCGGTGCGCACCACGTCGCCGTCGACGCGCACGCCGAGCGGCACGTCCGGCCGCAGCCCGAGCGTGAGCCGCCGGGGGCGGTCGGCGCGGGCGTGCGCGACGTCGAGCAGGTAGCCGTCGCCGAGGACGACGTGCCGCACGGCGCGGGCGCCGTCGTACCAGGCCGTGGCGTCGCCGCGGACCTCCACGGTCAGCGACCGCTCGGTGCGGGCCAGCAGGCGGCCGGTCGCCTCCGCGGGGTCGGCGTCGTCGACCCGGACCACCGGGTGCGCGGCCGCCGACGCGTAGTGCGCCCGCCAGGCCGGGTGCCCGTACGGCACCTGGCCCGGGTCGGGCTGCCACGGCGCGGTGCGCCCGAACAGGGCGAGCGCGAGCTTGTCGTGGTGGCCGTGCCCCGCGCCGTGCGGGCCGTGGTCGAGCACGGCGTGGATCCCCGCCCCGCGCAGGACGGCGATCCCCACCTCCTCGTCCACGGTCACGGCCGGGCGCGGCGCGCGCGCCACGGCCAGCGGCGGCCCGGCGAACCACGTCGTCCGGCGCAGCTCATCCTCGAGGCCGTCCGTGGGCTCGTCGTCGCCGTCCCCCTCCGCGGCCTCCGTGCGGGCGTGCGCGGCGACGGCGGCCAGCCCGGCGTCGGCGACGAACCCGTCCGCCAGCGCGGCCAGCTCCGTCCACTCCAGGGCGAGGGCGGGGCGGGAGTACGGGCCGTCGTGCACGGACGGCAGCACGCCGCCGTCGGTCGCGAGGCCGGCGAGCACGTCGACCATCGCGACCAGCCGGTCGCGGGCCTCGGCGGGCAGAGCCGCCGGGTCGGTGCCGCGCAGGGACAGCAGGTAGGCCCGCACCACGAAGCCGTGGTAGTACGTGCTGGCCTCCCACTCCCAGCCGCCGCGGGTGCTGGCCGCGAGCGCGTGGGCGAGCTGCCCGTGCTCCCCGGCGAGCCACTCGTCGTCGGCGACGGCGGGCGCCTCCCGGTCCCCGCGCACCAGCGCGGCGGCCCGGCTGCACACCCGGCCGGCGGCGTTGAGCCAGGCCGTGTAGTTGGAGGTGAATCTCCCGTCGGCCACCAGCCGGCCGCGCGCCGCGCGGGCGGCCTCGGCCGTCGCGTCGAGCATCCCCTGCACGGGGGCCAGGTCGCCCGCCCGGTCCGGGTCCGCCTCCGCGAGCGACCACACCGCGTGCCCGACCGACACGGCCCAGATGGCGTCGGTGAGCGCCTGGTGGAACAGCCGCCCCCGCAGCATCCAGTCCTGCGCGCGCTCGTGCTCGCCCCCGCCCGCCACCTCGGCGTAGACGTCGGCGTAGGCCACGAGCAGCGCCACCGCCTGCGCCCGCGTCCCCTCGTCCCCCGTGCGGGCCGCCCGGTGCGCGAGCACCCGGGCCCGCCGTGCCCACGCCTGGTGGCTGAGCACCAGCCAGGCGCCGCGCACCAGCTCCGTGTCGACGACGCAGCCGTGCGGGCAGCGCACGCCGCCCGCGGGCGGCACCGGCCCGGGGATCCCCGCGTGGGAGAGCTCCGTGCCGTGCGCCGGGCAGACGAGGTCGTGCCACCAGCCGCCGCGCTCGCGCGGGAGGCCGGCCGCGACGTCGACGTCGTCCGAGGCGGGGTCCGAGGTGACGGGGGCGAGGGAGGTCATCGCGGCCAGGTCCCCCCGTCGATGTCGAGGGTGGTGCCCGTGATGTACGACGCCTCGCGCGAGGCCAGGTACTGCACCGCCGCCGCGACGTCCTCCACGGTGCCGGCGCGCCCGACCGGCGTGCCCGCGACCATCTTCTGCTGCGCCTCGTCGGTGCTGAACGTGCCGTGGAACGCCGTGTCGGCGATGTACCCCGGGGCCACGGCGTTGACGGTGACGCCCTGCGGCCCGAGCTCCTTGGCGAGGCCCTTGACGAAGCCGCGCACGGCGGCCTTCGCCGCCGCGTAGACGACCGACCCCGGCCCGCCGCCGTTGTGCGCGGCGAGCGACGACATCGCCACGATGCGCGGACGGTCCGACTCCAGCAGGTGCGGGATCGCGGCCCGCGTCGTGCGGAAGGTCGCGCCGAGGTTGACGTCGACCACGGACTCGTAGTGGTCGTCGCTCATCTCGGCCACGGGCACGCGGCCCACGAGGTGCCCCGCGTTGCAGACCACGACGTCGAGCCCGCCGAGGAAGGCGACGGCGTCGGCGACGAGCCGGTCCACGTCCTGCGTCGAGGTGACGTCGGCCTGCAGGGCGACCGCCTTGCGTCCCAGCGCCTCGATGTCCGCCACGGTCCGCGCGGCCGCGTCGGCCGAGCTGCCGTAGTGCACCACGACGTCCGCCCCCGCGGCGGCCAGCCCGAGCGCGACCCCGCGCCCGATCCCGTGCCCCGCGCCCGTGACGAGCACCTTCGCGTCCGTCATGTCCATCGCCATTCGCTTGCCTCTCTGTCCCACGGGCGACCGCTCGCCGCCCGTCACTTGATGCCCGCGTTCGCGAAGCCGCGGACGAAGTACTTCTGCCCCAGCAGGAAGAGCGCCACCATCGGCAGCGTGGCCAGCGTGGTGCCGGCCATGAGGAACGCCCACTGGGTGTCGTTCTCGGTGCGGAACACCGACAGGCCCACCTGGATCACGCGCATCGAGTCGGTGCGCGTCACGAGCAGCGGCCACAGGAAGTTGTTCCAGGAGCTCTCGAACGTCAGCAGCGCCACGGTGATGAACGCCGGCTTGACCAGCGGCGTCATGATCCGCGCCCAGATGCCGAGCTCGCTCACGCCGTCGAGGCGGGCGGCCTCCTCCAGCTCCACCGGCAGGTCCAGGTAGAACTGCCGGAACAGGAAGACGGCGAACGGCGTCACGGCGCCCGGGACGATGAGCGCCCACCAGGTGTCGAGCCAGCCGGTGCCGCCCTGCCCGAGGATGTCGTTGCCCCCGAACAGCGGCATGAACCGCACGATGAGGAACTCGGGGATGATCTTCGTGTAGGTGGGGATCATCAGCGCCGCGACGAACCCGAGGAACACCAGCTCCGAGCCGCGGAAGCGCAGCCGGGCCAGCGCGTAGCCCGCCATCGACGCGACCAGCAGGTTGATGGTCGTGTGGCTCACGGCGATGATCAGGCTGTTGCGCGCGTAGGTGAGGAACGGCGCCGCGGCCAGCGCGTCCGCGTAGTTGCCCCACGCCCACTCGGTGGGCAGGAACGTGGGCGGGCTCGCCGCGATGTCCGCCGGCGTCTTGAGGGACGTCAGCACCATCCACACGAACGGCACCACCATGACGACGGCGATGACGCCCAGCGCCACGTAGAGGGCGGCCCGCGAGAGCCGGCGGCGCGACGCCGGGGATCGCCCGACGACGTCGAGCGTCGTGCGCGGCGAGGTCGCCGCGAGATCAATGCCGGCCACTGTCGCCTCCGTTGAGCCGTCGGTTCGCGAGGGTCAGGAGCAGCAGGAAGACGAACAGGATGATCGACTGGGCGCACGCGTAGCCGACGCGGAACTCCCGGAACGCCGACTTGTAGATCTCGTACGTCATCATCGTGGTCGTGTTCGCCGGCCCGCCGTCCGTGAGGATGTAGATGAGGTCGAACGCCTGGAAGGCGGAGATGACCGAGGTGACGAAGACGAAGAACGTGGCGGGCTTGAGCAGCGGCAGCGTGATGCTGAAGAACTGCCGGGTCTTCGACGCCCCGTCCACCGACGCCGCCTCGTAGACGTCCTTCGGCAGGGACTGCAGCGCCGCCAGGTAGATGAGCATCTTCAGGCCGATGCCCTGCCAGATGCCGACGACGATCACGGACGGCATCGCCCACGTGGTCGACGACAGCCAGTTCTGCGCCGGGATCCCGAAGAAGCCGAGCACGGCGTTGAGCAGCCCGTTGCGCGGGTCGTAGATCCACAGCCACACCAGCGCGACGGCGATGGTCGCCGTCACCTGCGGGATGAACACCGCGGTGCGGAACAGCGCCCGGGCGCGCAGCTGCGTGTCGAGCATCAGCGCGATGAGCAGCGCGATGCCCATCGCCACCGGGACGGTGAAGAACGCGTAGACCAGCGTGTTGACCATGCCCCGGCGGAACACCGGGTCGGTCAGCGCGTCCACGTAGTTCTGGATCCCGTTGAAGCGCGGCTGCGTGAGCACGTCGTAGTTGGTGAACGACAGCACGAACGCCGCGATCACCGGGATGCCGATCCAGACCAGCGCGTGCAGGAACGCCGGCGCGACCATGAGCATGCCGGCGCGGCGGCGGGCCGCCCCCGCCCGCCGGCGCCGGGGCGCGGGCGAGCGGGGCGGGACGACGGGTGGTGCGCTCACGTCGCGCGGCGCGGAGACGACGGCCACGACGACCCCCTCTTCATCGATCGGTGTGTCGGGTCATGCCAGGTCATGGGAAGGGCCGGGTCACAGCCGGGCGATCGCGTCGTTCGCGATGCCGGTGAGCTGGTCGATGGCCGCCTGGGCGGACTGCTGCCCGACGATCGCCGTCTCGAGGGTGGGCTTGATCTTCTCCCGGATCTCCATCCAGGCCGGGGTGCCGCCCTCGGACCGCGCCTTGTCGAGGTTGTTGATGGCGAACTCGACCATCGGGTTGCCCTTGACGTAGTCGCTGTCCTTGAGGTCCGAGATCGCGGGGACCGAGCCGCGCTGCTCGCTCGCGACCAGGACGGCGTCGGGCGAGCCCATGTACTCGACGAAGGCGCGCGCGGCAGCGGGATACTTCGAGGTGGCCGACTGCGACACCATCGTGCCGCCCTGCAGCATCGCGGGGTTCGTGTTGCCCAGCACGAACGTGCCGATCTTGTCGACCAGCTCGGGCGACTGCTGCTGGAGCTGCACGTACAGCGAGTTGTTCGTCATCATGATCGCCGAGGTGCCCTGCTGGAGGGTGGTCGGCTGGCCCGCCTCGGTGGTGAGGGCGAAGTCGGCCGAGCCGTCCGCCATCATGTCGAGGAAGAGCTGCAGCGACGCGACGCCCTCGGGGCTGTCGAAGAGCACCTCGCGGCCGTCCGGGGAGAAGAGCTCGCCCGAGTTGCCGAACAGGAACGTCTCCCAGCACTGGCGCAGGTCGATGGAGAACGGGTCGAAGCCGACGCGCGTGACCTTGGTGCCGTCCTTGACGGTGAGCTGCTTCGCGTAGTCGCGCAGCTCGTCCCAGTTCTTCGGGGTGCCCGTGAGGCCGGCCTCCTCGAAGAAGTCCTTGCGGTACGCCACGATGCGCGTGTCGAGCACCATCGGGAGGGCGTAGAGCTTGCCGTCGAACCGCGACGGCTCCAGCACCCGCTCCTCGTACGTGTAGCGCGTGGCGAGCGACTCGGGCAGCGGCGCGATCGCGTTCTTGAAGGCGAACGGCGGGATCCAGCCGACGCCGAGCGTGACGACGTCGGGCATCAGGCCGCTCGCCAGGCCCGTGGTGATCTTCTCGTTCAGCGAGCCGTAGTCGGTGTAGTCGACGGTGACGTTGACGTCCGGGTACTTCTCGTTGAACTGCTTGATCAGCTTGCCCTCGAGCGTCTCCTTGCCCGTGGCGCCCTCGAAGAGCGCGCACAGGAAGGTGATGTCGCCCTCCACCGGGCCGGTGGGGTCGGCGGCGGACGAGCCGCTGGGGCTCGTCGTGGCGCAGCCCGCCACGGCGGCCGCGGTCCCGAGGCCCATGGCCGTGAGGAAGCTGCGACGGCTGAATTCCATGACAAGCCCTTTCGATCGGCGTTGATCTCACGAAGGCGAGGAGGAGCCGACGGCGGCTCCCGGTGTAACGATGCACTGACCATAGAGTGGGACTTCACCTCCGTCAAGCGGTCCTTTGATGCCCTATGATCGGCGCCAGACAGTCCATCGATGCACTGGCGAGGTGGGCAGAGCCCGGAACCGAGGAGGCCGCACGAGCACATGGCTGGCATCACGATCCTGGACGTCGCGCGTGCGGCAGGCGTGTCCACGAGCACCGTCTCGAACCTGCTCAACGGGCGCACCGGCCGCATGCTGCCCGAGACCCGCGAGCGCGTGGAGAGCACCATCAAGGAGCTCGGCTACCGCCCCAACCGCGCCGCGCGCCAGCTGCGCACGGGCAAGCCGCAGGTGATCGGCCTCGTCGTGCCGTCCGTGGGCAACCCGTACTGGGGCGCGCTCGCCCGGTACCTCGAGGCCGCAGCCCTCACCGAGGGCTACCACGTGCTGCTGTGCAACTCCGAGCGCGACCCCGCCCGCGAGCGCCAGTACGTCGACGAGCTGGTCTCCGACGGCATCCGCGGCATCGTGCTCTGCTCCTCGCTCCCCTCGCTGGAGCACGTCTCGAGCCTGCTCGACGACGGCCTGCGGCTCGTCGCGTTCGACCGCACCGCGCAGGCCGACGACCCGGTCGGCCTCGTGAACGTCAGCGTCGACAACACCATCGGCGCGGAGCTGATGGGCGAGCACCTGGTGTCCCTCGGCCACCGGCGGATCGCGTTCGTCTCCGGCGCGATCCGTTCCGTCAACCGCACCGAGCGGTTCGAGGGCTTCCTGCGCGCGCTCGAGCGGGCCGGCATCGCGCGGCCCGACGTCGTCACCTGGCCGGGAAGCATCGCCGCCGACGGCACGTTCGGCGACGTCGAGGCCGCCGAGCTCGGCCGCGTCGCCGCCACCGAGCTGCTCGCCGGGCCGAACCCGCCCACCGCGATCTTCGCCGTCAACGACATGACCGCCATCGGCGTCTGCCGGGCCGTGCGCGACGCCGGCATGGAGGTGGGGCGGGAGGTGTCCGTGGCCGGGTTCGACGACATCGTGCTCGCGGAGCTCTACTCCCCGCGCCTCACCACGGTGCGCCAGCCGATGAAGGAGATGGCGGCCGCCGCGTTCCGGGCCCTGCACGGCTCCGACGAGGGGGCGGCGTCGCAGGGCTCCTCGCTGCTGTTCCGGCCGGAGCTCGTGGTGCGCGACTCGACGGCCGCGCCCGTCGCCTGACGCCGGCGCCCGTCAGAGCACGGCGGCGGCCAGCGTCTCGCCGCCCGCGTGCGCGATCTCGACGCGGGCGATGCGGTCCAGCGGCACGGACGACGCCGCGCCGAGGCCGGCGGAGGACGTCCCCGACCCGGTCCAGGTCGCGGCGACGGTGCGGCCGCCGTCGTCGTCCACGAGGACGAGCTCGTAGGTCGGCGCGCCCGCCGGGTCGTAGCCGCCCGGGCGCGGCGGGTAGGTGCAGCTCCACTCCAGGCTCGTGCCCCACGGCCGGGCCGTCGCGCTGAGCGACGCCCGCACGTCGACCGCGCCGACCGGCTCGAGCTCCACCGCCGTGGACTGCGCGACGGGCGACGACGGGGCCGGGCCGGGGCCGGGGGCCTCCCCCGGGCCGCCGAGGGCCAGCCCGGCGCCGACCCCGCCCACCAGCAGCGCCGACGCGGCGACCGCGACCAGCGACCGCCGGCGCCGACGCGAGCGCCGGGCCGCGTCGGCCAGGGCCGCGAGGGGCACGACGTCCGCCCGGTCGCCGTGGCTCCCGTCCCCGCCCACGTCCCCGCCCGCGACCGTGTCCCGCGGGTCCGTCGCGAGCGCGTGCTCCGCGGGCACGGACGCGAGCAGCCCGGGCACGCCGGCCAGCTCCGCGACCGCCGCCCGGCACGCGTCGCAGCCGGCCAGGTGCTCCTCGTAGGCGCGCCGGTCGGCCGGGCTCAGCGCGCCCAGCACGTACGCGGCGTCCCACTCGCGGTACGGGTCGGTCGGCGCGGTCATGGCGTCACTCCCTTCTCCTGCAGGGCGAGCCGCAGGGCGCGCAGGGCGTAGTGCATGCGGGACTTCACGGTCCCGGGCGGGACGTCGAGCTCGTCGGCCAGCTCGGCGACCGACCGCCCGCGGTAGTAGGCGCCCACGACGACGGCGCGGTGCTCGGCCGACAGGTCCGCGAGCGCGTCCGCGACGAGCCAGGCGTCCAGGACGGCCTGCGTGCGGTCGGGCTCGGGCTGCTCGGGCAGGTGCCCGGTGGCGCGCTCGCGGGCGTGCCGCGCGCTGCGGAGCTGGTCGACCACGAGGTGGCGCGCCACGGTGAACAGCCAGGCGCGCACGGACTCCTCCGGCCGCTCCAGCACCTCCGGGTGCCGCCACAGGCGCAGCAGCGACTCCTGCACGACGTCCTGCGCGTCGGCGCCGTCGGGCACCAGCCGCGCGACGAAGCGCTGCAGGTCCGGGGCGTGCGCGGCGTGGATGGCCTCGAGGAGCTCCTCCTCGGCGCGGGAGCGCGGCCTCACGACCGCTCCAGCACCAGCGAGATCTCGACGGCGCCCTCGTGGTCCACGCGGACGAAGCCGAGGGACGGCGCCGCGACGTCGAAGTCGGCGAACGTCACCGGCACGCTGGCTGCGACCTGCACGCCGTCGCCGACGGCCGCGACCTGGGCCGTGGCCACGACGTCGCGCGTCACCCCGTGCACCGTCAGCTCGCCCGGCAGCTCCACCTCGGTGGCGCCGGCGGCCAGCGGCACCGGCTCGGTGACCGTGAAGCCCGCGGTCGGGAACGTCCCCACCTCCATCACGCTGCCACGGAAGTACGCGTCCCGCGGCGGCTCGTCGGTGTGGATGCTCGCGACGTCGACCGTCACGTCGCCCGACGTCAGCTCCCCGCCCTCCACCGTCACGCTGCCGCTCACCTGTTCCGTCCGTCCGGTGACGGTCACGTCCTCGCCCCGCAGCACCTCGTGCACCCGGTAGCCGGCCTCCGAGCCGGACGCCACGACCCAGGTGCCGTCGAGGCCGGCCGGGTCGGCGAGCGGAGCCCCCGACGTGGAGAGCGTCGGGGGCTCCGCCGCGGCGCGGTTGGCGTGGTCGGCGTACAGACCGGGCCCGACGAGCACGGCGGCGCCGCCGAGCAGGACCAGCCCGGCTCCCGCCCCCATCAGCACCTTCGTCCGTCGGCGCACGACCGCTCCCTCCGCCCCGGGCCGCGCCCGCCCGCGCGGCTCCACCCCGCACGACGAGGCAGGCCCCCGCGAGGTTCACGTCCCGTGCCGCCCCGATGAACCCGCGGCGCCGCGATCTCGTCGTCCCTCACAGCAGCACCAGAGCGGAGCGTCCGAGCCGAAGGAGTCATCATGCGCACCACGAGGTCACGACTGGCCGCCCTCGCCGCGGCGGCGGCGCTCGCCACCACCCTGGCCGCGTGCGGCGGCGGCGGGGGCGGCAGCTACGGCGGCGGGGCGAGCACCCCCACCGACACCTCGACGGGCGCCACGGCGGGCAGCTCGCCGAGCTCGTCGTCCGACGGCGGGTCGGCGGGCACCGCCGCGCTGAGCACGGCCGAGACCAGCCTGGGCACGGTCGTCGTCGACGGCCAGGGCATGACCGTCTACTACTACACCCCGGACAAGGCCGGCTCGGGCGAGAGCGCGTGCACGGGCGAGTGCCTGGCCGCGTGGCCGCCGGTGCACGCCGGCAAGGGCACCCCGCAGGTGCAGGGCGTGACGGCCGAGGTCGGCACGATCCCCGGCAACGACGGCGAGCCCCAGGTGACCCTCGACGGCCGCCCCGTCTACCTCTACGCGGGAGACGCGGCGCCGGGCGACGTCGACGGCCAGGGCCTGCAGGACATCTGGTGGGTGGTGGCGCCGGACGGCTCCGAGATCACCACGATGGCCGGCTCGGACGGCGGGGGCTACTGACCCGCCGCCGCGACGCGCGTCACGGGGCGGCGTGCCGCCGGAGGATCGCGGCGGCGTCGGTGCCGCGCGGCAGGACGCCGTACCCGTGGCCGCGGCCGTCGCCGAGCCGGGCCGCGACGAACGCGTCGGCCGCCGTGCTCGGCGCGTACCGCACCATGAGCGACGCCTGCAGCCCGACGGCGAGGGCCTCGACGACGCGGCGCGCGGAGGCCTGCTGCTCGGCGGGGTCCGCGCCGGCGAGCCGGGCGAGCAGGTCGCGGGTCGCGGTGAGGTGGGCGTCGAGGTCCCGGTGGGCGCCGGCCGCGAGCGCGAGCTCGGCGTCGACGGCGGCCAGCGACCCGGGCTCGCGGGTCATGGCGCGCAGCACGTCGAGCGCGACGACGTTGCCCGAGCCCTCCCAGATCGCCATGACCGGCTGCTCGCGATAGCGCCGGGCCAGCGGGAACGCCTCGGTGTAGCCGTTGCCGCCGAGGCACTCCATCGCCTCGTAGGCGTGCTGCGGGCCGCGCTTGCACACCCAGTACTTCGCGACGGCGGTGGCCAGGCGGCGGAACGCACGCTCGCCGTCGTCGCCCTCGTCCCCCGCCCCGGCGTCGTACGCGGCCGCGAGCCGCATCGAGGTGAGCGTCGCGGCCTCGGACTCGAGCGCGAGGTCGGCGAGTACCGCCGTCATCGCCGGCTGGTCGACGAGGCGAGCGCCGAACGCCGTCCGGTGCCGCGCCTGCCACAGCGCCTCCGCGACGCCCTGGCGCATCCCGGCCGCGCTGCCGTGCACGCAGTCGAGGCGGGTGCGCTGCACCATCTCGATGATGGTGCGCACGCCGCGGCCGGGCTCCCCCACCAGGTGGCCGACGGTGCCGTCCAGCTCGATCTCCGCCGACGCGTTGGACCGGTTGCCGAGCTTGTCCTTGAGCCGCTGGAGGCGGAGCACGTTGCGGGTGCCGTCCTCGAGCACGCGCGGCACGAGGAAGCAGGACTGGCCGTCCGGCGCCTGCGCGAGCACGAGGAACGCGTCCGACATCGGCGCCGAGCAGAACCACTTGTGACCGGTGAGCACGTGCGTGCCGTCACCGGCCGGCGTCGCGCGGGTCGTGTTCGCCCGCACGTCGCTGCCGCCCTGCTTCTCCGTCATCGCCATGCCCACGAGCGCGCCGGGCTTGGTGCCGGGCGCGGCGAGCGCGCCGTCGTACCCGGTGGCGAGCAGCCGCGGCTCCCACAGGGCCGCCAGGTCGGGGGCGTGCCGCAGGCTGGCCACGGCCGCGTGCGTCATCGACACCGGGCACGCGTGCCCGGGCTCCACCTGCCCGAACAGGGAGAACAGGGCGCCGCGGACGACGTTCGCCCCCGGCCGGGGGTCGGCCCACGCGCTCGTGTGGGCTCCGCGCGCCACGGCCGCGGCGATCACCTCGTGGTACGCGGGGTGGTACTCGACCTCGTCGATCCGGCGCCCGCGGCGGTCGTGGGTGCGCAGCACCGGCTCGTGGGTGTTCGCGAGCTCCGCGGACCGCTGGAAGGTCGCGCTCCCGACGTGCGCGCCCGCCTCGACGAGCCGCTCCTCGCCCCAGCCGCCGCCGAAGGCGTGCACGGCGTCGCGCAGCACCGGGAAGTCGAGGTACTCGTTGACGTCCGCCCGTTCCGGCGGCTGGTTCGTGACCTCGTGCGTGCGGTGCCCGCCCGCGTGCACGTCCTCGTCGACGGTCACGGCGGCTCCTTCCTCAGGCCCTCAGGAGGCGTAAGCGCCCTGCCACACGGTGTCGAACGGCGTGCGGGCCTCGACCCGCGCCTCGATGCCCTGCGTCACCATGTCCTTCGCGACGCGGACCGCCTCGGGCACGTCGGCGCCCTTGGCCAGCTCCGCGGTGATGGCGGCGGCGAACGTGCAGCCGGCGCCGGAGACGCGCTCCTCGCCCACCTTGGGGGTGGCGAAGACGGTGACCTCGTCGCCGTCGAACAGGACGTCGACGGCGTCCGGGCCGGCCAGCTCGACGCCGCCCTTCGCGACCACGTACCGGCGGCCGTGGCCGTCGCCCAGGCGGGCGTGGATGCGGCGCGCGGCCTCGGTCAGCTCCTCGACGGACGTGATGTCGTCCATGCCGGCGAGCGTCTTGGCCTCGAACAGGTTGGGCGTCACGACCGTGGCCAGCGGCAGCACGCGCTCGCGCAGCGCCGTGTCGGTGTCGAGCGCGGCGCCGGGCTCCTGCCCCTTGCAGATCAGCACCGGGTCGAGGACGACGTGCCGCCACGGCTGCGTCTCCAGCGAGCGGGCCACGACGTCGATGGTCGCGGGCGTGCCGAGCATCCCGATCTTCACGACGTCCAGCGCGTGGGTGGACGTCGCGGCCTCGAACTGGTCCGCGATGACCTGCGGCTCCACGGGCACGAACCGGTGGCCCCAGTCGTGCTTCGGGTCGAACGAGACGATGCAGGTCAGCGTGCCCACCCCGTAGGTGCCGAGCTGCTGGAAGGTCTTGAGGTCGGCCTGGATCCCGGCCCCTCCCGTGGCCTCGGACCCGGCGATGACGTACGCGAGCGGCGGCGTGGTGCTCATGGTGGGCCAGCCTACGACGGCGGCGGACGGGCGTTGTCGAGCGGGCGTTGTCGGGCGCGATCCGTAGGGTGGGCGCATGAGCGTGAAGATCGGGGCCCACGTCGACCTGTCCGACGCCGTCGCGCAGGCGAAGGAGATCGGGGCCGAGGTGGCGCAGGCGTTCCTCTCCGACCCGCAGGCGTGGAAGGTGCCGCCGCTCGACCATCCCGGCGGCGCCGAGGCCTTCCGCGAGGAGACGGCGGCCGCGGGGATCGACGTCTTCGTGCACGCGCCCTACGTGATCAACGTGGCGTCCACCAACAACCGCATCCGCATCCCCAGCCGCAAGCTGCTCCAGCAGATCATGACCGGTGCCGGCGAGATCGGGGCGAAGGGCGTCGTCGTGCACGGCGGGCACGTCACCGCGAAGGACGACCCGGACGTCGGCTTCGACAACTGGCGCAAGGCGATCGACGCGCTCGAGACCGACGTGCCCGTGCTCATCGAGAACACCGCCGGCGGCGACTTCTCCATGGCCCGCCGCCTCGACCGGCTGGAGATGCTCTGGGCCGCGGTGATGCGGGCGAACGGCGCCGAGAACGTCGGCTTCACCCTCGACACCTGCCACGCGTGGGCGGGCGGCATCGACCTCGCCACGGCGGTCGACGACATCCGCGCGATCACCGGCCGCATCGACCTGGTGCACGCCAACGACTCCCGCGACACGGCGGGCTCCGGCGCCGACCGCCACGCGCACTTCGGTGACGGGAACATCCCGCCCGAGCTGCTCGTCGGCGTGGTCGCCGCGGCCGGCGCGCCCGTGGTGTGCGAGACGCACGGCGACATGGGCCCCGACATCGCGTGGCTGCGGGAGCGCCTGGCCGCCTGAGGCCTGTGCACGACGGGCGATCACGGACGCCGGGGTCCGCCAGCATCGGTGACGTGAGCACCTACGGGAGCCCGCCCACGGACCCGGACGTCGACCCCGACATCGCCGCCGTCGCGGCCGGGGCGGTCCGGTACGAGACCGCGCGGCGAGGGATGCTGCAGCAGGATCTCGCGATGGCGCTCGGGCACTCACGCTCGGCGAACTCCGCCCGGTACACGGGTCAGGTGCCGTGGTCGCTCGACGAGATCGGGCGGATCGCCGTCCTCTACGGGTGCCGGGTCTCCGACCTGCTCACGGAGGCTCCTCTGTCCCGCTCGCCCTGGTGACAGCACCACCACGCCACCTCCCACCTCACCGGCCCCCGGCCTCGACCTCGACCTCGACCTCGACCTCGACCTCGACCACGCCACGCCAGGGTCACGGCGTGACGACGCGCCGACGTGCGACACGCTGACGCAGGTCGGGCGGGAGCCGCTCAGCCGGCGGCGAGCCCGGCGTCGTGCACGACGATCGCGGCCTGCACGCGGTTGGCGGCGTCCAGCTTGGTGAGGATGCGCGACACGTGCGTCTTCACGGTCGGGACGCTCATGTAGAGCTCGGCGGCGACCTCGGCGTTGGACAGCCCGCGCGCGACGGCGAGGGCGACGTCGCGCTCGCGGCCGGTCAGCGTCTCCAGCCGCGCGGCGGCGGCCCGGCGACCGTCGGGGGCGGAGCGGTCGGTGACCTGGGCGATGAGCTGCTCCGCGACGCGCGGCGAGAGCGTCGGTTCCCCCGCCGCGGCCGCCCGGACGGCGGCGACCAGGCGATCGGGAGGGGTGTCCTTGAGCAGGAACCCTGCCGCGCCCGCGCGCAGGGCCTCGACGATCATGTCGTCCGCGTCGAACGTGGTGAGCACGATGACCCGGGCGTCGGGGACCGACCGGAGCCGGCGCGTCGCCTCGATGCCGTCCAGGCGCGGCATGCGGATGTCCATGAGGACGACGTCGGGCCGCTCGCGCGCCACGACGTCCAGCGCCTCGAGCCCGTCCGACGCCGTCGCGACGACCTCCAGGTCCGCGTCGCCGCCCAGGATGAGCGTGAGCCCGGAGCGCACCAGCGCGTCGTCGTCGACCAGCACCACGCGCGTCTTCTCGCTCATGCCGTCCACCTCATGCCGTCCACCTCATGCCGCCCACGGTAGCCAGGCCTCCAGCACGAACGCCGCGGCGCGCCCGTCGCGCGACGCCGGGTCCGCCGTCGTGCCGTACGTCAGGCGACCGCCGACGAGCTCCACCCGTTCCGTGAGCCCCACCAGGCCGAGGCCCGACGGCGGCGGCGCGGGCGCCTCGGGCATCGGCCCGACGCTGCGCACCGGGTTGCGCACGACGATCGCCAGCCCCTCGCCCGGCGCGCCCGCCACCGACACGGACACCGGCGCCCAGGGGGCGTGCTTGCGCGCGTTCGTCAGCCCCTCCTGCACGATCCGGTACGCGTGCCGGCTGACCGCCTCCCCGAGCCCGCCCGTGCGCTCCGCCAGGTCGTCGACCGGCCCGTCGACCCGGACGTCGGCCCCGTTCGCGCGGGCCTCGGCGAAGAGGTCGGCGAGGTCGGCCAGCGACGGCTGCGGCGGCTCCGGCGGCGCGTCCCCGGCGAGCGGGTCGCGCAGCACGCCCAGCACCTCCCGCAGCTCGGCCAGGGCGGCGTGCGCGTTGTCCCGGACCACGCCCGCGGTCTCCGCGACCTTCTCCGGCGGCAGGTCGGTGCGGTAGGCCAGGGCGCCCGCGTGCATCGCGACGAGCGAGATGCGGTGGGCCAGCACGTCGTGCATCTCCCGCGCGATGCGGGTCCGCTCCGCCGTCCTCGCCTGCGCCACCCGGCTCACCTGCTCCCGCTCGGCCGTCTCGGCCCGCTCCTGCAACGACGCGAGGTGCTCCCGGCGCAGGCCGATGTACGCGCCGATCCAGACGAACAGGGCGTACATGACCGCGCCGCCGACGATCTCGATCCACCGGTCGTACGACTCCGGCGTGACGTAGGGGTGCAGCGAGCTGTGCACGCGACCCGCGGCCACGAACACCACGCCGACCACGGCGACCTTCCACCAGCGCCGGGTCGTGGCCAGGGAGATCACCGCGATGGTCTCGGCGCCGACCACCAGGGACGAGACCGTCGCGGCGGCGCTCAGCACCAGGGCGATCGTCAGGGGTGCCCTGCGGCGCAGGGGCAGCAGCGCCAGACCCACCAGGCCGACGACGAAGTCCAGCGCCCACTGCCCGTCGGTCATCTCCCGCTGCCCGGTGTCCACCTCCCACGCGACGAGGACCATCACCGTCAGGCCGGCCAGGAGGGCCACCAGCACGCGCCACGTCTCGCCCCAGACGCGGCGGGCTCGGGACGGACGGGCAGGGGCGGTCGGCACGACGTCGAGCCTAGGCAGCCGCGGGGCCGCGGGCATCCGCCGGTGGTCGCCGCCGCATCCTCCGGAAGGAGGACACGAACCATCCCCTCGCCGGACGCGGCGCCCGCCCGCGCCCGGGCAGGGTGGAGCCATGATCACCGTGGAGCACCTGACCAAGAGATATGGGCCGGCCGTGGCCGTGGACGACGTGTCGTTCACCGTCGAGCCCGGTCACGTGACGGGCTTCCTCGGCCCCAACGGCGCCGGAAAGTCCACGACGATGCGCATGATCTGCGGCCTCACGCCCGCCACGTCGGGCTCCGCCCGCGTGCTCGGCAAGCCGTTCACGGCGCTCGCCAACCCCGGCCGGCGCGTGGGCGTGCTGCTCGACGCCGCCGCCCAGCACTCCGGCCGCACCGGGCGCGAGGTCCTCACCCTCGCCGCGCTCATGACCGGCGTCGACCGCCGCCGCATTGACACCACGCTCGACCTGGTGGGCCTCACCGGGCGGGAGGCCGCCCGCCGCGTGGGCCAGTACTCCCTCGGCATGCGGCAGCGGCTCGGGCTCGCGTCCGCGCTGCTCGGCGACCCCGAGGTGCTGATCCTCGACGAGCCGGCCAACGGGCTCGACCCCGCCGGCATCCGCTGGATGCGCGACCTGCTGGACGACTTCGCCTCCCGGGGCGGCACCGTGCTGCTCTCGTCGCACCTGCTGCGCGAGATGGAGGCGGTCGCCGACCGGATCGTCGTCATCGGCCGCGGCCGCGTGGTCGCCGAGGGCCACAAGGACGACCTGCTGCGCCAGGCGGGCACGTTCGTCCGCTCCACCGACGACGGCGCGCTCGCCCTCGCCCTGCGCCAGGGCGGTGCGGGTGTCGAGGAGCTCGCCACCGGCGGGCTGTCTGTCGAGGCCGAGCCCATCGACGTCGGCCGCGCGGCCGCCGCCGCGGGCGTCGTGCTCGCCGAGCTGCGCGCCGCCGACTCCCGCGGCCTCGAGGACCTCTTCCTCGAGCTGACCGCCGACGACGCCCGCGAGCAGACCCGTATGGAGGTGTCGGCATGACCACCGCGACCCCGACCCGCGCCACCCGCGCGAGCCGCACGAACCGTCCGGGCGCCGACCTCCGCCCCGTGTCCTTCGCGACCCTCACGCTCGTCGAGTGGCGCAAGCAGCTCGACACCCGCGCGGGCCGCTGGATGCTCGCCGTCATCGCGATCGTCACCGCCGGCGTGCTCGCCGTGATGATGGCCGTGAACGGCGGCAACCACTCGTTCGCCGCCTTCGTCGTCGGCACGACCACGCCGATGGCGATGCTCCTGCCCATCGTCGGCGTGCTCGCCGCGACGTCGGAGTGGTCCCAGCGGACCGCCCTGGTGACGTTCACGCTCGAACCCCGCCGCACGCGCGTCGGGCTGGCCAAGGTGGTCGGCGCGATCGGTTCCGGCGTCGCGCTCCTCGTCCTCGCCGTCGGGCTCGCCGCGCTCGCCCACGTCCTGGTGGTCGCGTTCCGCGACGCCACGCCCGCCTGGGACGCCACCGGAGCACTCGTCGGCGGCCTGGCGATCACGACGGTGCTCTACATGGCGCAGGGCGTCGGCTTCGGCCTGGTGCTGCGCAGCACCCCGGGCGCGATCGTGACCCTGTTCCTCGCGCCCACCCTCTTCAACCTCCTCGGCGGTCTGGTCCCCGGGATGGCGGACGTGCTGCCGTGGATCGACCTGACCACCGCGGCGATGCCGCTGACCAGCACCGTGTGGCCGGACGGCGCGGGGTGGGCGCACCTCGCCACCGCGACGCTCCTCTGGGTGGTCGCGCCCCTGGCCGGCGGCCTGTGGCGGACGGCGCGCAGCGAGATCTCGTCGTCCTGACCAGATCAGCCGGCCGGATCAGCCGGCCGGGTCAGCCGGCCGGGTCAGCCGTCGAGATGCCCGCGCATCTCGACGGCGATCTGGTCGGCGTCGAGCTGGTCCAGGGCCCTGCTCAGCAGGTCCGAGTCGAACGTGCCCAGGGCTCGGGCCTCGAGCAGGGCCTTGCGCTGCGCGGCGATGGTCGCGAGGCGCAGCTCGAAGAACTGGGTGGACAGCTCCTCGGGCGTCGCCTCCTCCTCGTCCTGGTCGGCCTGCTCGCGCACGACGACGGTCCGCACGCGCTCCACGACGTACGGCGCGTACGGGGTCCCGTCCTTGCGGCGCAGCTCGGGGTCGTCGAGCATGTCGCGGGCGGTGCCGTCGACGATCTCGCGCAGCCCCTGCGTGCCCTCGTCGAACCGCGACGACGTGACGCCCGACAGCCCCAGCCGGCGCACCACCCAGGGCAGCGTGCCGCCCTGCACCAGCAGGGTGCCCGCGGCGACGCCGAACGCGATGAGGATCAGCAGGGACCGCTGCGGGAAGTCCGACGGGAGCGTCTGCGCGGCCGCCAGCGTGACGACGCCGCGCATCCCCGCCCACACGATGACCACGCCCTCCTTGGGCCCGAGGGGCGCGGCGAGCAGGTAGTCGACGTCGGCGATGCGGCGCGTGAACCGGCGGCGGAACTCCGCGATCCGGTCCGACCGGCGCTGCCGGATCCGCTCCTTCTGGTCGTCGGACAGCCCGCCCGCGGCCGCGGCCCGCCGCTTCTCGGCCTCGAGCTGCACCCGCCGCTGCACCCGCCGGACCTGGCGGCGCGGGTTGCCGGCCTCCCACACGCGCTGGTCGCCCTGCGTCCACACGGCCGACAGCGCCTTCGCGGCGTCGGGCGTGATGATCCCGTTCGGGTCGGTGAACTCGTCGAGCCTCGCGGAGACCTTCCGCTCCATCCGGTCGAGCGTCTCGCGGACCTGCTCGGCCCGGCGGCGCCGCGCGGCGAGGTAGCGCAGCAGCGGGAGCACGAACAGCGCCCGCAGCGCGATGACGCCCACGGCGGCGAGGGCAGCGACGCCGACCGCCGTCCAGAGCGACCCGTGCGCCTCCCGCACGTCCTGGACCAGCCCGAACACCTCAAGCCCCATGGCGAGGAACAGGCCGCCCTCGAGCAGGGTCTCGATCGTCCGCCAGTTCATGCGTTCCGCCACCCGGTCCTGGGGACTGAGGTGGCGCGCGGAGAGCGTGCTGGTGACGAGGCCGGCCGCCACGGCCGCCACGATGCCCGACGCGTCCAGCTCCTCCGCGGGCAGGTAGGCCGCGAACGGCACCACGAACGACACCGCCGTGGCGAGCGCCGCGTTCCCCAGTCGCTCGCGCACCCACAGGCCCAGGCGGCCGACGATCACGCCGATGAGCACGGCGAGCAGCACGGCCTTGAGGAAGCTGCCGACCACGCCCCAGAGGCTGACGCTGGCCGCCGTCGCGGCGATGGCGGAGCGCAGCAGCACCAGCGACGTGGCGTCGTTGAGCAGCCCCTCGCCCTCGAGCATGACGACGACGCGCTGCGGTGCCCCGAGCTTCTTGATGATCGACGTCGCGACGGCGTCCGTGGGGCTGACGATGGCGCCGAGCGCGATGCCGGCGGCGAGGTCGATCCCGGGGATCACCCACGAGAAGACGAACCCGAGCAGCACCGCGGAGATGACCACGAGCAGCACGGCCATCCCGCCGATCGCCGTGAAGTCGCGCCGGAAGTCCATGGACGGGAACGACGCCGCCGAGGCGTAGAGCAGCGCGGGCAGCACCCCGACCAGGATCACCTCGGGGTTGATCGGGATGGCCGGCACGACGGGCAGGAAGCTCACGGCGACGCCGATCAGCACCAGGACCAGCGGTGCGGCGACCCCGGCCCGGGGTGCCAGCGCGGTGACGGCGATGACGACGACCGCCGCGAGCACGCCGAAGAGGAGGACGTCCATGCCGAACAACGTAAGCGCCCGCCCGAACGTTCTCCCGCGGCCGTCACCGAACCGGAATCAGAGTGACCCAGGTCACACTCTTCCGGTCTTGCGTAACGATATATCGCGTCCTATCTTAGATACGTCGCCAGTTGAGGTAGAGACGCCGCAGGCGCTCCCCGGCCGACACCCACCTCAGAATCCCGAACCAGTGAGGACACCGCTCATGCGTACCCCCCGAGACAGCTCTTTCGACCCCCGCACCTACGACCCCCGGTCCTTCGACCGGCACCCCTTCGACCGTCAGCCCGGCCCGCGCGGCGACCGCCGCCGGCGGGGCGACTTCCCCGGCCCCGGGGGCTTCGGCCCCGGGTTCCCTCCCGGCCCGGGCTTCGGCCCCGGCTTCGGCCCGCGCGGCCACCGGGGCGGCGGCCGCCGGGCCGGACGCGGTGAGATCCGCGCCGCCCTGCTGCTGCTGCTCGCCGAGCAGCCCATGCACGGCTACCAGGTGATCACCGAGCTCGCCGAGCGCACCGACGGCCGCTGGCGCCCCAGCCCGGGCGCCGTCTACCCGGCCATCTCCCAGCTCCAGGACGAGGGCCTCGTCGCGGTGGCGGACGACGGCGGGCGCCGTCTCGCGTCGCTCACCGACACCGGCCGCGCCTACGTCGAGGAGCACCGCGAGGAGCTCGGCACCCCGTGGCAGAAGGTCGCGGAGGACCCGCGACGCCAGGGCCACGAGCTGCACCACGCGATGCGCGCCCTGGGCGGCGCCGTCGAGCAGGTCGCCCGCGCGGGCACCCGGGCGCAGGCCGAGGCCGCGGCCGCGGTGCTCGACAAGGCGCGGCGCGAGGTCTACCTCGTGCTCGCGGACGACACCGCCCCCGACGTCGACGCCGACGACGACCCGTCAGCCGAGGCCGACGATCTCGGTCGGTGACCAGCGGACGAGCCGGCCGGCGACCGCGAGCTGGACCCCCCAGCCGTCGCCGCCGAGCTCGACCTGCCACAGCTGACGACCCGAGGTGGCGTCGAGCGCTACCCAGTGCACGACGTCGCCTCGGGCGTAGTCCGGCACCACGAACGCGGCCAGCCGTCCGTCGGTGAACGCCGCGTCGACGAACCGCGGCCCGTACGCCCCCATCGCGTCGAGCCCGTCCACGAGGTCGGGCCGCACCCACAGCACGTCCCCCGTGCCGAGGTCCACGCCGTACACGCGCCGGCCTTCGTCGACCACCACCGCCACCTGCGCGGTCCGCACCAGCACGGTGGTGCTGCGGACGTCGGTCCGCCAGAGCTCCGTCCCGTCGTCGGAGGTCGCCACGGTCGCCTCGCCGCGCCGCGCGAGGTGCACGCCGTCGCCGCCGCCGTCCGTGCTCAGCGGCACGAGGTACCGCCCGCGCACCTCGCGCACCTCGCTGCCGTCGTCGCGCAGGATGCGGTCGGTCGCGGTGGGGCTGTCGGCGCGCAGGGCGTCGGCGTCCGTCCGCACCACGTAGCCGCCGCCGGTCAGCGACTCCACGGAGAACCCCTCGAACGTCCCGGGGTCCGCGGACCGGTCCAGGCGGGCGCCGTCGGGAGTGAACCACGCGTCGATGCCGCACCCGCCGAGCCACAGCAGGCGGTCGGTGACCACCGTCTGGACGCCGCCGCGCAGGTCCACCCCGGACGTCGTGCCGTCGTCCGACCACCGCACGCACAGCGACGGGTCCACCGTCCCGTCGAACGGGACCGTCTGCTGCCAGCGCCGCTCCCCCGTGACCGCGTCCTCGACCCGGACCCGCAGGTCGTAGCCGTCCGCGATGTCCCCCGCGTCGGCGGTGCCGGCCACGACGTCGTCGGCGACCCGCGGGTCCACGGGCGACGCGTCGCCCACCCACTCGACGGAGACCAGCGAGCCGTCGCCGCCCGGGTACAGCTCGGCCGGGGACCCCTCCACCTCCCGCGTGCCCTCCACGGTGCCGTCGGCGGCGATCACGGTCACCGTGCTGCGCCGCACCATGTCGCCCTCCGAGGCACCGCCGTCGGAGAGCGTCGCCGTCACGCACACGATCCGGTCCGCGGTGTCCGTCTCGGCGCCGCCCGACCACACCTGCATCCCCGGCCCGCACGAGCTCGCGCCGGGCGGGAGCCCCACCCGCCAGCGCCGCTCGCCCGTCTCGACGTCCAGGCCGAAGAGCGCGTCCCGGTGCTGCGCCACCACCAGCCCGCCGGCCACCGCCATGAGCCCGCCCGGCACGCTGCCCTCCGCCTCGACCCGCCACACCTCGCGCGGCTCGGCGCTCAGGTCCAGCACGCCGCCGGGCGCGGCGCGCAGCGCGGCGAGACGGCCCCGGTCGCCCACCGTGTCGACGACCATCACCGCGAGCACCGCCGCGACCACCACCACCGCGACCACCAGCCGGCGGCCACGCAGGGCGTCGCGCGCGCGGCCCAGCGCACGGCGCCACGTGAGCGGCTCCGCGCCGGCGCCGGACGGCGGTGGGGGCTCGTCGAGACCGTCGTCGACGTCGTCGGGGTCGAGGTCGATGAGGAGCGGGCTCCTGGGCCCGGCGCTCCGGGTGGCTCGGACGACCGGCGCGGCTGCGCCGTCCTCGGCGTCGTCCGGCGCCACGCCGTCCACGTCGAGGTCGAACGTGTAGGCGTCCGGGCGGGCGCCGCGTCGTCGGGCCACCTCTCGAACCTAAGCCTGGCCCCCGCGCCCGGCGACCCGTGCGCGACCCCGCTGCGCAGGCCCTGCTCAGGCCCCCGCCCGGACCACCGTTCAGACCGTCCGGCGGCGTTCGACGGAGCGTGCGACGGCCAGCTCCAGCAGCGCGGTGCGGGCGCGCCGACGGCGGTCGTCGGGGTCGACCGTGAGGCGGTCGCCGGGGTTGGCGCGACGGCCCGCTCCGGGGGCGGTCGCGGAGTGCGGCGAGGGCAGGACCGCCCGCGACGGGGCCGGGACGGGCGTGGGGACGGGCATCGTGACAGCCATGGGGGCCTCCTTCGCGCGGCCCGGGCGGCCGCTCCTCTCATGCTGCGCGCCGCCCGTTTCCGCGGTGTTGCCCCGGCGTCACGACCGCGTCAGGACTGCGCTCGGAGGAAGCGCTCGGAGGAAGTGCTCGGAGGAAGTGCTCGGCGGCGACGCTCAGAGGAAGACCGCGGTGCGCGGCCCGAGCGGGCGCACCAGAACGCGCCAGCTCACGGCCTGCGCCGCGAGGACGGCGGCGAACGCCCCGAGGACGGGCCACGTCAGCCCGTGCAGCACCGCCGCGGGCGCGGCGAGCGCGAGCGCCGCGGGCCCGACGACGGCTGCCGTCGCCGCGACCGGCGCGACGGCGAGCAGCGGGCCGGAGGCGCGCACGACGCCGGTCCGGTGCACGCCGCGGTCCAGGTCGAACCGGGCCGCGAGCGCCACGCCTGCCACCGCGACGAGCAGCACGGCCGCCACCAGGGCCGACGCCGTCCCGAGGGCGGCGACCGCGAGCGCGCCGAGCGCCGCCAGCGTGGCGAGCGCGGCCGCCGGCACGAGGG